>NZ_DASSXS010000316.1:0-2568 GCF_035703625.1 Nocardioides sp. | reverse complement strand
CTTCGTGAGCAGCCGCAGCCCGCTCTTCGCGACCGCATAGTGGCTCTTGCGGGGGTGCCCGTTGATCGACGCCGTCGACGAGAAGTTCACGATCGAGCCGGACCGCTGGTCGAGCATGCTTTGCTTCAACACCTCGCGCGTGCAGAGCATCGGCCCGGTGACCACGGCCGCGATGCAGCGGTTCCAGTTCTCGAGCGTCTGCTCCCACACGTGCAGGTCCGTGCCCGGTTGCGACGCGTTGTTCAGCATCACGTCGACGCGACCGAACTCGCCGACGGTGGTCTGCACCATGTTCACGACCGCGTCCTCGTCGGTGACGTCGGTGGGGACGACGAGCGCCCGGCGTCCGTGGGAGCGGACCACCTCGGCCATCTTCTCCAGCCGCCGCTCGGTGCGGCTGACCAGCACCAGGTCGGCCCCCATCCGCGCCGCCTCCTCGCCCAGCGCACGGCCCAGGCCGGGCCCGACGCCGGACAGCACGACGACCTTGTCCTCGAGCAGGTTCGTCATCGCGGGGTCCCCGCAGGCTGCGGTTTCATCAAGGGATGCAGGTGGAGCCGCGGTTCCCGTGCCGAATTCGTCCCGGGAAGTGTGGCTTCGTCTACATACCTTGATGAAACGGCGGTCACGAGAGCATCCTCCTGGCCACGGCGCGCTGGCGGGCCGCGATCCGGGCTCGGTAGTCGGCAGGATCGATCCGGGTCGCCGCGTAGTGGGGCAGGCGGGAGGGCAGCTCGTCGAAGGGCACCACCTCGACGGTGGGCCCGTCGCTCTCCGTGAGGTCGCGCTCGAGGCGCTGCCAGCGCAGCATGATCGGCCCGGTGCGGTGCCCGGTGGTCTCCAGCCAGTTGGCGATGCCGGGATCCTGCGCTGAGATCACGTAGCGCAGGACGCCGTCGGGATCGACCGCCGACTGGGCCTTGGTCAGGGACGTCTGGTGGGTCTCGTAGTCGGTGGAGGCGTACCAGTCCGAGCCGATCTGGATCGACTGGTAGGCACAGTCGACGCACTCGGGCACGGTCACCACCAGTGCCTGGTCGTCGTCGAGCTCGTAGTGGCCGATCGACGACATCTGGGAGGCCAGCCCGCCCGGGGTCGGCTTCGGGACCGTGAGGGTGTTGGCCGGTTCCTGGTACTGGAAGAACTGCGGGAACGCGAACCACGTCCGGATCGACCCGGTCAGCAGCTTTCCGGCGATCTCGTACTGCTTGGCCAGCCGCTGCCGCGTCGGCACCGTGGCCGGCCGGCCGACGCGGTCGCTCCGCTCGATCCACAGCGAGCCGCGCTCCTCGGCGTCCCAGTCGTTGTAGACCTCGCGCACGATCAGGGTCCTGGCGCCGGGCAGCGGCCCGAACCGCCACTCGAAGCTGCCGTCCGGCGCCACGTCGAGCTCCCTGTCGTCGAAGGCCGCGAGCGACTCCGGTGCGCTGTCGGCGGAGTAGGTGCCCCCCATCACCTGGAAGGACAGGTCGGCCGTCGTGCCGCGCCTGCCGCGCACGACGTACTCCGCGTCCTCGGTGAGGTACGCCGACCAGTAGAGCGCGTCGGGGTTGTCGAGCCCCTGGCGGGCGAACTGGTGGGTGGAGTTGATCAGCACCGGACGCTCGAGGTCGTGGTCGAAGGCCATCTGGAGCGACGCCCGGATCCGGCCGGCGAGGTAGGCGTAGCCCTCGTCGAGGTCGGCCTCGGAGCGGATGAACGCGGCGTTGCGGATCAGCTCCTCCGCCTCGGCGACCGCGTCGGTGAACGGCCGGGTGAGCTGGTCAGACACGCGCGATCACGTTCTCGGCGTACTGCTCGAGGTGGGCGACCTTCTTGTCCAGCGGCTCGGTGTCCGGGCCGGTGATGTAGGGCACCCGGAAGCCCACGATGCAGTCGGTGACCCCCTTGTCGGCCAGCCGCTTCACCCCGTCGGGGTCGTAGGCGTCGTAGGAGATGACGTGCACCTCGAAGTCGTCCCGATCGTCGCCCTCGGCCTTCCGGATCTCCGCCAGTCGCGCCAGCAGCCGGTCGAGCTCCTCGCCGTCGCCGCCGGCGTGCATCCACCCGTCGCCCTTGACGACCGCCCGGCGCAGTGCGGCGTCGCTGTGGCCGCCGACCAGGATCGGGATCGGCTCGGTCGGCGCCGGGGTCTGCTTGAGCGGGGCGAAGGAGTAGAACTCGCCGTCGTAGCCGAAGTGGTCACCGGTCGTGAGCCCGCGCAGGATGTCGATGCACTCGTCCATCCGCTTGCCGCGGCGCTCCCAGGGCACGCCGAGGGCCGCGAAGTCCTCGGGCCACGGGGAGAGGCCCACGCCGAGGCCGAGCCGGTTGTCCGAGAGGAACGCCACCGACGACGCCTGCTTGGCGACCAGCACGGGCGGGCGCACCGGCAGCTTGAGCACGAACGGGGTGAACCTCAGGGTCGAGGTGACCGCGGCCAGGTGTGCGGTCAGCACCATCGTCTCGATGAACTCCTTGTCCTCGAGGAACTCCCGGTCGCCGGTGTCGGTGTAGGGGTAGGTCGAGTCGGACTCCTGCGGGTAGATCAGGCTGTCCGCCACGGTCATGCTGGTGTAGCCGGCCGCC
>NZ_DASSXS010000074.1:0-6887 GCF_035703625.1 Nocardioides sp. | reverse complement strand
CGGCCCCGCCGACCCGCGCCTGTGGCGGGTCGTCGAACCGGCGCTGGAGGTGTGGAGCGACCTCGCCCCGCTCCCGGCCCTGCGCGCGGCCCTCCCCGCCGGGCTGCAGCTCGCTCGGCTTGCGCGGGTCGAGTGCTGGGCCCGGTGCAGTGTCTCCATGAACGACGCCGAGCTGGCCGAGTGGGGCGGAGCGGTGCCCCGGTGGCTGGAGACGCTGCTGCTCGCCTCGCCTCTCGGCAGCGTCGGTGGGGCGGGTCGGACTTGAACCGACGGCCGAGCGATTATGAGTCGCTTGCTCTAACCAGCTGAGCTACCGCCCCCTGCAGTGGGGGAGCCTATCGACGCCCGCGCCGAACACCGGCGCGGACCAGCCGTCGGTCGATACGCTGCCGCGGTGCGCTCGATGCCCTCAACCCCGCGGGTCGTGACGGCCGGCGTGCTGCTTCTCGCGGGGGCGGCGTGCAGCCCCGGGTCCGGGCCCGCGGTTCCGGCTCCCTCCGGCGCGCCCGCCATCCTGGACGTCGACTGCGTCGACCTCGAGCACGGCGGGCAGCATCTCGCACTCGACCTCGTCGGCGGCCTGCACGCACTCGACCTCGACCGGGCGGCGCTCAACGCCGACTTCTCGGCGGGGCGCGACCTGGCCGTGGAGCAGCTGGCGTGGGTACTTCTGGGAGCCCGGAACGAGAAGGACGCGGACGGGGTGGTCTACGTCTGGGCCACGGACCGGAGCTCCCGGTTCCCCGCGGTCGAGTCGATGCGGCGGACCATCTTCGAGTCGTCGGGGACGCAGGCGAGGCTCGAGGACCTCGAGCTCGGGCGGACCACGATGGCCGGCCGGCCGGCCGAGAGCGCCGTCGTACCCGGTTCGGACGGTGAGTACGACGCGTGGACGTTCACCGTGGGAGCGACACGCTTCATCGTGTTCGCCCACCAGAACCCGGGTTCCGGAGCGTTCGACCTGGCCGGGCGCCTGCCGGCTCTCCTGGTCGCGGGGCACTGCCCCGACGCCTGACCGGACGACGGCGGCCCGACCTCACCGCGACGGTTCGGGCGCGTCCTTGCACTGGATCTTGGGGTTGACCCCGATGTAGTTCAGCGGTCCGGCAACGACGGTGAGCGCCGTGTCGCCGAACGTCTTGCAGCTGACGTCCCTGTCGTCGCCGAAGTAGCCGCGTTGGAAGGCGGCAATCAACCCGATCACCAGCCAAATGGCGACGACGAGCCCGAACAGACCCCTCATGGCTCCATCCTTCCCGCGCGCCACGGCGGCGCGTCCTGCCCCTGTCCTACCAGAACGCGCAGCGATCCGTCCCGTCGGGCCGCCCCCGGTCCGGACCGTTGTGCTAGAACGTGTTCCATGCCGCTGTTCGAGCCGCGCTCCGGTGACACGTGGCGCGACCCGTGGGCGTCGTACGCCGAGCTGCGCGAGCTCGATCCGGTGCACGACGCCGGTGGGTTCTGGGTGCTCAGCCGCTTCGCCGACGTCTACGACGCGGCGCGCGACACGGCGACGTACTCCAGCGCCCGGGGTCTCACCATGACCGACGGGGAGACCGAGCTCGACCTGGTCGAGGGCTTCGCCCCGATGGTCATGCTCGACCCTCCGGACCACACCGTGTTCCGACGGATGGTGGCCCGCGGCTTCACCCCGCGGCAGGTCAGCGACCTGGAGCCTCAGGTGAGGGCGTTCGTGCGCTCGCGGCTCGCCGAGGTTGCCGAGCAGGGTGAGACCGACATCGTCGGGGCCCTGCTCAAGCCGCTCCCGAGCCTGCTCGTCGCGCACTACCTGGGCGTGCCGGAGGAGGACCGGCCCCGGTTCGACCGCTGGACGGAGGCCATCGTGGCCGCGACCGCCGACGCAGATGCGGCGGCCAGTGCCGGGGCGGCCGCCGAGATGTTCGACTACTTCACGCAGCTCATCGAGCGCCGCCGCGCCGACCCGGGTGAGGACACCGTCTCGCAGCTCGTCCGGGCCGGCGACGACGTGAGCGTCCTGCAGATGCTCGGCTTCGCGTTCACCATGGTCGCCGGCGGCAACGACACCACGACCGGTCTGCTCGGGGTCACCCTCGAGCTGCTGACCGAGCACCGCGACCAGCGACAGGTGCTGGTCGATGACCCGGATCTGATACCCGACGCGATCGAGGAGCTGCTCCGGCTCGCCAGTCCGGTCCAGGGCCTGGCCCGCACCACGACCCGCGAGGTCGAGCTGCGGGGACGTCGGATCCCCGCGGGCGCACGCGTCCTGCTGCTCTACGCCGCCGCCAACCGTGACCCCCGCGAGTTCGGCCCCGATGCCGACCGTCTCGACGTCGTGCGCGCTCCGCGCCGGATCCTCGCCTTCGGCCACGGTGCCCACCACTGTCTCGGTGCGGCCGCCGCGCGGCTGGCGGCGCGCGTCGTGCTGGAGGAGCTGCTCACGACCCTGCCGGACTTCGTGGTGGACGCCGCCGCTGGCGCCTTCGCCCCGGGACACTACGTGCGTCGCTACGTCACGCTGCCGTTCTCGGCTCAGCTCTCCCCGGCGATCTTGTAGTCACCGTCGTCGAACTCGAGTGTGAGGCTCACGTCGTCGGTCGAGTCCCCGGAGCCCGGACCCGAGCTGTCCATCTCGTAGGCCACCGTGTAGTCGACCGTGAGCGAGTCCGGATCGGCCTGAACCGACTGGAGCTCGGCGCTGTCCACCCGGTCCCAGAAGCTCCGGTAGCCCGCCAGGCCGCCGCTCTCCTGCTGGAAGCCCGCGGTCAGCATCGTGAATCCCGCTGCGGGGTCGGCGGCCGCGGTGACGAGGTAGCTGCCGATGAACTGCTCCATCCCCTGCTCCGTCGGCCCCGTGTCCGGACTCGGCGAGTTCGACGGAGACGGCGAGGGGGACTGCGTCGCCGACCTGGTGCCGGTCGGGTCCGGCGTCCTCGACGTCTGGTCCCCGGCGGCGGGCGTTCCCTCGTCGGGGCCCCGGGAGGCGAGCGCTGCCCAGACGATCAGGCCGACCAGGAGGGCCACTGCGCCGGCGACGAGCAGAGGCCCGACGGCCCTTCGTCGCCGGTGGGTTGCGTCGGCCGCGACGGGCGGCACCGCCTGGGGCAGAACCTCCGTGCGACCCGACTCCGGAGGAGCTGCTGCCGCGATCGGTGCGGGGTGCACCAGGGTTCCGTCCGGACCCGCGTGCAGGGCGTCCCGGACCTGCTGCATCGACCAGCGGTCGGCGGGGTCGCGGGTCATCGTCGCCTCGAGCAGCGGCGCCAGCCAGCCCGCGTCGGGCAGGCGCGGGGGCTCCTCGTGCACGATCCGGTACAGGGCGCCCATCAGGTTGTCGCCGACCTCGTACGGCGGCCGCCCGGCGAGCGCGTGGAACAGCGTGGCGCCGAGGGACCACACGTCGCTCGCGGTCGTGGCCATCTGACCCGATGCCACCTCGGGCGCGAGATAGGCGGGAGAGCCGGTGACGAGCCCGGTCTGGGTCAGCGAGGCGTCCGCCTCGGCACGCGCGATGCCGAAGTCCGAGAGCTTCACCTGCCCGTCCTCGGTGACCAGGATGTTGGACGGCTTCACGTCGCGGTGGACGATCCCGGCCGCGTGTGCGGCCGTCAGGGCGTCGGCCGCCTGCCGGATGAGGGGACAGGCCTGGTCGGGCGTCAGGGCGCCGTCTCGTTGCACGAGGCCGGAGAGGGTCACGCTCTCGACGTACTCCATCACCAGCCAGCGCTCGTCGTCCTGGGTGATCAGGTCGAAGATCGCGACCACGTGCGGGTGGTTGAGCCGCGCCGCCAGCCGGGCCTCGCGCTCGGCGCGGGCGAGGTCCGCCGACTCGCCGCCCGGAGCCGTGCCGATCCGCTTGATCGCGACGTCGCGACCCAGCGTCTCGTCACGCGCGAGCCAGACAGCGCCCATGCCGCCTCGACCGATCTCCCGGTCGAGGGTGTACCTCCCTGCGATCAAGTGCTGCCCTTTCCCTCCTACCGGATCCTACGATGGCCCTCGAATCCCGCCCGGGGAAACCGGGTGGGCGACCGCTCGCGGGATGCGGCAGGCTGGTCCCTGACGTACCCCGACCCCGGAAGGCCCACGCGTGTCCATCGACCCCACCCTCCTCGACGACCTCGAGTGGCGCGGCCTGATCGCCCACTCGACGGATCTCGACGCCCTGCGCGAGGCGCTGGGCCAGGGGAGCGTGCGGTTCTACGTCGGTTTCGACCCGACCGCGCCGAGCCTGCACATGGGAAGCCTGGTCCAGATCCTGACCGCGCGCCGGCTGCAGGAGGCCGGCCACACGCCGTACATCCTGGTCGGCGGCGCGACCGGCATGATCGGTGACCCCAAGGAGTCGGGCGAGCGCACCCTCAACTCGCTCGACACCGTCAAGGACTGGGTCGAGAAGGTGCGCAGCCAGATCGAGCCGTTCCTCTCGTTCGAGGGCGGCAACGCAGCCACGATGGTGAACAACTACGACTGGACGGCGTCCATGTCGGTCATCGACTTCCTGCGCGACATCGGCAAGCACTTCCCCGTCAACCGGATGCTGGCTCGAGAGGTCGTCAGGTCCCGGCTCGAGGCGGGGATCAGCTACACCGAGTTCAGCTACGTCCTGCTCCAGTCCATGGACTTCCTGAGCCTGCACCGCGACCACGGAGTCACCCTCCAGTTCGGCGGGAGCGACCAGTGGGGCAACCTCACCGGGGGAGTCGAGCTGGTCCGACGCTCCGACGGCGACCAGGTGCATGCGTTCGCGACACCCCTGATCGAGAAGGCCGACGGCACGAAGTACGGCAAGACCGAGTCCGGGGCCCTCTGGCTCGACCCGGAGATGATGTCGCCGTACGCCTTCTACCAGTTCTGGCTCAACGTCGAGGACGAGAAGGTCGTCGAGCTGCTCAAGATCTTCACGTTCCTCGACCGTGACGAGATCGCGCAGCTCGAGGCGCAGACCGCCGAGAAGCCGTTCCTGCGGGCCGGGCAGCGCGCGCTGGCCGAGCACGTCACGACTCTGGTCCACGGTGCCGAGGAGACCGGGCACGCCCGTGCCGCGTCGGCGGCCCTCTTCGGTGGCGGGGACCTGCGCACCCTCAGCCCCTCGACCCTGGCCGCCGCGCTCACCGAAGCGGGCGCCGCGCGCGTGGACGCGGGACAGGAGGTCCCGACGATGGTCGACCTCCTCGTGCTCTCCGGACTCGCCCGCAGCAAGGGAGAGGCGCGGCGGACCGTCGGCGAAGGTGGCGCCTACCTCAACAACGAGCGGATCGAGGATCCCGACTTCGTCCCGTCCGACGCTGACCTGATCGGCGGCTCCTGGCTGGTGCTGCGTCGGGGCAAGAAGAAGTTCGCGGGCGTGGAGCTGGCTCGCACGTGACCCGTCGGTGGCTCGACCAGGTCGAGACGCTGGCCCGGGAGGCACTGCCCCCGGCCGTCTTCCGGTACGTCGCCGAGGGCGCCCGCAACGAGATCTCGCTCGGCGAGGCGAGCGCCGCCTGGGACGCCATGAGGCTCGCACCCAGGGTGCTGCGCGACGTGCGCACGGTCGACACCCGCACCACCCTGCTGGGCGCCGACTTCGCCGTTCCCCTGGGGATCGCCCCGATGACGCTCCAGCGTGCCGCCGATCCCGGTGGCGAGGTGACGATGGCGGCCGCCGCTCACCTCGCGGGCGTCCCGATGGTGCTGTCGAGCAACGCCGGCAGCACCTTCGCCGACGTCGCGTCCACCGGGGCCCACTGGTGGCTCCAGGCGTACGTCGCCGCCGAGCGCAGCGACACGGTGCCCCTGCTGGAGTCGGCGGTGGCCGCCGGCGCGGAGGCCGTCGTGCTCACCGCGGACACCCCCCTGATCGGGACCCGCTACTCGCTTCCGGAGGGTCCCGGCGTCTGGGAGGTCGCCGACCCCGCCTGGGTCGGGGCCAACGCGACCACGCCGACCGGAGCGGACCCCGAGAGCCGTGCCAAGGCCATGGACCTCGGTCCGGCCGACATCGGCTGGCTGGCGGAGACGACCGGCCTGCCGGTCGTCGTCAAGGGGGTGATGCGTCCCGACGACGCCCGCCGGTGCGTGGAGGCAGGCGCCGCTGCGATCTGGATCTCCAACCACGGGGGACGTCAGCTCGACCAGGTGCTCGCCACAGCCCACTGCGTCGCGGGCGTGCGCGCCGCGGTGGGGGAGTCCGCGCAGGTCTACGTCGACGGCGGGATCCGCAGCGGCCTCCACGCGCTGATCGCCCTCGCGCTCGGTGCCGACGCCGTGTTCGTCGGGCGGCCGATCTTCCACGCGCTCGCGGCAGACGGAGGAGCCGGGGTCGACCGCGCACTGCGGGAGTACGCCGACGAGCTGGTGGAGTCGCTGCGCCTGGCCGGCTGCGCCAGCCCGCAGGATGCCCGCGGGATCGTGGCCCCGACCCCCACAGCCGGCCCCTCCAACCGGCCCGAAACCCGTCTCTGACCTGCGCTGACACCACTGTGGCCCGGCTCACCGCGGGTCGATTTGTGTCAGCGCGATACGTCCCCTAGTGTTCTCCGAGTCGCCAGAGCGGCGGGAAGCAAGATCCGATGGATCGGGCATCCGGCTCCGGTTGACCACCTCCAAGTCACACCTCGACGGGTGGGCGGGTGCGTGTCCGGAAGGACAGCCCGACGATCCCGGCGAGATCCGTGCGCGGAGGTGAGCGGCAGGGCAGGACCCCCGAATTGGCGGGCGGAAATGCAGCCGCTAAGGTTTACGACAGCCCCAGGGCTCGCCGCCAAAAGCGGTCAGAGCGTGGTGCGCGTCTGATTTTTGAGAACTCAACAGTGTGTCAATAGTCGATGAATTATTTTGTATGCCCTGTTGATGATCCTTTTTGGGTTGTTGATGGTTTGATGATGATTCTGGCGATAGCTAGGGTTTGTTGTCAGGTGTTG
>NZ_DASSXS010000334.1:0-2751 GCF_035703625.1 Nocardioides sp. | reverse complement strand
TGCTGGGGTGCACTGACTTGAGCATTGCGGCTCGCTGAACTGCTGCCTGAGTGGCCACAAGAGCAATTATCTGCCTCCGAAGGTCACGGCTAGAAGCTCGCCGAACCGACCGCTACCCAATGGCCAACTTGTCGTCGATGGCGGGCTCCGCGGATCGTGAGTCCACGGGCCGGGCAGCGCGCGGCGACGAGAGCGTGTGACACGCCTGCACCGACGGTCGCTGCTTCTGCCAACTGCCCGTCGTATTACTGGTAACAGCACCTATTCGAGGGAGGCGAATGCTCGTCTCCGGGAAGGCTGGCGAGCCGGTGCGATGGTTGGGTAGTGGAACCAGATCCGAGCGACAAGCTGGCAGCGTGGGGCGCCTGGATTCCCTTCACCGAAGCAGTTGCTAACGCACCCCGACTACCTGGCGTGTACATGGCCCGAGACGACACGCAGGTCGTCTACGTCGGGATGGCTGCTGAGCGACGAGGTCAGGGCATCCGGGGACGACTCACCGTCTACAACAGGGGCCGGGCTGCGGTGTCCGGTCTGGGCGAGGCCGCCATGGACCGCGCACTCGCAGACCCTGGCTGGTTGCGCGCGCGGCTGACCCAGGTGGAGACCGGCACTGTCTGGCGAACTCGCGATTGGGCGAAGGCCGCGCTGGATCGTGCCCAACTGCAGGTTCGATGGGCCACCACCGAGAAGGGACCGCAGGCTCGGCTACTCGAGCGCGCGGTGCTCGACGCCCTTGCGAGCGTGGAGCTTTGGAACCGAGCCCGGTAGATGAACGGGCAGCCATCGTGCGTCACGTGGTAGCCGCCATCGCACGAAGGAGTACCTGGGTGCTTCTCAGTTCGGTGTCGATCATGCGAAGGGTCGCTGTCGCTGGGATCTCGAACCGGGCGCCAAACAGGCTGGATTGTTGAACGGCGCTCAGGATGAGGATGACGGCGTCGTTGATCGTGTGGATGTTCTTGGGGTATGGAGAGGCCCCGCCGACGTTGGTCGGCGGGGCCTTCGTGTTCGTGGTGTCGCGGTTATGTTCAGCTCGTCGCCGCGGGTCTATTCGGCGGTGACCTCGGTGACGGCGGCGCGGGCGCTGGACTCGTCGACGATCGTCTTGTTGGTGGCGTAGGCGGCGACCAGGGCCTGGATGGCGAGGTTGTTCACCGCCCTGGGCAGGCCGCGGGAGACCTGGTGGATCAACGCGGTCGCGTCGTCGCTGAACAGCGGGTCGGACCGGCCGACCAGCTTCAGGTGGTGGGTGAGGTAGCCGGCGGTCTCGGTCCCGGTCATGCCTGCCATGGCGTAGCGCAGGCTGATGCGCTGATCCAACGCGGCGAAGGTGCCGAGCTTGATCCTGCGGCGCAGGGTCGGCTGGCCGACCAGCAGGCAGGCGAACGGTGAGTGGGAGTCCATGTCGGCGTTGGTGAGCAGCCTGAGCTCCTCCAGCTGGTCGGGGTCGAGGAGGTGGGCCTCGTCGCAGACGAGGATGGTGGTGCGGCCGCGTTCGTGTTCCTCGGCGGCGAGCAGGTCGGTGGTCTGGGGGATCAACGCGGCCTTGTGGAAGCGGGGGACCCCGCCGAGGGCGGTGACGATGCAGTGGTAGAGGCCGCGGCCGCCGACGGTGGGGTTGCCGAGGTAGACGATGGTGTGCCGGCTGGCGTCGAGGCCGGCGAGGGCGGCGCGGACGGCGACGGTCTTGCCGGCGCCGACCTCACCGGTGATCACGCCGAGGCCGCGTTCGCTGATGCACCAGCCGATCCGGGCGACCGCCTCGGCGTGCGCGGCGTGTCGGTGCAGCATCTGCGGCGCCAGCCCGCGCCCGAACGGGGTCCGGCTGAAGCCGTAGTGGGATTGCAGCTTCTCGATCATGCCGACACCTCGCTCTCGTGGTACCCGCTGGTCGTGTCGGGTCCGCTCGTGTCGGTGGTCTCGTCGCTGATGCCGGGTAGCGGCTGCTGGCCCGGTAGGGGCCCGTCGGGCAGCTGGGAGTAGCGGAGCCGGTCGGCGAGCTCGGCGGTGTGGCGGGCCTCGACGAGTCCGAGGTAGTCGATCCCGGTCGGCGCCGGGGCCGGTGTGGACTCGTCGGGTCGGGCCTTGGCGTGGACATGCCGGCCGATGGTGTGCGGGACCGCGGCTCCCATCGGCCGGTTCTGCCAGCGGACCTCGATGTCGGTGAGGTCGAACGGGTCGAACACCAGCTCGACCTTCCGCCCGACCAGGGCGGCATCGACCTGGTAGGTGTTGCCGTGCAGCCCGACGGTCGCGGTCTTGGTGACGGTGCGCCATTCCGACCACAAGAACGCCTCCCGCAGCTGGGCCGGTGTCGGCAGTCTCGGCTGGTGGCCGTCCGACCACCGATCCCACGGCGTCTGATGGGTCTCGGAGTGCTCCCGGCGGTGGTAGACGGTCTCCACCCAGGCGGTGAACAAGGTGTTCAGCCGCTCCATGTCGTCGAGCTCGCGGCCGGCGCCGATCTCGACCAGGAACTGGTCGCGGACGGTGCGGAAGAACCGCTCTATCTTCCCCCTCCCGGCTGGCTCGCCGGGCCGGGAGTGGACCAGCCGGACGCCGAGGCTGGCGCAGGCCCGCAGCAGCTGCTTGTCGACGAACGCCGACCCGTTGAGTTCTTAACCGATGTCAAGCGCCCTTGAGCGGCAGCCGGCTCGGGTTCATGCTGGCTGTGGAACGGGCGGTGCCTCGGAGCGCTTGGCGACTCCTGTCTTGGCCCGCTCGTTCCGTCGTGGTTGGCGGGTGCGG
>NZ_DASSXS010000222.1:0-6052 GCF_035703625.1 Nocardioides sp. | reverse complement strand
AGGACGAGGCTGGGCCCGATTCTGGGGCAGCCGGCGAGGTGCTCGCGCGGTCGAACGTCGTGCTGGAGGGCTACTGGGAGCAGCCCGAGGAGTCCGCGCGGGCGCTGGCCGACGGCTGGTTCCACACCGGCGACGGCGGCGTCATCGGCGACGACGGCTACCTGACGATCAGCGACCGCAAGAAGGACGTCATCATCACCGGCGGGGAGAACGTCTCCTCGATCGAGGTCGAGGACGTGATCTTCAGCCACCCCGCCGTCGCCGAGGTGGCCGTCATCGGCGTGCCCAGTGAGAAGTGGGGCGAGACGATCAAGGCGCTGGTGGTGCTGGCCGAGGACGAGTCCGTCACCGAGGAGGAGCTGATCCGCTGGTGCAAGGAGAAGGCCGCCGGCTACAAGGCGCCGACGACGGTGGAGTTCCGTGACGAGCTGGCCCGGACCGCGACCGGCAAGCTGCAGAAGTTCAAGCTGCGCGAGCCCTACTGGGAGGGACGGGACCGCCAGGTCAACTGAGTGTCCGGGGGTTTCGAGGCTCAGGCCCTCAGCGGGCCTTCGCACCTCAACCACCGGTTGGCGGCACGTTCGCACCTCAACCACCGGTTGGCGGCACGTTCGCACCAGTTCAAGGGTGGATAGCCTGTTGGACATGCCGACGCTGCGCGAGATCGTCGACCTGGTCCACGGGTGGTACCCGCCCGAGACCGCCGACTCCTGGGATGCCGTCGGGCTGGTGGCCGGCGAGCCGTCGGCCGCCGTCGGCAAGGTGCTGTTCGCGGTGGATCCGGCCCCCGAGGTGGCCGCCGAGGCGGTCGCGTGGGGCGCCGACCTGCTCGTGGTGCACCACCCCCTGTTCCTCAAGCCGGTGCACGGGTTCGCCGCCACCACGCCGAAGGGCCGGACCGTCAGCGCGCTCGCCGGGGCCGGTTGCGCCCTGCTGACCGCCCACACCAACGCGGACCGCGCCGTGGACGGGGTCTCCGACTCGATGGGCCGCGCGCTCGGGCTCACCGACCTGTCTCCGCTGACCGGCGCGACCGGCCCGGCCATGGACAAGCTCGTCGTGTTCGTGCCCGCCGAGAAGGCCGACCACGTCCGCGACGCCGTCGCCGAGGCGGGTGCCGGGGCGATCGGCGACTACGACCGGTGCTCGTTCTCCACGACGGGCGAGGGCAGGTTCCGGCCGCTCGAGGGCGCCAACCCGACCGTCGGATCGGTCGGCAACGTCGAGGTGGTCGACGAGGTCCGGATCGAGTCGGTGCTGCCGCGCCGCCGTCGTACCGCCGTGGTGTCGGCGATGCTGGCCGCGCACCCCTACGAGGAGCCGGCCTACGACGTCCTCGAGCTGGCCGACCCGGGCGTCTCCGAGGCCGGGGTCGGCCGGATCGGCTCGGTCCCGCAGACGACGCTCCAGCACTTCGCCGAGCACGTGGCGCGAGCCCTGCCCGAGACCGCCCCCGGGGTGCGGGTCGCCGGCAACCCGGACCGGGTCGTACGCCGGGTGGCGGTGTGCGGGGGAGCCGGCGACTTCCTGCTCGACGCCGTGCGCGGCACCGACGCCGACGTCTACGTCACCAGCGACCTGCGCCACCACCCCGCGAGCGAGTTCCGCGAGCAGGAGGGGCCCGCCCTCGTCGACGTGGCGCACTGGGCCGCTGAGTGGACCTGGCTGCCCGTGGTCCGGGCGAAGCTCGAGGACGCGCTGGGCGGGATCGGAGCGGGGGATACGGTGGAGACCCGGGTGAGCACGATCCGCACCGACCCCTGGAACTTCCGCATCTAGAAGGAGCCGACGCTGAAAGCCGACCCGTTCGTCCAACTGAAGCTGCTCGACGTCCAGGAGCTCGACGCGCGAGCCGATCAGCTCCGGCACCGGCGGACGCACCTGCCGGAGCTCGGTGAGATCGAGAAGCTCGGGCAGACCCGGGCCGAGCTCGAGGGTCAGAGCCGAGATGCCCGGATCACCGTCGACGACCTGACGGTCGAGCAGAAGAAGATCGACGCCGACGTCGAGCAGGTCAAGGCCCGCCGCGCGCGGGACCGTGACCGGATGGACCAGGGACTGGTCACCAACCCCAAGGACCTCGAGCGGATGCAGCACGAGCGGGTGTCCCTCGAGCGGCGGATCACCTCGCTCGAGGACGAGGAGCTCGAGGTGATGGAACGCGTGGAGGAGGCCCAGCAGGCGCTCGACTCCCTGCTCGAGCAGCTGCGCGCGGCCGACGAGCGGCTCGCGGTCCTCGGCGAGGCCCGCGACCGGCAGCTGCGGGAGATCGACGAGGAGCTCGCCAGGGTCGAGTCGGAGCGGACGCCGACGGCCGCGGACATCCCCGACGACCTGATGGCGCTCTACGACCGGCTCCGGCAGCACAAGGGCGGCGTCGGTGCCGCCGCACTGCGGGCACGGGAGTGCGGCGGCTGCCGGCTCTCCCTCGACAACGCCGAGCTGGCCGTCATCCGCAAGGCACCGAGCGACGAGGTCATCCGGTGCGAGGAGTGCCAGCGAATCCTGGTCCGCACCCACGAGAGCGGTCTCTGAGTGGCCCGAAGCAATGGGGCACAGCACCGGCGCGTCGTCATCGAGGCCGATGGCGGGTCCCGCGGTAACCCCGGGCCTGCGGCCTACGGCGCGGTGCTCAAGGATGCCGACACCGGTGAGGTCATCGCCGAGGACGCCTCGACCATCGGCATCGCCTCCAACAACGTCGCCGAGTACTCCGGCCTGATCGCGGGACTGAACCTGGCCGCGGAGTTCGCGCCGGAGGCCGACATCGAGGTCCGCATGGACTCCAGGCTCGTGGTCGAGCAGATGTCGGGCCGCTGGAAGATCAAGCACGCCAGCATGAAGCCGCTCGCGATCGAGGCCAATCGCCTCGCGCCTTCCGGGACGACGTACACCTGGATGCCGCGCGAGCAGAACCAGCACGCCGACCGCCTCGCCAACGAGGCTCTCGACGGCACGCGGGAGGGCGTGAGCGTCCCCGGCGCCGAGGCCGAGCCGGAGTCGCTGATCGAGGAGATCGAGAGCCCCTCGGAGCAGGCGGAGACCGGCTACCGCGGCTGGGCCCCGGCGGCCGGCCCGCCGACCACGCTGGTCCTGGTCCGGCACGGCGTCACCGCCCACACGACCGAGAAGCGGTTCTCCGGCGGCCTCGCCAGCGCCAACCCCGGGCTCAGCGACGAGGGCCGTGACCAGATCCGGGCGGTGGCGTCGTGGCTCTCGCCGCTGGCGGACCGGGTGGACGGGGTGGTCACCTCACCGGTACGCCGCACCCGGGAGTCCGCGGAGATCCTCGCTGAGGCGCTGGGCCACCCGCTCGAGGAGGAGCCTGGTTTCGCGGAGATGGAGTTCGGGGCCTGGGACGGGCTGACCTTCGCCGAGGTGGCCGAGAAGCACCAGGCCGACCTCGACGCCTGGCTGGGATCCCTCGACGCCGCCCCGGGAGGCACGGGTGAGTCCTTCCGCTCGGTCGAGGAGCGGGTGCTGGCCGGGTTGCAGCGCCTCCTCGACGATCACGCGGGCCGCACCGTGGTCGTGGTCAGCCACGTGACGCCGATCAAGACCCTCGTCGCGCACGCGGTCGACGCCCCGCTCACCTCGGTGTTCCGGATGGAGCTGAGCCCCGCGTCCGTCACCGTGCTGTCGTTCTTCACCGGAGGCAGCGCGGGAGACGAGCCCCGCGCCTCGCTGCGGATGTACAACGCCCTGCCTCCCGGCAACGACGTGTTCGCGGCCGGGCCGCGCTGGTAGGCACGGCGGGCGCTTCTTGCCGCGGCACAGACGTGCCAGTGACCCCGCCGACTCGTGGTGGCGGGGTGTGGGGCGGGGTCATCGTCGTCGGTGCTCGGGCGGGGTGATTGCGGTGGTGCCGGTGTGGTCGCGGTGGAACTCGTGGCCGTGGGGGCTGGTCCAGCGAAAGACACCGAGCGCGATCATGCGGTAGCGCCATCGACCATGAGTCTTGAGTCGATGGTGCCTGGTGCACAGCGCGGCGATGTTGTCGGTGGCGGTCGGTCCACCCCGGTCGGGTTCGTCGTGGTCGTAGGGGATGACGTGGTCCATCTGGCACCGCCGGGCCGGGCGGGTGCACCAAGGGAAGACACAGGTGCCGTCGCGCAGGATCACCTGCTCTCGCAGCCGGTCGGGCACGGCGTACCTGTGGACCCGGATGTGCTCGGCCAGGTCGATCACCGGCTTCACCACCACCCGGGTGTGGCTGTCGGCGCACCAGGCCTTGACCTGGTCGAGCAGCACCAGCCGGTGGCCCTCCTCGAGCCGACCGAGCTCATCGATCACGACCGAGCCGCCGACGTCTTCGCGGGCCAGGCTCGCCGGGAAGTGGAGGTGTAGCTCGACCTGGCGGGGTGCCGGCAGCCGAACTCCGTCGGTGGGCGGTGTTGGCGAAAGCCCGATGGCTCCGCCGGCGAGGTAGAGGGCGAGCTGGTGGCGGGCGAGTTGACCCAGTGCTTTGGCCCGGCGCGCGCCGAGGCCTTCGGTCGAGCCCAGGGCCTTCTGCGCCTCGGCGCCGTGCGCGACGGCGAGGTCGAGGTCGTGGGCGTCGGCGATGTCGAGCTCGGCTTCGACCCGCAGCGTGCCGGCGTAGGCGACCTGGTCGCGGTCCACGGTCACATGGCGCGGATCGGGACCGATCGGGTGGGGGTCGTCCGGATCCACTGGGGGCACCGCAGGTCCGAACCGGCGGATCGCCTCGGCCACCAGCCGGTCCACCTGCGCAACTCCGGAGCGGGCCGCGAACGGCGCCACCTGGACGTCCACCCATCCGGCCGCCGCCTTCGACAGAGCGGGGTGGGCGTGGATGGTCGCCTCGGCGACCCGGCGGGCCCGCCATGCCGGCACCCCGCCGTTCAGCACGCGACGGTAGAGCCGCGGGAGGCGGTGGCGCAGCTCGAGCGCCTGCCCGATCAGATGCTTGGCCGAGACCGTGGACAGGCCGAGCACGGCGCCGAACTCGCCGATGCAGAACTCGGCCACCAGGGGGCACCCCTCGCCGGCGATCTGCTCCTCGTGCTCGGTCCCGGAAACAAGGAACGAGGCGGCATGGTGGATCGACTCCGGCGGATGCGCATCCGCCCACGCACAAGCCAGCTCGAGCAGCTCCGCCTCCGCCGCATCGGCGACCCGACGACGCTCCTTGGCTGCCGACAGCAGGTCGGCGGCGCCGCCCTCCCTGAGCCGGTGTTCGATCATGTGTTCGAGTCTAGACGGAACCGCCGACAATCAGGGGCGACCTTGCACACCCAGATCGAGCTCGCCGAGGGTCTTGCGCACGCGCCGCAAGCGCGCTCGACTGCCGCTGTCCGTGCGCGGTTCTGCCGATGAGCGTGCTCTTCGTCGTCGGCGTCGATACCTTGCTCCCGTGCCCGATGCAGTTGCGACCGTGGCCACCGACGGCGGATGTCTGGCGCTGTGGCGAGCATCTGCATTCGCTGAGGTGGATGGTTATGACGCCTGGGAAGATCGGGTCAACGACCGGCTCCCGGACGCGATCCGATCCGGCGAGTTGGTTCCCGTGGGGATTCAAGGCGACGGAGCCTTCGGCGTGCGCATCGCTGTAGCCCCCGACACGGCAACGGAGCGCGAGGCTAGGTACACCGTCGTGACCAGCCAGCCGTACCTGCTCGTGGCCGACGGCGGCCCGGTGTTCCTGAGCGGTATCGAGGCAGTGGGAGATGAACAGAGGAGCCCGGTGACCCTCTTGTTGCCCGAAGGGCGCTATGCCGTTCGCGCGTCGATCGTGGCTTGGGACGAGGAGCCCGGTGCACGTGGGGCCGATGGGCGTCCCGGCCCGACAGCGTTGGCCGACTTCCTCGTGACGATCGTGCCGAGCGAGGGCAGCGAGACCTTCCGGACGAGCGAGGTCACCTTCGACCCGCCCGACTGAAACGCACTCATCTGCCGCGATCCGCGCGGCCTGCCAAGGTCAGGTCCATACGCGGGTGACCCAAGGCGAGGGTTCGTCCTTGGTCGCTGACCAGGCGGCCAGGGACTCGACCTCGGCACGCCGGACGCCGTCAGGGAAGAAGCCACGCGAGAA
>NZ_DASSXS010000146.1:0-2329 GCF_035703625.1 Nocardioides sp. | reverse complement strand
CTCGGCGGCCGCGGGCAGGTCCACACCGGCGACCTGTACGACGCGCTGCCCGACGACCTGCGCGGGCGGATCGACGTGCTGGTCGCCAACGCGCCCTACGTGCCGACCGGGGAGATCGCGTTGATGCCGCCCGAGGCGCGTGACCACGAGCCCCGGGTGGCGCTCGACGGGGGGACCGACGGGCTCGACGTCCAGCGCCGGATCATCGAGCGAGCCGCCGAGTGGCTGACGCCCGGAGGGCACCTGGTCGTCGAGACCAGCCGCCCCCAGGCGGCCGGAACCCTTGCTGCCTGCGAGCTGGCCGGCCTCGTCGCCCGGGTGGTCACCGACGACGATGTCGACGGCACGGCCGTCGTGGGGCGCCGCCCGTAGGCTGGACCGATGCACGACGGCCCCCTGATCGTCCAGAGCGACAAGACGCTGCTGCTCGAGATCGACCACGAGCGCGCAGCCGACTGCCGCAAGGCGATCGCGCCGTTCGCCGAGCTGGAGCGCTCGCCCGAGCACGTCCACACCTACCGCCTCACCCCCCTCGGCCTGTGGAACGCCCGCGCCGCCGGGCACGACGCAGAGCAGGTGGTCGACACCCTCCTCGAGTACAGCCGGTACTCCGTCCCGCACACGCTCCTCGTCGACGTCGCCGAGACCATGGCCCGGTATGGCCGGCTCCGTCTCGAGAAGCACCCCACCCACGGGCTGGTGCTGGTGTCCACCGACCGCCCGGTGCTGGAGGAGGTGCTGCGCGCCAAGAAGGTCGCCGGCATGATCGGCGACCGCATCGACGCCGACACCGTGGTGGTCCACGCCTCCGAGCGCGGCAACCTCAAGCAGGTCCTCCTCAAGCTGGGCTGGCCTGCCGAGGACTACGCCGGCTACGTGGATGGCGAGGCGCACCCGATCGCGCTGGACGAGACCGAGTGGCACCTGCGTGACTACCAGCGGGAGGCCGCCGAGTCGTTCTGGCACGGTGGCTCGGGCGTCGTCGTACTCCCGTGCGGCGCGGGCAAGACCCTGGTCGGCGCCGCGGCGATGGCCCAGGCCCAGGCCACCACGCTGATCCTGGTGACCAACACGGTCAGCGCGCGGCAGTGGAAGGACGAGCTGATCCGGCGGACGTCGCTGACGGCCGAGGAGATCGGGGAGTACTCCGGCGCGGTCAAGGAGATCCGTCCGGTGACGATCGCGACCTACCAGGTGATGACCACGCGCCGGAAGGGCGTCTATCCGCACCTCGAGCTCCTCGACGCGCGCGACTGGGGGCTCATCGTCTACGACGAGGTGCACCTGCTGCCCGCCCCGATCTTCCGGATGACCGCCGACCTTCAGGCCCGGCGGCGGATCGGCCTGACCGCGACCCTGGTCCGCGAGGACGGCCGGGAGGGTGACGTGTTCTCGCTGATCGGGCCCAAGCGCTACGACGCCCCGTGGAAGGACATCGAGTCCCAGGGCTGGATCGCCCCGGCCGACTGCGTCGAGGTGCGGGTGACCCTGCCGTCGGGCGAGCGGCTGGCCTACGCGACCGCGGAGCCCGAGGAGAAGTACCGGCTCGCGTCGTGCACCCACCACAAGATCGACGTGGTGCGCTCCCTGGTCGAGCGGCACCGGGGGCAGCCCACCCTGGTGATCGGCCAGTACATCGAGCAGCTCGACGAGCTGGCCGCAGCGCTCGGCGCCCCGCTGCTCAAGGGCGAGACCACGGTCAACGAGCGCCAGCGGCTGTTCGAGGAGTTCCGGTCCGGGGCGCTCGACCTGCTGGTGGTCTCGAAGGTGGCGAACTTCTCCATCGACCTGCCCTCGGCGGAGGTGGCCATCCAGGTCTCGGGTTCGTTCGGCTCCCGGCAGGAGGAGGCGCAACGCCTCGGGCGGCTGCTGCGCCCGAAGGAGGAGGGCAAGACCGCCCACTTCTACACGATCGTCTCCCGCGACACCGTGGACGCGGAGTTCGCCCAGAACCGGCAGCGGTTCCTGGCGGAGCAGGGGTATGCCTACCGGATCCTGGACGCCGAAGCCGTCGAGCGGGACGGGCTGTAGGCGCGCGTGCGGACACTCACGGATACAGCCGATGAGCGGTCAATGAAACGCGGCTTGGGGGCTCACGCCCACCGGGAAGTCATCGCAGATGGCGGGTTGGTCGCGAACCAGGCGGCCTGGTCGCGGGCCTGAACCAGATGGCGGCCGGGCGCGACGATTGTGACCTCCCATGCGTCGAGGTTCGTCGTGTGTGAGAGGTGGATGTCGTTGAGGATCTGGACGCCGTAGGCGTCCGGGGTGCGGCTCGCCTCGAGGTGGCGGACTTGCGAGAGCCATCCGCCTTGGCTGATGCCGCCTG
>NZ_DASSXS010000219.1:0-4502 GCF_035703625.1 Nocardioides sp. | reverse complement strand
AAGATCAGGAGCGGGATCAGCCCGGCCGCCAGTGCCAGGATCGTGAACGCCGGGGTCCACTTCGCCGCGCGGGAGAGCAGGAACGCCACCACGACGTAGATCATGAAGACCCAGCCGTGGGCCACCCACATGATGCTGGCGCTCTCGCCGAAGGTCTGGAGGGTGCTGCCCTCGGCGGCGAGGTACTTCAGCGGGAGCGCGACGAGGGAGCAGAAGGCCAGCAGCACGCCGACGATGATGGCGAGCACACGGTAGGCGACGAACAGCTTGTTCATCCGGCGTCCCCGGTCATGGGGGCCCCCGCGGAGCAGTCGAATGGGGTGGTCACGCGCCCGACCCTACTGGGGCCCGCGGCGCGTCCTCGCCCTCCTCGGTCCCGGCCTCGTCGCGGAGCCAGCGGATCCACACGAAGAGGGCGAACGCCCCGAAGAACCACCACTCCACGGCGTAGAGCAGGTTGCGCAGCGCGGTGAACCTCCCGACCTCCGGAAGCTGGTCGAGATCGGCCCGCTCCAGGCCCTCGGTCGGCCTGGTCAGGACGGCGTAGGCGCCGTAGAGGTCCTGGTCGACCCGCTGGACCAGGTCGGCGATCCGCAGCTCGGGGAGTACGTCGTCCCCGGGGTCGGAGTCGGAGGCGCCGGAGCCCTCGGGGGGTTGGAGCCAGCCGACCAGCTCCCCCGACCCGGTCGGAGGCGGGGGCGCGGAGGCCGGGGAGTCGACCCAGCCGCGGACGATCGGGATCGCCGGTCCGTCCGGCGCGGACGTCGCCAGCGGAGTCACCACCCAGTACCCCTGACGCCCCGCGTGCGTGCGGCCCGAGACGAACACGGTCGCCTCGGGGACCCAGGTGCCGCCCACCGTCACCGGCTGGCCGACCCGGTCACCGGGGAACGGGTCGTCGGGACCCATCGCATCCGCCAGCGGAATCGGCTCCCGCTGCGTCAGGTCGGCCGCCTCGGCGGCTCGGCGTGCCTGCCACGCGTCGTACTGCCAGGAGCCGAGCAGCACGGCCGCCGTCACGGACGCCACCGCGAGGAGGTGCACGCCCCAGAATCGCGGGGCCAGGAGTGCACGCACGCGGAAAGCCTACGCACGCCGGGTGGGCGCTACTGCCGGGCTCGGCAGCCCCGGGTCGGTGCGACCGCTGGCCCCCCGCTCCACCCGGAAGCGGTGCTCCGTGTCCACCTACTGGTCTGACCACTTGACCATCGGCCACTCGCCCGTCTACGGTCCCACGCATGCCTCTGCAGCCGGTCAGCCGACGTTCCGTCCCCGACGAGGTCTTCGACCAGGTCCTCGCCGGGGTCGTCGACGGTGAGATCGAGGCCGGCGAGACGCTTCCCAGCGAGCGTCGCCTCGCCGAGGTGCTCGGGGTCTCCCGCCCGGCGGTCCGCGAGGCGCTGCAGCGCATGGCGCAGACCCGGCTGGTCGAGGTGCGCCAGGGAGGCTCGACGACGGTCCGCGACTTCAGGAAGACCGCCGGCCTCGACCTCCTGCCGCGCCTGCTCGTCCGGGCCGGCAACGTCGACACCGCGGTGGTCCGCAGCATCCTCGAGGCCCGGCTGGTCATCGGTCCGGGCGTCGCTGCCCTCGCCGCCGGGCGTGGTGGGCCCGCCGCGGCGGCGACGCTCACCGACTCTGTCGACGCGATGGCCGCGACCGACGACGACGTCGAGCGCCAGCAGCACGCGCTGGCGTTCTGGGACCTGGTCGTCGACGCCGCCGACTCGCTCACGTTCCGGCTGATGTTCAACAGTCTCCGCGCGGCCTACGAGCCCGCCCTCGAGGCGCTGGCCCCGCTGATGAGCGAGGAGGTCGGCCAGATCGGTGCCTACCGCGTCCTCACGGCGGCCCTGGCCGAGGGCGACCCCGACACCACACGGGCCGCCGCGGAGCGCGTGCTCCGCCCGGCCACCCGCAACCTGATCACCGCACTCGAAGCCCTCGAGGAGACCACATGAGCAGGACCAGCCTCGACGTCGAGGCACTCGCGCGCACCCGGCTGGCCGCCGACGAGCAGCGGATCACCGGCAGCCGGCGCAGCCAGGTGACGCTGGGAGCCGCCTGGCGCGCCTTCTGGCGGCACCCCTCGCCCTGGATGATCTCCACCTTCCTGCTGGGGTCCGTCACGGCGCGGGTCCTGGTGGGCGGCGGCTCGCCGTGGGAGCTGCTCATCCCGGGCGCCCTGGTGGCCCTGTTCCCGGTGATCGAGTGGCTGCTCCACGTCGGGATCCTGCACTGGCGTCCGCGCCGGGTGGGGCCGGTCGAGGTCGATTCGCTGCTGGCCCGCAAGCACCGCGAGCACCACGCGGACCCGCGTGACATCCCCCTGGTGTTCATCCCGTGGCGGGCGCTCGCCTGGCTGCTGCCGGCGTACGTCGTCGTGGCCTGGTTCGCCATGCCGACGACCGCGGCGGCGCTGAGCCTGCTGGTCTCCGTCTACGGCCTGAAGCTCGGCTACGAGTGGACCCATTACCTGATCCACTCCGACTACCGGCCGCGGAGCGCGTCGTACAAGAAGGTCTGGCGCAACCACCGCCTGCACCACTACAAGAACGAGCACTACTGGTTCACGGTCACCACGGCCGCGACCGCCGACCGGCTCTTCGGCACCTGCCCTGACCCGGCGCAGACCCGCACGTCGAAGACGGTCAAGAACCTGCACGAGCTCGAGGCCGGCTCGACCCCCGGGTGAGGTGCCTCAGAGCCCGGTGGGCTCGGCGATCGGGGTGACCTCGTTGCACACCGCGAACGGCAGCTCCTCGAGCAGGGTCAGGGCAGCGGCCTGCGCCGGCCGCGGCACGTCGTAGCCGATCCGCCCCGTCGTCGGGTCGCCCACCCCCGAGCGGAAAGCGCTGCGGAAGCCGGCCACCGGCCACGCCCGGCCCAGGTCGATCCGGTCGAACAGGTCGTCGCGGTTCGGCTCCATGCGGACGACCGCGTTGTGATCGCCGAAGGCGACGGTGAACCCTGGGAGGTCGTCGAGGTTCGTCACCGGATGCCGCGCCAGCAGCTTCTGCTGCTGCTCGCCCCCCGCATCCGGACCCAGCGCGTCCTCCAGCGGGATGCAGCCACGCCGCAGGTACGTCGCTTCGGCCGGCTCGCCCACCAGCCCGGGCCAGGTCGGGTCGTTCGCCCACACGCCCACCCCGGCCTCGGCGACTCCCGAGACCACGAGGTGGTCCTCCTCGATCACCCGCGCGCCTGCGAGTGCCCCGGCCCCGGTCGCGATCGCGCGCCGGACGGAACCGAGGTCGAGGTCGGGCCGGAACGCCAGGATGTAGCCGTTGCCCTCCGGACCGGTGAAGTGCGCCTCCCAGTCGACGTCGTCCTGGGTGAAGCCGTGGTCGAGCAGCAGCTCGCTGTCGTCGGCCCGCAGCAGGCCCTCGGCCAGGAGCGGCGCGTCCGCGCGGGCACGCTCCCAGAAGCCGAACCGGTCCGTCACCGGATCCTCGCTGGTCAGGTCCGGGACGCCGAGGTCCTTGCGGATCTCGTCGAAGTCGGTGACCGTCACCGTCGTTGCCGACCCGGGGACCATCGCCAGCGCCGCCTCGGCCGGCTCGAGGCCGGCCCGAAAGCGCGGGTGGGCCGTCGTGGTCGGCGTGTGGATCGGTGAGGGTTGGGCGTCCGGTGGCGGGATCTCCTCCGCACAGCCGGCGGTGAGCAGCAGGGCGATGCCCGACAGCGAGCGCACCAGCGAACGAGCAGGCATGACAGCGAAGTCTGCCAAAACGATCCGGCCGTCGGGCTAGCGGGTTTACGCACATTTGATGCCCCGCCGGGACCTTGGCCGGGAGTCCAACCACGAGGCTCTCCGGGGTGGGGAGCTGGCCAGTCCAGCAAGGGATCCAGCCATGCAGACACGCACGCGCATTTTCCGCCGTCCACTCGCCGTCGCCGCGGTCACATCGATCGCTCTGTCGCTCGTCGGCGCTTCCCTGGCCGGGGCGGTGGACCCAGGTCAGCAGAGCAGCTTCGGGCGGATGTTCCCCGGGCAGGACCCGTTCCGGCCTTCCGACGATTCACTGACCAAGCTGGTCCAGACCCAGCGGGACAAGGGCCAGACCCAGCTCGACAACCAGGGCGTGCCGGCCGGGTTCACCTACCTCGGGCAGTTCATCGACCACGACCTCACCCGCAATCCGCAACCGCTGCCCGCCGGGCCGTTCGACCCGACCACGCTGAAGAACCTCCGCACCGCCGCGTTCGACCTGGACTCGGTCTACGGCCAGGGTCCCACCGGGGACCAGGCCAGCAAGGCCCTCTACGAGGCCGACAACAAGCACTTCCGGGTGACGGAGGAGGAGGACCAGGTCAACGGGGTGCCCGACCTGGTGCGCAACGAGAACGGCGGCGCGCTGCTGATCGAGCCCCGCAACGACGAGAACCTGATCATCGCCCAGATCCACCTCGCGGTGCAGAAGTTCCACAACCGGCTCATCGACGAGGGCGCGAACTTCAACACCGCCCGCCGGCTCACCCAGTGGCACTACCAGTGGGTC
>NZ_DASSXS010000059.1:0-8317 GCF_035703625.1 Nocardioides sp. | reverse complement strand
CTCGCCGGTCTCGGTGTGCATGACGACCGCGAAGCCGGAGTCGGCCCGCGCGTCCTCGACGGTCTGCCGCAGCACGCGCTGGGCGTACCACTGGAGGTCGAGGTCGAGCGTCGTGCGCAGGTCGGCGCCGTCGGCCGGCTGGTCGATCGTGCTCTCCCCGAGCGGGATCCGGTTGCCACCGCCGACGGCGTACCGTGCCCTGCCGTCCTCGCCTGCCAGCCGGGCGTCGAAGGTCCGCTCGAAGCCACCGAGGGCCTCGTCGGTGCCGACGAAGCCGACCATGTTGGCCGCGACGTCTCCGGCCGGGTAGTCACGCACCTGGTCCTGCCGGGTGTCGAGCCCCTTGAAGCCCGCCTCCTCCGCCTCGGCGACCACCTCGGTGGCCTGGGTGGAGGGGACCCGCCGGGCGATGTACTCGAACCGGCTGCCCTCCTCCCGGAGCCGCGGCAGGATCGTGAAGTAGTCGACATCGAGCCGGTTGGCGAGGAACTTCGCGAGCTCGGGCGCCTGGTCGGCGGTCAGGAGCGGGTCGGCCACCACCATCAGCCCGTCGACCGACTCCGCCAGTGGCTCGCCGTTGCGGTCGAGGATGTCGCCGCGCGTCGCCGGGAGGTCGACCTCGACCATCCCCTCGGCGGCCGCCATCTCGGCGTACGAGTTGGGGTCCACACCCTGCAGCTGGACGAGCCTCGCGCCGAAGATCGACAGGACCATGGCGATCACGACGAAGCCGAACCTCAGCCGGAACAGCGGCGAGCCGCGCATGCTGCCCAGGGGGCGGCGCGGACGGGTGTGACGCACCAGAACCCCTCCCCCTCAGCGCCGGCCGTGCTCGCCGGAAGCGTTGGCGACGTTTCTACCGGGTGAGCCCGCGGTCTCGTCCGAGGCGCGACGGGAGTCGGCCACGACCTTGTGCACGATGGGGGCCGGGGTCAGGACGGCCGGCTTGGCCGGCGGAAGCGGACGGACCCGCAGCCCGTTGGCGGGCGTGGCGGCGATCCGCTCGCCGAGCACCTTGCCGTCCGAGAGTCGCAGGAAGACCGGGTTGGCGGCCGGGACCATGCCCAGGCTCTGCGCGTGCTCGGCGACCCGCTGCGGGTCGCGCAGCACCTCGAGCTCCATCTGCAGCGTCTGCTCGCGAGCGGTGAGCGTGTTGGCCTGCTCCTCCAGCGCCGTGGCGGCGAAGGACGCCTGCTGCATCGAGGTGTTGAAGAGCAGCAGCCCGATCACTCCCCCGAGCAGCACCAGGCTGACCAGCATCACGAACGGCATCCGGGCGGCGCGGGTCCGCCGACGGGGTACGACGGTCAGACGCGCCCGCTCGACCGCGGCCTCGGCAATTCCGCGCCCGATCGAGCGGGACCGGAGGGCTGGGCTGTTCATGAGGCGACTCCTCGGGGGTTGCTGAGACGTTCGATGGCACGCAGCCGCACGGAGGCGGCGCGCGGGTTGTCCCGGATCTCTCGCTGGTCGGCCTTCTCCGCGCCCCGGGTGACCAGACGGAGCGTGGGCTCGGTGCCCTCCGGCAGGAACGGCAGGTCGTCGGGGACGTCGACGCGGACGGCCTCCGCGAACACCCGCTTGACGATGCGGTCCTCGAGGGAGTGGTAGGACTCGACGACGACCCGGCCACCCACCGTGATCGCGTCGATCGCGGCCGGGATCGCCCTGCGGAGCACGGCCAGCTCGTCGTTGACCTCCATCCGCAGCGCCTGGAAGGTCCTCTTGGCGGGATGCCCGCCCGTACGCCGTGCCGGTGCCGGGATCTCGGCGTAGAGGAGCTCCACCAGCCGGGCAGAGGTGGTGAACGGCTCCCGCTCCCGTTCCCGGACCACGGCGGCGGCGATCCGGCGGGCGAACCGCTCCTCGCCGTACTCCTTGAGGACCCGGGCCAGCTCGTCGGCCGGGTAGGTGTTGAGCACGTCCGCGGCGGTGGGACCGGTGCTGCTGTCCATCCGCATGTCGAGCGGCGCGTCCTCGCTGTAGGCGAACCCGCGCTCCCGCAGGTCGAGCTGCATCGACGAGACGCCGAGGTCGAAGAGCACCGCGTCGACCCCGTGCAGCCCGAGGTCGGCGAGAACGGTGGGGATCTCGTCGTACACCGCGTGCACGGCGGTGAAGCGGTCTCCGAACGGGCGGAGTCGCTCCCCCGCCAGCTCGAGCGCGGCCGGGTCACGGTCGATGCCGATGACGCGAGCCAGCGGGCAGTCGGTGAGCACGGCTTCGGTGTGCCCGCCGAGACCGAGCGTGGCGTCGACCAGCGCGGCCCCGTCGTGATCGAGTGCAGGCGCCAGGAGGGCGACGACCCGGTCGAGCAGGACCGGGTCGTGGTGGGGGCGGGTCATCGCGTCGCCTATCGACCCAGGCTCGTGATGAGGAGGAGACCGACCGCGAGGCCCACCGACGTGGCCGCGGAGAACGCCATCACGGCGACGGCCTCCCTGGCCTGGTGCCGGACCCGTCGTACGACGGGTGCCTCCACGGTGTTGCTCATCGGACTCGACCCCACTGGTTGATGCGGATGGTGCTGGCGTTGAGGATTCGTCCGACCAGGTCCCTGCCCGCTCCCAGTGTGGGAAGTGTTCGGCGTCTGGAACCGGGGAAGGTGCCCCAGAAGCCGTTTTCCGGGAGCGGGCCCGAGACCTCGTCCGACGAATCCGTTGTTGAGTTGTTGCTGTCCTGCGGTCCTGCGGTCCTGCGGTCCGCTCCGGGTCACAGCCCGGGGAAGACCTCCTCGCTCTGCTCCGAGAACGCCGCCTCGCCTGCGTCGGCGTACTCCTCCCACCTGGCCGGGTCCCAGATCTCCACCCGGTTCATCACGCCGATCACCACCACGTCCTTGTTGAGCGCGGCGTACTCGCGCAGCATCGGCGGGATCGTGATCCGGCCCTGCTTGTCCGGCGTCTCGTCGGAGGCGCCGGCGAACAGGAAGCGCGTGTAGTCCCGGGCCGCCTTCACCGTCACCGGTGCCTCCTGGGCCCGACGGGCGAGCTCCTCGAAGGCAGCCTGGGGCCAGACGGTCAGGCAGCGTTCCTGTCCCCTGGTCACCACGAGTCCCTCCGCGAGCTGGTCCCTGAACTTCGCCGGGAGGAACAGCCGCCCCTTGTCATCGAGCTTGGGGGTGTAGGTGCCCATGAAGAACATCGGGCACCTCCGCTCCCCCGAACCCTCTGCCGGGCTCTTCCTCCACTGCGCACCACTCTACCCCACATCCCTCCACGATCAACCATAAGAGCCGTGTCGCGACGGCGGATTTCGGCGAGTTTGCGCAGGTGGGAGCCACATTCGCCGCGGTGGAGCAAAATGGAGGAAGCGTGAGAGTGTCGCGGGTCGTCCGGTCGGCAACCGAAACCAAACCGTGACCCCGACGAGCGAAGAGTTCGCCAACCCGGACGACTAGGTTTTTCGGACGCCCTAACGTGGACTCATCACGCGGGCGCTGACGACCGCACAACGGAAGGACCGGACCCGTGGGAAATCCGAATGCTGGCGGTGCCGATCTCGAGACGCTCTCGCGTGTGGTCGACCGGGTCCGCGCCAACATCGAGAAGGTCATCGAGGGCAAGCCGGACGTCGTGACCTCGACCCTGGTCGTGCTGCTGGCCGAAGGTCACCTGCTGATCGAGGACGTCCCCGGGGTCGGCAAGACGATGCTCAGCAAGTCCCTTGCCCGCAGCATCGACTCCTCCGTGCGCCGGATCCAGTTCACCCCCGACCTGCTGCCGTCCGACGTCACCGGCGTCTCGGTGTTCAACCAGAACACGCGGGAGTTCGAGTTCCGCCCCGGCGGGGTCTTCGCCAACATCGTCGTCGGCGACGAGATCAACCGCGCCTCGCCCAAGACCCAGTCCGCGCTCCTGGAGTGCATGGAGGAGCGCCAGGTCACCGTCGACAACACGACCTACCAGCTCGAAGCGCCGTTCATGGTGATCGCAACCCAGAACCCGATCGAGATGGAGGGAACCTACGCCCTGCCCGAGGCCCAGCGGGACCGCTTCATGGCGCGGGTGTCGGTCGGCTACCCCGTCGAGGCGGCCGAGATCGCGATGCTGGACACCCACACCGGAGCCAACCCGCTCGACGACCTCGAGCCCGTGGCGGACGCGGCGGAGATCCGCAAGCTGATCGGCATCGTCAGCGACGTCTATGTCTCCGAGGCGGTCCAGCGCTACAGCGTCGCGCTCACGGCGGCGACCCGGCGCTCCCACGAGCTCACCCTGGGCGCCTCCCCGCGGGCGACGCTGCACCTGGTCCGGGCCGCGAAGGCCAGGGCCGCCATCAAGGGCCGCGACTACGTCCTCCCCGACGACGTCCGGACCCTCGCCCAGTCGGTGCTCGCCCACCGGCTCCTGCCGAGCGTCGAGGCCGCCATGAGCGGGCGCAGCACCACCGCCATCCTCGACGCCGTGATCGAGGCCGTTCCGGTCCCCGAGCGCAGTCGGTCCTGACGCCCCCGAGGAGTACGACGTGCGAGAGGCACTGGCCGGACTGACGGTCCGGGGTCGGGCCTTCCTGGCCGCGGGCGTGACCGCGATCGTCTGCGCCGTCGTCCTGGGCCAGCCGTCGCTGACCCGGGTCGGCGTCCTCGTGGGGGCGCTCCCGCTCGTCACCGCGGCCCTGATCGGTCGCAGCCGCTACCGGCTGGCACTGGTACGGACGGTCAACCCCCAGCTGGTCACCGCCGGCCAGCCGGTGCGGGTGAGCCTCTCCCTGACCAACGAGGGACGTACGCCCAGCGGTGTGCTCCGGCTCGAGGACCAGGTCCCCTACGTGCTCGGGTCCCGGCCACGCTTCGTGCTGGAGGGCATCGGCCACGGATGGCGGCGGCACGTCACCTACCAGGTTCGCTCCGACGTACGCGGCCAGTTCGACATCGGACCGATGTCGGTGCGGGTCAGCGACCCGTTCGGGCTGGTCGAGCTCGGCCGTGCCTTCCAGACGACCGTGCCGCTCACGGTGACGCCGCGGACTGTCCCGCTCCCCCAGATCCCCCTCGGCGGCGCCTGGACCGGGTCCGGCGACAACCGCCCCCGCGCCTTCGCCACCGGCAGCGCCGAGGACGTGACGGTGCGCGAGTACCGACGCGGCGACGACCTGCGCCGTGTCCACTGGCGCAGCTCCGCGCGGGTCGGCGAGCTGATGGTGCGACGCGAGGAGCAACCCTGGCAGTCGCGCGCGACCCTGTTCCTCGACAACCGCGTGCACGCGCACCGGGGGCAGGGCATCGCTTCCTCCCTCGAGACAGCCGTCTCCACCGCCGCCTCGATCGCGGTCCACCTCAGCCTGCGCGGGTTCACCGTGCGGCTGGTCACCGCCTCGGGAGAGGACCCCGGCAACGCGTGGCACTTCCGCGCCGCCGAGCTCAACACCGGCCCGCTGCTGGAGACGCTGGCCGTGGTGCAGGCCGATCCGCGGCACCGGATCGACACCGGATGGCTCGCCGAGCCCACCCACGGCGGGCTGATGGTGGCCGTGGTCGGCAGCCTCGACCCCCAGGACATCCCGGTCCTGCGCCGGATGCAGCACCACTCGGGGTCGGCCATGGCACTGGCCCTCGACGTCGACGCCTGGGTGGCGCGCTCCACCGAAGGGGGCGCCGCCGGAGCCCTCACCCGCCAGGGTTGGCGGGCAGCCGCGCTGGGACCCCGCGACCGCTTGGACTCGGTCTGGCAGGAGCTGGGTCGCAGCACGGCCCACGCCAGCCGTAGCGGCCACTCGTCCACCGGCGAGACCGCCTTCGCCCCGGCCAGGGACGAGGTACCCCGATGAACCAGCCCGCGCGCGGCAGCTTCGCCGGAGCGTTCGCCCTCCCCGTCGCCGCGGCCGGGACCACCTGGCTGGCGCTGCTCTCCTGGCGAGGATTCACCGAGCAGTCCGCCACGTTCCTCGGCCCGCTGCTCGTCATCGGCGCGGTCATCGCCGGCACCGGCGCACTGGCCCGCTGGGCACGGCTCTCGGCGCCGCTGGTCGTCCTATGCCAGCTCGTGATCTCCGGCGGCCTCACGAGCATGATCCTCAGCGGTTCGCCGATCCCCGTCGGGCCGGCCTGGGAACGGCTGCAGGGCGGCTTCTCCGACGCGCTCATCTCCGCGCAGCGCTATGCCGCCCCGCTCCCCCCGGACGTCCCTCCGGTCGACCCGGTCCTCATCCTCGGCGGGTTCGGCTGCCTCCTGGTCGTCGACCTGCTGGCCTGCACGCTGCGCCGGGTCCCCCTGGCCGGTCTCCCCTTGCTGACCGTCTACAGCGTCCCGGTCAGCATCCTGCTCAGCGGTGTCTCCTGGTGGGTCTTCGCCGCCACCGCCGGCGGGTTCCTGACCATGCTCTACCTGCAGGAGAGTGACCAGGTCGCCCGCTGGGGCCGGCCTCTGGGCAACGACCTGGCGTCCGACCCGTCGGCGTTCGGCGTGACCACCGGGGCGATCCGGGGCACCGCGGGCACGATCGGCGGCGTGGCCACCGCGCTGGCGGTGTTCCTCCCGGCGCTGATCCCCACCCTCAACCTGAGCGTCTTCGAGGGTGGGCTCGGCCCGGGGGGCGATGACATCGCGGTCACCAACCCGATGACCGACCTGCGCCGTGACCTGCAACGCGGTGACGACATCCCGCTGGTGCAGGTCCGCACCAGCGACCCCGATCCGTCGTACCTCCGCATCTCCGTCCTCACCCGGTTCTCGGCCAACGAGTGGACCTCCGGCACGCGGCAGGTCCCGACCGACCAGGGCGCGCGCGGCGCGGTCCCCGCCCTCCAGGGCGTCGAGCGGACGCTGGAACGCACCGAGACCGACTACGACGTCGCCGTCACCCCGAGCTTCCGGTCGATCTGGCTGCCGACCCAGGCCCCGATCTCGCGGATCACCGCTGACGGGGACTGGCGATACGACCGGGACACGATGGACTTCCTCGCCGGCGAGGAGGATCTCGACACCGCCGGGCTCAGCTACTCCATGACCGCCGTGGACCTCGAGCTCTCGGCGGAGTCGATGGCCCGCGCCCCCTCGACCGGCGGTCTGGTGAGCAGCGACTACATCGACCTGCCGGACGGGATCCCCAGCACGGTGAGCAACCTGGCGTTCCAGGTCACCCGCAACGAGGACACGCGGTTCGAGAAGGCCGTGGCGCTGCAGCAGTGGTTCCGGGAGGACGGCGGGTTCACCTACGACCTCGATGCCGAACCCGGCAACGGCACCGACGACCTCGTCCGGTTCCTCACCCCGGGAGCAGACGGGCGCACCGGCTACTGCGAGCAGTTCGCCTCGGCGATGGCGGTCATGTCCCGGATCCTGGGGATCCCGGCGCGAGTCGCGGTCGGCTTCTACCAGCCGCGGAGGGTCGGATCTGAGACGTGGGAGTACAGCGCCTGGGACCTCCACGCCTGGCCCGAGCTCTTCTTCCCCGGATCGGGCTGGGTGAGGTTCGAGCCCACCCCCTCGAACCGGGCGACCGAGGTGCCGGGCTACACCACCCAGCAGGTCAACCTTCCCGAGTCCGGCGTCGGTCCGGGCGCACCCCGGCAGAGCGAGGACCTGCCCAGCCGCGCGGAGAGCTCCGGTGCCGCGGGCGAGGAGGCATCGCAGGACGAGAACCAGCGTGACGACCAGGCAGGGTTCCCGTGGGGTCCGGTCCTGGGCACCACCGGAGCACTGCTGGCCGGACTGGGTCTGCTGCTCGTCCCGTCGGCGATCCGGCGCACCCGCACCCGCCGCCGGCTCGGCAGCGGCCCGGAGGGCGCCTGGGCCGAGCTGCTCGACACCGCGACCGACCTGGGGGTGCCCTGGCCCTACGACCGGTCACCCCGCGAGACGAGGGACGCGCTGGTGCGCCGCTTCGGGCTGCCGGTGCGCTCCGACACCCCCGAGCGTCCCGTGCACGGGGCGCACGTCGCGCCGTTCGCGGTCGAGGCACTCGACCGGATCGTGCGGTGTGTGGAGCGGCTGCGCTACGCCCGGGCCGGGCAGGAGGCCGACCAGGACCTGCTCGACAAGGACCTCGCGACCTGCGTCGCGTCCCTGCAGGGCGGCGCCTCGCGCGCGGCCCGCCGCCGAGCCGCCTGGATGCCGCGGTCGGTGCTGCGCGGGAGGCCCAGGACGGTGACCGCCCCCGAGGTCGAGCCCCTCACCGTGCGGTACGGCGGCGGGGTGGTCGATCACGTGGGGTAGAAGCCGAGACGAGCGGTCGCCGTTCGTCTCACCGGGTCTCGACACGCCGCTTCGCCGCCCTCGCAGGCTCGGTCGACGACGGCTCGCTCGACCACCATCAGAACGGCGGCTTCTAGCGCAGCCGCTGGCGCCGGCTGCGCTAGAAGCCGCCGTTCTCCCGG
>NZ_DASSXS010000328.1:0-10198 GCF_035703625.1 Nocardioides sp. | reverse complement strand
CGAGCTGCGCTGGCGGAAGACCCGGCCGAAGAACCGGACCGCCGACTGGTGCACCACCACCCGCGCGCCGAGCGCGACGTAGGGCCGCATGCCGCCCGAGTGGTCGGAGTGGTGGTGCGTCGTGATCACGTGGGTGATGGGCTGGCCGGGGAACCGGCGGCGGACGAAGGCGATCACGGCCTCGGCACGGAGGTCGTGCAACGCACCCTCGACGACGACGATCCCGCTGGCGCGTCGCACCACGAGCGAGTTGTTGGAGACCCCGCCGAGCAGGATGACCCCGGGCGCGACCCGCTGCGGGTTGATCGCGGTCTGGCCGCCGTCCTTGATGAAGCCGAGGTTGGCGAAGGACATGACCCACTCCGAGGTGCGGCGGCCGACCGACGTCAGCCGGGCACCGAACCGTGGGGCCTGGACAGAGGCCGGGATCCGGAACGCCGCGTCTCGCAGCCTCGGGTTGGCGACGACCTGCCCGGCAGGGCGCTGCTCGCGGTGGAGCCGCTGTCCGTCCGAGCTGAGCGAGACCGTGCGTGGGAACACCAGCCCCGCCCCGGCACGGCTCCAGCGTGCGTAGCGCACCTCGACCCTGACGTCGCGGCGCAGGTAGTCGTGCTGCGTGGTCCGAAGCCGGGCGATCCGTCCGGTCCTCGCGTTCAGGAACAGGCGCACAGGCGCGACGGCGTCGCGCAGCACGAGGACCCGGAAGGTCCGCCCGCCCACGACGGCACTACCACCGTCACGGGCCAGCCGGGGGTTGTTCAGGGCCCTCTGGAGCAGCACGTGCGGGTTGAGCAGGGAGAGCTCCTCGCGGATCGCAGCGCCCCGGTCCGCGGTCATCGGCTTCGAGGTGGGCGAGGAGAAGTTCGCGTCCACGCCTCGGATGAAGCCACGGTCGCCGGAGATGACCTCGTGGACCGGACGGTCCGCCCCGACGGAGGTGCGCACGACGTCCACTCGCACCCGGTTGGGAGTACGCCGGTTCGCGACGACGTACCGGACCCGCTCGTCGAACGTGGCGCTCAGCTTGGCCCGGTCGCCCGGACGGACCCCCTCGTCGTAGATCCAGCGGCTGCCGGTGGCGTGGTAGCGGAAGGAGCGGAGGCCGCGCAGCGCGGCGGGTCCGCCGACCCCACGGACCGCGAGGCGCAGCGCCGCGTCCCCCGCTCTGGCCTGTGCCTGCGGTGGCGCCGACGAGGCGTTGCCAGCCGTCGTCGTGGCCGGCAGCAGGCCGGCGAGGCTCACGGTCAGGGCGAGCGCTCCTGCCGTGGCGGTGGTGTTGAGTCCCGGGCGCTTCATGGCAGCTCCTGACGATCTGGGCCCGAGCGCACACGCGTCACGCTCGGCCCCACCCCGGGCTGTCCGCTCCACCGAACCATGCGAGTGGTTGAGAGGTAAATGACCCGGGCGGGTGGTATCGACCAGTGACGATCCGCTGCCGGCCCACCGCGCCGGTCTTCCGTGCCGGACTATCCGTGCCGGACTATCCGTGTTGGGCGATCCAGGAGGCGTGCAGGCCGGCGTACACGCTGCCCTGCTGCTGCACCAGCTCGGCGTGCGGCCCGCGCTGGACCACCCGGCCCCGGTCCACGACCACGACCTCGTCGGCGTTCTCGGCGGTGGAAAGGCGGTGGGCGATGGTGACCGAGGTCCGGCCGCTCATCAGGCGCTGGAGGGCGCGCCCGATCCTCATCTCCAGGGCCGGGTCGACCGCGCTGGTGGCCTCGTCGAGGACGAGCAGGTCGGGATCGGCGAGGTGGGCACGCAGCAGCGCGACCAGCTGTCGCTCCCCCGCCGACAGCGACTCCCCGCGCTGACCGACCCTCGTGTCGAGCCCCCTGGGGAGGCCGTCCAGCCAGTCGCCGAGTCCGAGCTCCTCGGCGCTGGCGAGGATGGCGTCCTCCCCCGCGTCGAGCCGCCCGTAGCGGACGTTCGCCGCGAGCGTGTCGTCGAAGAGGAACCCCTCCTGGGGAACCAGCACGACGCTGCGCCGCAGCGACTCGCCGGCGATCCGGCGTACGTCGACGCCGTCGAGCAGCACCGCACCCTCGTCCGGGTCCATCAGCCGGGTCAGCAGCTTGGCGAAGGTCGACTTTCCCGACCCGGTCTCGCCCACGATCGCCACGCGTGAGCCGGAGGCGATGGACAGGTCCACGTCCCTCAGGACCGGAGGCCCGCCCGGGTAGGCGAACGTGACGTGGTCGAAGCGGACGTCGATCGGCCCGCGTGGCAGGACCTCGCCCTCGGGACCGGGGTCGACCAGGTCGGCGGGGGTCTCGAGGATGCCGATGACCCGCCGCCAGCTGGCAATGGCGTTCTGGGCATCGGTCAGGATCTGGGTGCCCATCTGAACCGGTCCGACGAACAGCGTCACGAGGAACGCGAACGCGAGGATCCGGCCGGGGGTCATGTCGCCGGTGAAGCCGAGGAGCACGCCGACGATCAGGACGCAGGCGTTGGCCAGGCCCGCAGAGATGCCGCCCAGCGAGAACGAGACGACCGTGAACTGCTGGGCACGGATGGACGCGCCCTTGAAGTCGTCGATGGCGGTGTCGATGCGGTGCTGGGTGCGGTCCTCGACGGAGTAGGAGCGGACCACGGCCGCACCGACCACGGGCTCGGAGATGGCGCCGAGCAGGACGCCGACCTGGTGCCGGACGATGCCGTAGGCCTCGGACAGCTTGCGCTGGAAGTAGCGGATCGACAAGAACAGCGGCGCGAAGCTGACCCACACGACCAGCGCCAGCTGCCAGCTGTAGATCACCATGATCACGGTCGCCACCAGCATCTGGCCGATGCTGACGATGAACAGCAGGCCGCCGAAGACCAGGAACTGGCTGACCTGGTCGACGTCGCTGGTCACCCGCGAGACCAGGGCTCCGCGCCGTTCGGTGTTCTGGGTGAGCAGCGGCAGGTCGTGGACGTGGCGGAACGCCTTGATCCGCAGCGTTGCCAGTCCGCGTTCGGAGGAGGTGAACAGCCGCTTCGTCATGAGGTACGACGCCGCGCTGGTGATCCCGATCGCCAGCGCCGCGAGGACCCCCATCCAGGCGACGTAGCTGACGTCGGGGCCACCGAGCCCGTTGAGCCCCCGGTCGAGGGTCTGCTGCACCGCGATCGGGACGACCACCTGGCCGCACGAGGCGATCACGGCGAGGAACAGCGTGAACCCGAAGCCCTCGCGCAGCTCGGGCGAGATCCGCACGCCACGACGGATCGTGTCCATCGCCTTGATGTCGTCGCCGGTGTCCATGGTGGTGCCGGTGGGGCGGTCGGTGGTCACGGCGGTCATCGGACCTCCACCCCGCCCGGCTCGTGGGCGGCCTGCTCGTAGGCGTTGACCAGGTGGGCGTAGGCGGGACTGCTCTCGAGCAGCTCGGCGTGGGTGCCCCGGGCGGCGATCCGGCCGTCCTCGAGGTGGACGACCTCGTCGGCCAGGGCGATGGTCGCCTTGCGGTAGGCGACCACGACCAGGGTCGCGCCGGTCCCGCCGGCTCGCAGGGCCTGCAGGATCCGGGCCTCGACCTCCGGGTCGACGGCCGACGTGGCGTCGTCGAGGATCAGCAGGCGCGGGCGTCGCACGAGGGCGCGCGCGAGGCTGATCCGCTGGCGCTGCCCGCCGGACAGCGAGGTGCCGCGCTCGCCGAGGCGGGTGTCGAGACCCTGGCCGAGGGCGGCGACGAAGCCGTCGGCCTGGGCGGCGCGCAGGGCGGCCCACACCTCCTCGTCGGAGACGTCGGCCCCGAGCGTGACGTTGTCGCGCACGGTGTCGTCGAAGAGGAACGCCGTCTGCGGCACCAGCGAGACCGACCCGGCGAGCGCGCCCTTGCGGAGGTCGCGCAGGTCGGACCCGTCGACCAGGATCCGGCCGGAGTCGGGATCGACGAGCCGCGTGAGCAGGCTGGTGAGGGTGCTCTTGCCGGAGGCGGTCGCCCCGACGAGGGCGACGGTGCGGCCGGGCTCGACCACGAACGAGACGCCGTCGAGGAGAGGCGCCTCGCCGTCGTACGCGTAGTGGAGGTCGTCCACCTCGACCCGGGCGCCGTCGGCGGAGGTGGCGACGAGGGTTGCGTCTCCGTGCTCCATCGCGCCGGTGGCGTGCAGCACCGAGCGGGTCCTCCGGAAGCCCACCACGGAGCGCGGGAACTCGCCGAGCAACCAGCCGATCGCGCGGATCGGGAAGGAGACGATGGTCAGCAGGTAGGCGATGGTGACGACGTCGCCGGCGTCGGTCTGTCCGGCCAGCACGCGGGAGGTGCCGACCGCCAGGACCACGAGGACCCCGACGTTGGGCAGCGAGGCGAGGGTGGGGTCGAAGGCGGCGCGGATGGCGCCCGCACGGGTGTTGACGTCGCGCAGCTCGTGGGCGCGGGCGCGGAACCGCTCGGTCTCCTCGCCCTCGCGGCCCAGGGTCTTGACCACCATCGCACCGTCGAAGGACTCGTGCGCGATCTCGCTGACCTCGGCGCGCAGGCCCTGTGCGCGGGTCATCAGCGGCGAGGCGAGCCGCTGGTAGGCGAGGTTCGCGACCACGACGGCCGGGAACACCAGCAGCCCGACCAGGGCCAGCACCACGTCGGCGAACAGCATCTGCACCACGGCGATGGCCATCATCACCACGGTTCCGAGCGCCATCGGCAGCGGCGCGATCGGGCCCCAGGCCGCCTCGACGTCGGAGTAGGCGTTGGAGAGGAGCTGGCCCGTCGGGTGGCGCTGGTGCCACTCCATGGGCAGGGAGAGGTACTGCCGGGTGACGGCCCGGCGGGTGTGGGCCTGCATCCGGAACTGCATGACGCCGGCACCGAGGCGCCGGGCCACGATGCCGACCGCCCTCAGGATCGCGACCCCGAGGAACAGCCCGAGCACGGCCCAGAGCAGGCCCGGGGCGATCTCGCCCTCCTCGAAGGCGGGGATCAGCACGTGGTCGGTGGACCAGCCGAGCACCCAGGCGTCAGCGACGGTCAGCAGGGCGAACAGCACGCTGCCGACGGTGGACAGGACGAAGATGGCGGGTTCGCGGCGGATCGCGTGGCCGAGTACGGCGAAGCCCTCGCGCGTGGTCGCTCCGCGCAGCTCCGCCTGCTCCTCCGCCACGTGCTGCCCGTCCCCCTCCGCGTCCAAGGCGCCACGGCCGTCCCGCCGTCGCGTCTGTGAGGGTATGCCACCTGCCCAACCCCTTACCACTCGACGGTTCGCCTGCGCCGTACCCTCGGCAACCATGACTTCCGACCTGCTGGCCCGGCGCGAACGCAACGCCCTGTGCGACCTCGCCCTCGTCCTCGGCGAGGACGCGCCCACGCTGTCGGGCGACTGGACCGCCAAGGACCTGGTCACCCACCTGGTGCTGCGCGAGCACAGCCCCCTCGGAGCGCCCGGGCTGCTGATCCCGCCGCTGTCGCGGCTCACCGAGCTGGAGATGGCACGGATCGGGAAGAAGGACTTCACGGTCCTGGTCGAGCGGGCCCGCCGGCACGGGCTGACCCCCTCGGCCATCCGGCCGGTCGACAAGGCGGTGAACACGCTCGAGTACTTCGTGCACCACGAGGACCTGCGCCGGGCCCAGCCCGGGTGGACGCCGAGGGTCCTCGACCGCGCCGACGAGTCCGCTCTCTGGTCCGCCATCCGGGTCTTCGGTCGCGGACTGGTCCGGCGGGCCGGCGTACCCGTGAAGATCCGGCGTACCGACACCGGCGCGCAGGCGACGCTGCGGCGCGGGGCGGATGCTGCCGTGCTGGCCGGCATGCCGTCGGAGATCGTGATGTTCCTCTACGGGCGCCACGAGCACCGCGGGCTGGAGTTCCACGGCCCCGACGAGCACATCGCCGCCCTGCACGACGCCGGCCTCGGCCTCTGACCCGCCCGAAACTGACGCGAAAAGCGCTGACCCGCCCGAAAGTTTCGGGCGGGTCAGCGCTCAGCGCACGGGGTGGCCGGAGGCCGAGAGGGTCTGCTTGACGTCGGCGATCCGCAGGGTGCCGAAGTGGAAGACGGTGGCCGCCAGGACGGCGTCCGCGCCGGCGTCGACCGCGGGCGGGAAGTGGTCGGTGCGACCCGCTCCGCCAGAGGCGATGACCGGGATCGTCACCTCGGCGCGGACGGCGCGGATCAGCTCGAGGTCGAAGCCGTCCTCGGTGCCGTCGGCGTCCATGCCGTTGAGCAGGATCTCGCCCGCTCCCAGCTCCGCGCCGCGTACCGCCCACCCGATCGCGTCGAGGCCGGCGGACTTGCGGCCGCCGTGGGTGGTCACCTCGAAGCCGGAGTCGGTGCCCCCGGCGCGGCGCGCGTCGACGGACAGCACCAGCACCTGGCTGCCGAACCGGTCGGCGATCTCGGCCACCAGCTCGGGCCGGGCGATGGCCGCGGTGTTGACCGCGACCTTGTCGGCGCCCGCCCGCAGCAGCCGGTCGACGTCCTCGACCGACGACACTCCCCCACCGACCGTCAGCGGGATGAACACCTCCTCGGCGGTCCGGGCGACGATCTCGAGGGTGGTGGCGCGGCCCTCGTGGGAGGCCGAGATGTCGAGGAAGGTGAGCTCGTCCGCGCCCTCGGCGTCATAGGTCCGGGCCAGCTCGACCGGGTCGCCGGCGTCGCGGAGGTCGGTGAAGTTGATGCCCTTGACCACCCGGCCGGCATCCACGTCGAGGCACGGGATGACGCGCACGGCGAGGCTCACGCCGGCTCCCGTCTCGTCAGCTCGAGCGCCTCCTGGAGGGTGAACCGGCCCTCGTAGAGAGCGGTCCCGATGATCGCTCCCTCGACACCGTCCGGAACGAGGCCCTGCAGCACCTCCAGGTCCGCGAGCTCGGTGATTCCGCCCGAGGCCACGACCGGCCGGTCGGTGGCGGCGCAGACGTTGCGCAGCAGGTCGACGTTCGGTCCCTGCAGCATGCCGTCCTTGTTGACGTCGGTCACGACGTAGCGGGCACAGCCCTCGGAGTCGAGCCGGGCCAGGACCTCGTAGAGGTCGCCGCCGTCGCGGGTCCAGCCCCGGGCCGCCAGCGTCCGGCCGCGTACGTCGAGCCCGATGGCGACCCGGTCGCCGTACCCGGCGATGGCGGAGGCGCACCACTCCGGCTGCTCGAGGGCGGCGGTGCCGATGTTGACCCGCCGGCACCCGCTCGCCATCGCGGCGGCCAGGGACTCGTCGTCGCGGATCCCGCCGCTCATCTCGACGGCGATGTCGAGCGTGCCCACGATCTCGGCCTGCAGCTCGCGGTTGTGGCCGCGACCGAACGCCGCGTCGAGGTCGACGAGGTGGATCCACTCCGCACCCGCCTCCTGCCAGCGCAGCGCGGCCGCGACGGGGTCGCCGAAGCGCTTCTCGGAGCCGGCCACCCCCTGGACCAGCTGGACGGCCTGTCCGTCGGCGATGTCGACGGCCGGGAGGAGCTCGAGTCGGGTCATGGTCACTTCCGGATCAGAGGGTCTGGACCCAGTTGCGCAGCAGCTGGGCCCCGGCGTCGCCGGACTTCTCGGGGTGGAATTGGGTGGCGCAGAGAGGACCGTTCTCCACCGCGGAGACGAAGCGGTCGCCCCCGTGCTCGGTCCAGGTCACCAGCGGGGCCCGGGTGCGGTTGTTGGTCTGCAGCGTCCAGTCCCGGACGGCGTAGGAGTGGACGAAGTAGAAGCGCTCCCCCGCGATGCCGTCGAAGAGGGTGCTGCCCCCCGGTGCGGAGACGGTGTTCCAGCCCATGTGGGGCACCACCGGCGCCTGCAGCCGCTCGACCACGCCGGGCCACTCGTCGCAACCCTCCGTCTCGACGCCGTGCTCGACGCCGCGCTCGAAGAGCACCTGCATGCCGACGCAGATCCCCAGCACCGGTCGGCCACCGGCCAGCCGGCGCCCGATCGTGCGGTGGCCGCGGACGGCGGTCAGCCCGGTCATGCAGGCGGCGAAGGCCCCGACGCCCGGGACGACCAGGCCGTCTGCCGCCTCGGCGGCCGTGTGGTCGGCGGTGAGCTCGACCTGCGCCCCGGCGCGCTCCAGCGCGCGGACGGCGGACCTGAGGTTCCCCGACCCGTAGTCGAGGACGACGACTGTCGACGACACGCTACGAGAGGGTGCCCTTGGTGGAGGGCACGCCGGGCTCGCGCGGGTCGATCGCGATCGCGTCGCGCAGGGCTCGGGCGAACGCCTTGAACTGTGCCTCGACCACGTGGTGGGGGTCGCGGCCGGACAGGACCCGGACGTGCAGGGCGATCTGGGCGTGGAAGGCCAGCGTCTCGAAGACGTGCCGGGTCAACGAGCCCGCGTAGTCGCCGCCGATGACGACGTACTCCTGCCCCTCGGGCTCGCCGACGTGGACGCAGTACGGGCGGCCGGAAACGTCGACGACGGCCTGCACGAGGGCCTCGTCGAGCGGCACGGTGGCGTCACCGAACCGGCGGATCCCGTGCTTGTCGCCCAGCGCCTCGCGCAGCGCCTCGCCGAGCACGATCGCGGTGTCCTCGACCGTGTGGTGGGCGTCGATCTGGGTGTCGCCGTCGGTGTCGACCGTGAGGTCGAGCAGCGCGTGCCGGGCGAAGGACTGCAGCATGTGGTCGTAGAACCCGACGCCGGTGGACACCTGGGCCTTGCCGGTGCCGTCGAGGTCGACCTCGACGTGGACCCGCGACTCCTTGGTGGTGCGGTCGATCGTCGCCGTGCGGCTCACGGTGTCACTCATCGTGCCTCCTCCAGCACCTCGGTGAGTGCCTTCCTGAATGCTCCCATCTCCGCGGGCGTCCCGATGGAGACCCGCAGCCATCCCTCGGGACCGGTCTCGCGGATCAGCACCCCGCGGTCCAGCAGAGCCTGCCAGACGCCGTGCCGGTCGGCGAAGCTCCCGAACAGCACGTAGTTGGCGTCGCTGTCGGCGACGGTCAGCCCCTGGGCCCGCAGCCAGTCGACGCAGGCGTCCCGTTCGGCGCGCAGGTCGGCGACCCGGCCGAGCAGCTCGGAGGAGTGCCGGAGAGCCGCGAGCGCGACAGTCTGGGTGACGGCGGACAGGTGGTAGGGCAGCCGGACGAGCCGCAGCGCGTCGCAGATCTCCGGAGCGGCCGCGAGGTAGCCGAGCCTGGCGCCCGCGAGCGCGAAGGCCTTGCTCATGGTGCGGGTGACGACGAGGTTGCGGTGCCGCGGCAGGAGCTCCAGCGCGCTCGGGGTGCCGTCGCGACGGAACTCGCCGTACGCCTCGTCGACCACGACCAGCCCGTCCCCGACGGCCCCGCACAGAGTGGAGACCGCCTCCGGTGGCAGCGCGGTCCCGGTGGGGTTGTTGGGCGACGGCAGGAGGACGACGGTCGGCCGGTGCTGCTGCACGAGGGCCCGGGCGCGGTCGAGGTCGAGGGAGAAGTCCTCCTCGCGGTGGCCGACCACCCATCGGGTGTTGGTCACCCGGGCGTACTCCGGATACATCGAGTACGTCGGCGCGAACCCGACCGCCGTCCGTCCCGGACCGGCGAACGCCTGCAGCAGCTGCAGCATCACCTCGTTGGACCCGTTGGCCGCCCACACCTGCTCGGGACGCAGGCCGGGGCTGCCGTCGGCCGCGAGGTAGTCGGCCAGCGCGGCGCGCAGCTCGGTGAGCTCGCGGTCGGGGTACCGGTTGAGGTGGGCGGCCGTCTCGGCCACCGCCGCCGCCACGTCCGCGACGACCTCGGCGGAGGGCGGGTAGGGATTCTCGTTGACGTTGAGCTGCACCGGCACGTCGAGCTGGGGGGCGCCGTAGGGCTCGATGCCGCGCAGCTCCTCACGCAGCGGGGGCCATCCTGACGGCTCCCCCGCGAGCTCGCTCGCGTTCATGCTCAGCCCTCGAGGCGCGCGCGCACGGCGGCGCCGTGCGCGGGCAGGTCCTCGGCCTCGGCCAGGTCGACGACCTGGTCGGCGACCTCGTCCAGCGCCTCGCGGGTGTAGTCGACGACGTGCACCGCGCGCTGGAAGGTCCGCACCGACAGCCCCGACGAGTGGCATGCGCAACCCCCGGTCGGGAGCACGTGGTTGGAGCCCGCGCAGTAGTCGCCCAGCGAGACCGGGGTGAACGGCCCGACGAAGACGGCTCCGGCGTTGCGGACCCGCCCCGCGACTGCGGCGGCGTCGTCGGTGTGGATCTCGAGGTGCTCGGCGGCGTAGCCGTTGACGACGTCGAGGCCCTGCTCGAGGTCGTCGACGAGCACGATCCCGGACTGCTGCCCGGACAGCGAGGTCCGGATCCGCTCC
>NZ_DASSXS010000171.1:0-3431 GCF_035703625.1 Nocardioides sp. | reverse complement strand
ATCTCCAGGGCGTCGTAGACCATCAGCCGGCCGAGCAGCGTGTCACCGATGCCGGTGATGAGCTTGACCGCCTCGGTCGCCTGGATGGCGCCGATCGTGGCGCAGAGGACGCCGAGCACGCCGCCCTCGGCGCAGCTCGGGACCATGCCGGGCGGCGGGGGCACCGGGTAGAGGTCGCGGTAGTTGGGCCCGTGGTCGTTCCAGAAGACCGACACCTGGCCGTCGAACCGGTAGATCGAGCCCCACACGTAGGGCTTGTTCAGCAGCACGCAGGTGTCGTTGACCAGGTAGCGCGTGGCGAAGTTGTCGGTGCCGTCGACGATCAGGTCGTAGCCCTCGAAGATCCCCAGGACGTTGTCGTTGTCGAGGCGCTCGTTGTGGACGACCACCTCGACGAGCGGGTTGACCTCGGCGATGGAGTCTTTCGCCGACTCGGCCTTCGGCCGCCCGATGTCGGACTGCCCATGGATGACCTGGCGCTGCAGGTTGGACTCGTCGACCTCGTCGAACTCCGCGATCCCGATCGTGCCGACGCCGGCCGCGGCCAGGTAGAGCAGCGCCGGGCTGCCGAGACCGCCGGCCCCGATCACCAGCACCCGGGCGTTCTTCAGCCGCTTCTGCCCGGACATCCCGACGTCGGGAATGATCAGGTGGCGGCTGTAACGGCGCACCTCGTCGATGGTCAGCTCATCGGCTGGCTCGACCAACGGGGGAAACGACACGGGGACTCCTCTGGAGGACGACAGGTACTCCGCCACAACTCCGGACGGGCCGTCCATGTTCCCTCGCGCGTCGGCCGCACCCGTCCGGGTCCCGTCATGCGGACCGGTGCGCGAGAAGCCGGGGTTCCTGTTCGTCGCGTCGATGTCCGGACGATCTCCCGCCCGGCCTCAGGTCACCCGCACGTCCGCCTCACAGCACGGGCCGGCGATCACCCAGTCGGTCGTTGGACGGCGGCACGCTGAACCCCGCGGCACCGACGCCGTACGCACCACCGCAGCACCGCACGCACCACCGCTTCACCGGAGGGGCTCCGCTGCCGCCCGACCTCGGCGCGCACCGGTAGGCTGCCCGCGATGAGTGAGCGCGACTTCGAGCAGGCGCGGCCGCGGGGCGTGCGGCTGCCGCGCGGCGAGCGGCGCGCCCAGCTGCTCGACTCGGCCCTGGAGGTCTTCGTGGCCCAGGGCTACCACGCCGCCGCGATGGACGACATCGCCGAGCGCGCCGGGGTCTCCAAGCCGGTGCTCTACCAGCACTTCCCGGGCAAGCTGGAGCTCTACCTCGCGCTGCTCGACGTCTCGTGCGACCTGATCATCGACAACTGCCGCCAGGCCCTGGCCTCGACCCACGACAACAAGCAGCGGGTCGAGGCCACGATGGCGGCGTTCTACGAGTACGTCGCCGGCGACACCGGAGCGTTCCGGCTGGTCTTCGAGTCCGACCTCAACAACGAGCCCGCCGTGCGCGCCCAGGTGGAGCGCGTCACCAACGAGTGCTCGGCCATGATCGCCCACGTGATCCACGACGACACCGGGCTGCCCGACGAGGCCTCGCGCCTGCTCGCGGTGTCACTGGTAGGAATGGCCCAGGTGAGCGCGCGGTTCTGGCTCGCCGAAGGCAACGGGATCAGCAAGTCCGAGGCCGCGGCACTGGTGGCGGGCCTCGCCTGGCGAGGAATCCGTGGCTACCCGCTCACCGACGAGGTCCCCAACGAGTGACCAGCGAGTGACGCTGGCCCAGGGGCCCACACAGACCACAGAGAGAGGAACACCGCCGTGGAGGTCAAGATCGGCGTCCAGCACGCATCCCGGGATCTCGTGATCGAGACCGAGGAGTCGCCCGAGAGCATCGAGAAGCTGGTGTCGGAGGCGATCGGCTCCGAGGGGATGCTCGCGCTCACCGACCACCGGGGCCGGCGGATCCTGGTTCCGGCCGCCAAGCTCGCCTACGTCGAGATCGGGGTGCACACCGCCCAGGTGGGCTTCCGGCACTGACCCGCGGCCCCCCATCGGGGACCATTGGGCTCCGTTGTCGTTGTGAACGGCCCGCAACGGGTGAAAAATGGGGTCGAGGCCCACACTGGAGGGGCCCGGAAAGGTGAGTCCGATGGACGTCACAACCATTCTCTTCTACCTGATCGTGGGCACGATCGTCGGACTGCTGGGGAAGTTCTTCGCTCCCGGGGACAAGGACAACATCCCTCTGTGGCTCACCATCGTCTGCGGCATCGGCGGCATGCTCGTCGGAGGGGTGATCTACCGCGCCTTCGGCGGCGACGGCTCCGCTGGCCTCGACTGGACCCAGGGCATCGTCACGGTGCTGACCGCCATGGTGCTGGTCATCATCGCCTCCGCGCTCAGCGGACGGCGCCACAGCGCGGTCTGACCGGTTCGGTCAGGAGTCCAGGCCCAGCTCGTCCATCCTGGCCGCGTGCAGCTCGGTGATCCGGCTGAACATCCGGCCGATCGCCGCCAGGTCGAGGCCGGGCCGGTCGACGCCACCTGCCAGCAGCGCCGACAGCGCATCGCGCTCCGCGGCCACCCGCTGCGCCTGGGTCAGGGCCTCCCCCATCAGCCGCCGCCCCCACAGCGCGAGGCGACCGCCCAGGCGCGGGTCGGCCGCGATCCCGGACCGGACGCGGTCCACGACGAACCGGGACTGCCCGGCGTCGGTCAGGGACGCCACGATCAGGTCACGCGTCCGGGTGTCGAGGTAGGCGGCGATCTCGCGGTAGAAGTCGGCGGCCATGCCGTCGCCGACGTACGCCTTGATCAGGCTCTCGTACCAGTCCGCCGGTGCCGTGTGGGCGTGGAAGAGGTCGATCGGCTCCCGGAAGGGCGCCATCGCGGCGTAGGGGTCCGCGCCGAGTGCGGTGAGCCGCTCGAGCAGCATCGAGACGTGCCCGAACTCCGTCGAGGCCATCGACCCGATCGCGACCTTGTCCTCCAGCGTCGGCGCCATCCGGGCATCCTCGGCGAGCCGCTCGAAGGCGGAGATCTCGCCGTACGCGATGGCTCCGAGCAGGTCCACGACCGCCGCCCGGTAGTGAGGGTCCTCCAGCGCCAGGGACGCCTCGCCCGCGACCGGGGATTCACTCATGATCGAACCCTACCGATAGACTGACGCTGTTCGGGTGCCCCGCCCGTCGGCGTCAATGCCGGGCCAGGGCCCGACCGCATGTGCGCGGCAGACGTCTCTCGGAGTTCCAGCTCCCGGTCCGCCGCACTGGAACTCACGGAAGCGAAGAGAACACTGACAACCTTCAGAGAGCTCGGGGTGCTCCCCGAGATTTGCGACGCGCTCGAGCGCGCCAACATCACCAAGCCCTTCCCGATCCAGGAGATGACCCTCTCCGTCGCGCTGATGGGCACCGACCTGATCGGCCAGGCGCGCACCGGGACCGGCAAGACCCTGGCCTTCGGCATCCCGGT
>NZ_DASSXS010000298.1:0-3818 GCF_035703625.1 Nocardioides sp. | reverse complement strand
AGCGGTCGCTCACACGGTCGGCGCGACTGCCTTCGGTGACGGGCCGTACTTGTTGTCGCCGTGGCTGTCGAGGCAGTAGAAGACGATCAGGATGATCCAGCCGACGATCGGGATCAGCCCGATCAGGATCCACCAACCGGTCCGCGAGGTGTCGTGCAGACGGCGGATGCCGACGGCCAGGCTGGGCAGGAACAGGGCCAGACCGGCGATCGACCCGATCAGGCCGATGTTGGTGTCGGCGGACGTGGTGCCGAGGATGGAGTCGAGGATGGACGCCACGATGCTGACCAGGATGTTGAACAGGAAGAACCACCAGTACTCAGAGCGCCGGGCCCGGCCCGAGAACCCGACGTACTGGCTCAAACAACTCTTGACTGCCTCGACGAAACCCATCGCGGTCTCTCCATCACTCTCGAGTGCGCACACCCGATTGGCGCGCCGCTGGCCGAACGTTAGCGCAGGCCGCCTTGCGTTATGCGGACGCTCGCCCCATCGCGTCAGCGCGACCAGGGTGACCGGCCGGCCGGCCAGGGCCAGGTGCCCGCCGATCACCCCGCCGACGGCGCCGGCGCCGTAGACGACGTACGTCGCGGAGCGTTCGCTCACACGGTCGGCGCGACTGCCTTCGGTGAGGGGCCGTACTTGTTGTCGCCGTGGCTGTCGAGGCAGTAGAAGACGATCAGGATGATCCAGCCGACGATCGTGATCAGCCCGATCAGGATCCACCAACCGGTCCGCGAGGTGTCGTGCAGACGGCGGATGCCGACGGCCAGGCTGGGCAGGAACAGGGCCAGACCGGCGATCGACCCGATCAGGCCGATGTTGGTGTCCGCGGACGTGGTGCCGAGGACGGAGTCGAGGATGGACGCCACGATGCTGACCAGGATGTTGAACAGGAAGAACCACCAGTACTCAGAGCGGCGGGCCCGGCCCGAGAACCCGACGTACTGGCCCAAACAACTCTTGACTGCCTCGACGAAACCCATCGTGGTCTCTCCATCACTCTCAAGTACGCACCACTCGTTGGCGCGCTGCTCGCCGAACGTTAGCGCAGGCCGACTCGCGATATGCGGACGCTCGCCCCATCGCGTCAGCGCGACCAGGCGCGCTCCACCAGGAGTGTGGCCTCGGTCAGGCCGAGGCCGAGGCGCCGGGCCGCAACGACGTACGCCGCGGCCGCCTCGCCTGCCTCTTCCCGTCCCGCGGCGGCACGGGGGGACACGAAGGTCCCGCGCCGCCCCTCGGTGATCACGACCCCGTCCGTCTCCAACGACCGGTAGGTCTTCGCCACGGTGTTGACGGCCAGGCCGAGCTCGGCGGCCAGGGCGCGCACCGTCGGGAGCCGGGTGCCCGCCGGAAGCTCGCCCGTGGCCGCCCGGGCGGCGATCTGCCGACGCAGCTGCTCGTACGGCGGTTCCGATGCACCCGGGTCGAGCGGGATCAGGTCCATGCCGCGACCCTACGCGTGGTAGAGACTGCTGCATGGCTGACGAGGTGCTGGTGATGGGGGAGTCGCTGATCGACGTCGTCCGGGCGCCCGACGGCTCGGTGTCCGAGCACGTGGGAGGCAGCGCGGCCAACGTCGCGGTCGCCCTGGCCAGGCTCGGGCGGTCTGTCCGGTTCGCGACCTGTTTCGCCGACGACCCGCACGGCCGGATGATCGCCGCCCACCTCGACCGGGCGGGTGTCCGGCTCGCCAACCGGCCCCACTCGATCGGGCGGACGTCGACGGCGGTGGCCACGCTGGGTTCGGACGGCGCCGCGAGCTACGAGTTCGACCTCGCCTGGGAACCGGAGCCGCCTGCGGTCGAGGCGGCGCCGACGGCCGTCCACGTGTGCTCGCTGGGCGTGGTGCTGTCTCCGGGCTCGGAGGTGGTCCACGACGTCGTGTCCCGGCTCCGGGAGAGCGCTCTGGTGAGCTACGACATCAACGCCCGACCTGCTCTCACCGGCAGCGGTCCCGACCTGGTCGAGCGGGTCGAACGCATGGTGGGCTCCAGCGACCTCGTCAAGGCCTCCGACGAGGACCTCGCCGCGCTCTACCCGACGCTGGGCCTGGCGGACGCAGCCCAGGGACTGCTGGAGCGAGGGCCCGACGCCGTCGTGGTGACCCGCGGGGCCCAGGGTGCCGTGTGGTTCTCCCGCACGGGCAGCGTGGAGGTCGCCTCCAGCCCGGTGGAGGTGGCCGACACCATCGGCGCCGGTGACACGTTCTCCGCAGCCCTGGTCGACGGCCTCGTCGGACGGGGGGACGTGGCGACCCTCGGCGACGCGGCCGTGCGCGAGGCCCTGACCCGTGCCGCCCGGGCTGCGGCCGTGACCGTGTCGCGACCCGGCGCGGACCCGCCGTACGCCCACGAGCTGACCTGAGGCCAACGCCGTCCTGAGAGGATGCGCGGCATGCGGATCCGGATGGACCTCGCCTACGAGGGCACCGACTTCCACGGCTGGGCATCCCAGCCGGGTCTGCGGACCGTGCAGGGCACGCTGGAGGCCGCGCTGGCGACGTTGCTGCGCGTCCCGTCCGTCGCCGTCGTGTGTGCCGGACGCACCGACACCGGCGTCCACGCCCGTGGCCAGGTGACCCATCTCGAGGTCGACGAGGACACGCTGGCCGGAGCCGCCGGACGTTCGGGACAACCGCTCCCCGAGGTCCTGTTGCCCCGCCTCAACGGCATCCTGCCTCCCGACGTGCGGGTCCGGAGCGTGGCCGCGGCACCGCTGGGCTTCGACGCCCGCTTCTCCGCGCTCTGGCGCCGCTACTGCTACCGGATCGCCGACCGGGCCGGGAGCGTCGACCCGCTGGCGCGCCGGCAGGTGCTCGCCTGGCCACGGCCCCTGGATCTCGAGGCGATGAACGACGCCTCGGCGGCGCTGCTCGGCGAGCACGACTTCGCGTCGTTCTGCAAGCGGCGGGAGGGGGCGACGACGATCCGGACGCTGCTCGAGCTCGGGTGGGACCGGGATCCCGACGGACTGGCGGTCGCGACGGTGCGCGCCGACGCGTTCTGCCACAGCATGGTCCGGTCGCTGGTCGGGTGTCTGCTCGCCGTCGGAGAGGGACGACGGCCGGCCGCGTGGGCGAGTGAGATCCTGCGGGCCGCGGCCCGCGACCCGGCGGTCACCGTCGTCCACGCGCACGGCCTGACCCTCGAGGAGGTCCGCTACCCGCCGGACGACGAGCTGGCGGCCCGGGCGGCGCAGACCAGGACGACGCGGGTGGCGCGGCACCGATGAACGACGACCACTACTTCAGCGCGGACCCGTCCGTCCCGTTCGAGCGCGAGCCGTTCACCTGTGAGGTGTGGGGCCACGAGCTGACCCTGGTCAGCGGCTCGGGGGTCTTCAGCCGCGGACATCTCGACCGGGCGACGGCCGTCCTCTTCCGCGAGACCGAGCCGCCGGCGCAGGGGCAGTTCCTCGACCTCGGCTGCGGGTACGGCGTCATCGGGCTGGCCATCGCCCGAGCGGTGCCGCTGGCCAACGTGACGGCCGTCGACGTCAACGAGCGGGCGCTGGCGCTGGCCAACCAGAACGCCGAGGCGCTCGGCCTGGAGGGACGGTTCATCGCCTGCCTGCCGGACGCGGTCCCCAGCGACGCGACGTACGACGAGATCTGGTCGAACCCGCCGATCCGTATCGGCAAGCAGGCCCTGCACGACCTGCTGCTGCGGTGGCTGCCCCGGCTGCGGCCCGGCGGACGGATGGTGATGGTGGTGGGGAAGAACCTGGGCGCTGACTCCCTGCAGCGCTGGCTCGGCGAGCAGGGCTACCCGACCGACCGGGTGGCCAGCGCGAAGGGGTTCCGGGTGCTGGAG
>NZ_DASSXS010000333.1:0-7788 GCF_035703625.1 Nocardioides sp. | reverse complement strand
CAAAGAAGGAGCACACCCAGGACGCTCTGATACATCGGGGCGTTCCGAGCGTGATGACGCAGCTGCCGGCCGGGCAGGCGAGACGGGGTGGGTTCAGCCGAAGCGCAGCGCGCCGTCGTCGATCTCTCCGCGGCGGATCGTCTGGACGTCGCGGAGGTAGTTCTGCCGGAGTCGCCACGGCTCGCGGTGGCCCTGCTTGGGCAGCGAGTCGAGGGAGCGCAGCACGTAGCCCGGGGTGAAGTCGAGGAACGGTCGCTCCTGCACGTCGGGCCCGGGCACGGGTACGACGGACCGGTGGCCGTGCTCGTCGAGGTGGGTGAGCAGCCGGCAGACGTACTCCGCGACGAGGTCGGCCTTCAACGTCCACGAGGCGTTGGTGTAGCCGATGGTGAAGGCGAAGTTGGGCAGCCCGCTGAGCATCAGCGCCTTGTAGGCGATCTGCTCGCGGAGGTCTGGTTTCACGCCGTCGACGGTGAGCTCGATGCCTCCGAACAGCATCAGGTTGAGCCCGGTGGCCGTCACGATCACATCGGCATCGAGCTCGCGCCCGGAGACCAGCCGCAGCCCGGTCTCGGTGAAGGTGTCGATGGTGTCGGTGACGATCTCCGCGGTGCCGCTCTCGAGCGCCCGGAAGAGGTTGCCGTCCGGCACCAGGCACAGCCGCTGGTCCCACGGGTCGTAGCGCGGGTTGAAGTGGGTGTCGACGTCGTACCCGACCGGCAACAGCCTCGTGTTCTGCTTGCGGATCACGCCGCGCATGAATCGCGGGCGCCGCTGGCTGAGCTGGTAGACGAGGGTCGCGATCGCGACGTTCTTCCAGCGGGTCACCGCGTACGCCGCCTTCTCCGGCAGCAGCCGCCGCAGCAGCCGGGCGAGGCCGTCGACCGCCGGCAGCGACAGGACGTAGGTGGGCGAGCGCTGGAGCATCGTCACGTGGCCGACGCCCGACTCCGCCATCGCCGGCACCAGCGTCACCGCGGTCGCACCGCTGCCGATCACGACGACGCGCCTGCCGCGGTAGTCGAGGTCCTCCGGCCACGTCTGGGGATGCACGAGCCGGCCCTGGTACCGCTCGACGCCCGGCAGCTCGGGCGTGTAGCCCTGGTCGTAGTCGTAGTAGCCGCTGCACGACCACAGGAAGGCGGTGGTGAGCCGGCGCGGCCCGTCCGGCGTCTCCACCTCCACGCTCCACCGCGCGGTCGCGGAGTCCCAGTCGGCCCTGGTCACCCGGTGGGAGTAGCGGATGTGCGACTCCACGTCGTACTCCCGCGCGGTCTCGCGGACGTAGTCGAGGATCGCCGGGCCGTCCGCGAGGGCGGTGTCGGCCCGCCACGGCTTGAACCGGTAGCCGAGGGTGTACATGTCGGAGTCCGAGCGGATGCCGGGGTAACGGAACAGGTCCCAGGTCCCGCCGCTGGCCGCGCGGCGCTCGAGCACCAGGTAGCTCCGGGCGGGGTGCTCGCGCGTGAGCTGCGCCGCGGCGCCGACTCCCGAGAGACCGGCGCCGATGATGAGGACGTCGACGTGCTCGGTCATGCGGAGCGGGTGGCTGGTCGGGTGATCATGGGCGGGCGTACCTCTCGACGAAGGACTTCAACAGCCGGGGCGGTTCGACGACGACGCTGCGGCGCGCCATGTCCTTGAGGCTCTGGGCCTGCGGCGGGTCGAAGTAGCCGTGGTTCTTGTAGACCTCGATCCGCAGGCACAGTGCCTCGATGTCGAGCTCGGGGTGGAACTGCGTGGCGTAGACGTTGGCTCCCAGCCGGAACGCCTGGACCGGGCAGGTCGCCGACGACGCCAGCCGTACGGCGCCTTCGGGCAGCCGGGTGACTGCCTCCTTGTGTCCGAGGAACACGTCGAAGGTGTCGGGGAGGCCGTCGAACAGCGGGTCCGCCCGACCCTCCCCGGTCAGGGACACCGAGGTGGCGCCGATCGGCTCGCCGTGGGTGCGGTCCACGAGACCCCCTCGGAGGCTGCCCAGGATGCCGATGCCGTAGCAGGCCCCGAAGAACGGGAAGTCGGCCGCGACCACCCGCTCGGCCAGGTCGTGGAGGTCGCGCTCGGCCCGCCGCTGCTCCGGTGACTTGTCCACCTCGGGGTCGCTCGTGTTGAAGGGACCGCCGCCGAGGATGATCCCCGACCAGTCGTCGAGGTCCACCTGCCCGAGCGGCTCCCGCTCGAGGCGCCGGCGTTCGACGTCGCCCTCGGGCAGGCCCGTGCAGCGCACGACCGAGGCGTACTCGTTGTCGGCGGCGTCGTCCTCGGGGCGGGTGCCGAGGAAGAGGAAGGGCCTCATGCTCTGCTCACCATCTCGGCTCACCCCTGGACCGCTGCGCCGCTCTCGACCAGGGCGGCCACGTCCTTGACCCCCCACGCCTCCAGCGCCTCGACGGTGGCGGCGCCGGCCGCGGTCGGTGGCGTCCCGAGCGTGGCCTCCGTGCGCGAGAACCGCGGCGCCGGCGCGGGCTGCACGATGCCCTCGTGCTCGACCAGGCAGCCGCGGGCCACGATGTGCGGGTCGCGGGCCGCCTCGGAGAGGGTCAGCACCGGCGCCACACAGGCATCGGTGCCGTCGAAGATGCCGGCCCACTCGGTCATCGTCTTCTGCCGGAAGGTGCGCGCGATCAGCTCGCGCAGCTCCTCGAGGCGGTCGAGGTCGTAGCGGTCCGGCGCCTCGTCCTTGATGCCGAGCAGGGTCACGAACTCCTCGTAGAACCGGGGCTCCAGCGCCCCGACGGTCATGTGGCGGCCGTCGGCGGTCTCGTAGAGGTCGTAGAACGGCGCCCCGCCGTCGAGGAGGTTGGCGGCCCGCCGCTCCTGGAGCGTGCCGCCGGCCAGCATCGCCGAGGCCATCGTGTTCAGGTGGGTGGTGCCGTCGACGATCGCCGCGTCGACGACCTGGCCCTGCCCGCTGACCCTGGCCTCCATCAGCGCGGCCAGCACGCCGATCACGAGGTACGTCGACCCGCCGCCGAAGTCACCGACCAGGTTGCTGGGGAAGTGCGGCCGTGCGGGGTCCTGGCCGAGTCCGTGGAGTGCGCCGGTGATCGCGATGTAGTTCATGTCGTGACCGGCCGCGTGGGCCAGCGGCCCGGTCTGTCCCCAGCCGGTCATCCGGCCGTAGACGAGCCTCGGGTTGCGGGCGAGGCACTCGTCGGGGCCGAGGCCGAGGCGCTCGGTGGCTCCCGGCCTCATCCCCTCGACGAGGATGTCGGCGGTCTCGACGAGCTGGAGGACCGCCTCGACCGCGGCGGGCTGCTTCAGGTCGAGGGCGACGCTGGGGCGACCACGGGTGAGCAGGTCGGTCTCGCGGCTGCCGCCGGCGGTCGCCGCGCCGCCCGGCCGCTCGACGCGGATCACGTCAGCCCCGAGGTCGGCGAGGATGGTGCAGGCGTGCGGTCCCGGTCCGATGCCCGCGAGCTCGACGACCCTGACCCCACGCAGCGGGCCAGTCCCCTGACCGAGTTCGACGCCCATGCCTCCGCATCATGACAGGTCCACTGTCACGGTAGGAGGTGCTGTCTCAGTGGTGGCCGGCCGCCGCGTCGTGCATGTGCAGCTCGTGGACGACGGCGTGGCCACGGCCCCGGCCGATCATCCACTTGTTGACCGGCACGGTGAGCACGAACGCCACCGCGAGCGCCGCCGCCAGGGCTCCCCAGAAGAAGAGGTCGCCCAGGCCTGCCTCCATTGCGCCCGGGACCGCCAGCAGGAAGGCGTTGTCGACGATCTCCATCACCAGGATCGACAACGAGTCGGCGGCCAGCGCCGTGCGCACCGCCGTACCGACGTCGAGGCCCGCCCGCCGGACCCCCACGAAGGTGAGCAGGTAGCCGAAGAAGAACGCGAGGGCGACGGCCAGCGCGATGCTCGCGGCATCGCCCCACCCCCACCAGGTGGCCAGGGCCATGCCGAGGACCTCGCCGATGGCACAGCCGGTGAGGCAGTGAAGCGTGGCAGAGACTGCGGTGCGCCAGGTGTTCATGGGCCCGAACTTATACCCCCTAGGGGTATGTGTCAAGGTCGTGCGACGCCTCCGTCGACGTCGACTCGTTAGGTTCGGACGGTGATCAAGGACCTGACCGACGACGAGGCCCGGCGCGCGATCGTCCTCAAGTGGGGCAGCGTCGAGCCGGACGTGCTGCCCGCCTGGGTGGCCGAGATGGACTACGCCCTGGCGCCGCCAGTCCGCGAGGCGTTGCTCGACGCCGTCAACACCGGGGTGACCGGCTATCCGGTCTTCGGGCCCGGCGGCCGGCTCGGTGAGGCGTACGCCGGCTTCGCCGCGCGACACTTCGGCCAGCGGCTCGACCCCACCGATGTGCTCGGAACGGTCGACGTCACCGCCGGGGTCCGGGTGGCCCTGGACGTGCTCAGCGACCCCGGTCCGATGGTGCTGCCGCTCCCGGCCTACCACCCGCAGCTCGACGTCGCCCAGATCACCGGACGCGAACGGTGGGACCTGCCGGTGGACCCGGACGCGCCGACCGCGATGTTCGACCTCGACCACCTCGACCGGCTCTTCGCCGACGGCGCGCGGACCCTGCTGCTGACCCAGCCGCACAACCCGTGCGGCCACGTCTACACCCGCGAGGAGCTCGAGGGCATCCGCGACGTCGTGGTGCGGCACGGGGCCCGGGTGATCAGCGACGAGATCCACGCACCGCTGGTGCTGCCCGGGGCCCAGCACGTCCCCTACCTGTCCCTGGAAGGCACCGCCGACCACGCGGTCGCGGTCGTGGCGTCGTCGAAGGCGTTCAACACCGCCGGGCTGCGGTGCGCGCAGATCGTCACCACCGACGCCGCCACCCGCCGGCAGCTGGTCGAGATCCCCATGGCCCGCAACGACTCGTGGTCCTCGCTCGGCGCCGTCGCGGCGATCGCTGCCTACGAGGACGGCGACGCGTGGCTCGCGGCACTGGTCGAGCGGCTCGACCAGCTCCGCTCGCTGCTCGGCCGGCTGCTCGCCGGGCACCTCCCCGACGCCCGGATGCGTCACCTCGAGGCGACGTACCTGCCGTGGCTGGACCTGCGCGCCTACGGCCACCGCGACCCGGCCGAGGTGGGGCTGCAGCGGGAGCGGGTGCTGCTCTCGCCGGGCCACGCCTACCACCCGGGACTCGACGGGCACGCCCGCCTGAACATGGCCACCTCACCCGAGCGGCTCACCGAGATCCTCCGCCGTCTCGGCGCGGCGCTGTCGCTGTAACCGGCCGTCTGCCCGTGTTCCGGGCCGCTGCAACGGGCGGGCAGCAGGCGTACCGGCGTGCTACCAGTTGGCGGCCGGCCCGTTGTTGGGCGCCGGCTCCGCGGGCTGGGCGGCGATCGCGTCGGCGTACCACCGGAAGGACTTCTTCGGAGTACGCCGGAGCGTCTCGTAGTCGACGTGCACCAGCCCGAACCGCTGGGAGAGGCCCTCGGCCCACTCGAAGTTGTCCATCAGCGACCACGTGTAGTAGCCGCGGACGTCGACCCCGCGCTGGATCGCGGTGGCCACGGCCCGCAGATGGGCGTCGAGGTAGTCGATCCGGCGCTGGTCGTCGACCACGCCGTCGGCGTCCGGCTCATCGGAGTAGGCGCACCCGGACTCGGTGATGACGATCGGCGGCAGTGCGGCGCGGTAACGGGCGCGGAACATGATCAGCCACTCGCGCAGCGCGTCCGGCACGACCGGCCAGCCCATGTCGGTGAGCGGGTAGCCGAGCGGCTCGAGCAGCTCGAACGGCATGGGGGCCTCGTCCGGCGCAGCCGCGACCTTGACCGGTTTGTAGTAGTTGACGCCGTAGAAGTCGAGCGGCTGGCGGATCGTCGCCAGGTCACCCGGGAGCACCAGGTCGTCCATCATGAACGCGAAGTCGCCGGGGTAGCGGCCCAGGAGCATCGGCTCGATGAACATGCCGTTCCACATGGTGTCGAAGAGCTTCGACGCGCCGACATCGGCGTCGTCGTCGCTGGCCGGCCAGATCGGGGCGTGGTGGTTGGCGCAGCCGATGCTCCGGGCACCCGCCGAGCGCAGGGCGATCGCGGCGCGACCGTGCCCGAGGAGCAGGTGGTGGGCCACGTGCAGCGAGTCGAAGAGCAGCTGCTTCCCGGGTGCGTGCTCGCCGATGCCGTAGCCGTACCTCGTCACCACGTTGGGCTCGTTGACCGGGATCCAGTGCTCGACACGGTCGTGGAACGCCTCGCCCACGATGGCGGCGTACTCGGCGAACCGGTCGATGGTCTCGCGGTTCAGCCAGCCGCCGTCGTCCTCGAGCGCCTGCGGCAGGTCCCAGTGGTAGAGGGTGACCATCGGCTCCACACCCGCCTCCAGGAGCGCGTCGATCAGCCGGTCGTAGAAGGCGAGGCCCTTGGCGTTGGCCGGCCCCGATCCGGTCGGCTGGATCCGCGGCCAGGCGATCGAGAAGCGGTAGCCCGGGGCGCCGAGCTCCTTCAGCAGCGCGACGTCCTCCTCCCACCGGTGGTAGTGGTCGCAGGCCACGGCGCCGCTGGTGCCGTCGGCGATGTGTCCGGGCTGGGCGGCGAAGGTGTCCCAGATGCTCGGGCCGCGGCCGTCCTCGGCGACCGCACCCTCGATCTGGTACGACGCGGTGCTGGTACCGAACCGAAAGCCCGGGGGGAGTTGGGGAAACACGGTTTCATTGTCTCCATGTCCGTCGAGGTCCGCAGGGGAAGTGTCAGGTTCGCGACCCGGGGCGAGGGCCGGATCACACGCCACTCCTTCTCGTTCGGCGACCACTACGACCCCGACAACGTCGGATTCGGCCCGATGGTCTGCCACGACGACCACCTCCTGCGCGGCGGTGCCGGTTATCCCGACCACCCGCACCGGGACCTGGAGATCGTCACCTGGGTCCTCTCCGGAGCGCTGGTGCACACCGCCTCCGTGGGTCCGCCGACCACCGTGGGGACCGGTCGGGTCCAGGTGCTCTCGGCCGGCACCGGTGTCTCGCACAGCGAGATCGCGGAGACCGGTTCGGGCCCGACGCGGTTCGTCCAGACGTGGGTCCGGCCGGATGAGTCCGGCGTCGCGCCGTCGTACAACACGGCGACGATCGGGGACGCGCTGGCCTCCGGGGAGCTGGTGCCGGTGGTGTCCGGACGCCACCGGTCCGCGGCCGCCCGGATCGGTACGGCGTCCGCGACCCTCTACGCGGCGCTGCTCGGCGCCGGCGACACGGTCGTGCTGCCCGAGGACCCGCTGCAGCACGTCTTCGTGGCCACCGGTTCGCTCGCCCGGTCGAGCCTGGCCGAGCCGCTCTCCGCCGGCGACGCCTTCCGGATCACCGACCGGCCGGGACTGACCCTGACCGCGGCCTCACCGACCGAGCTCCTGGTCTGGTCGTTCGGCTGACCCCCGTTTGGCCGAGTCGGCGCAGCTGCCGGGCTCGAGCGGCCCGAGTCGGCGCCAATGCTGACGGCATCCCGGCATTCACGCCGACTCGGCAGTCAGGAGTGCGGCAGTTGCGCCGAGTCGGCGAGGATCGAGAGCACCCCGGGGTGGATCTCCACGACCGCCGGCTCCTCGTCGAGGCCGGGGAGGGCGCCGAGCGGTTCGCCGTCACCCCCGAGCGGGATCGGGAGACGGGCGTCGCCACGCACCTCGACCCGCTTGCCCCGGAGCACCGACACCTCCGGCCGGTCCACGTGCGTGCCGTCGTAGACGGTGGGGAGCGCGCGCAGCAGCTCGAGACGCGACGCGGCCTCGATGACCACCACGTCGAGCGCTCCGTCGTCGATCAGCGCCTCCGGCGCGATCTTCATGCCCTTGCCGTAGTAGGCGGAGTT
>NZ_DASSXS010000102.1:0-14351 GCF_035703625.1 Nocardioides sp. | reverse complement strand
TGACCTCGGTCGTCCTCGCGGTCGTGCTCCTGGCACCCGAACCCCTGGCGATCGCGCTGATCGCCCTGCAGGCCCTCCTGTTCGCGGTCGGAGCCGGGCTCGGCGTCCATCGCACCCCTCACGCATGGGTGTTCCGGACGCTGGTCCGGCCCCGGCTCGGGCCACCCTCCGAGCTCGAGGACGCCGCTCCGCCGCGGTTCGCCCAGCTCGTCGGCCTCGTCTTCGCCACCGTGGCGCTCGTCGGCTTCCTCGCCGGAGCCACGACCGTGGGGCTCGTCGCCACCGGGTTTGCCCTCGTGGCCGCCCTGCTCAACGCCGTGCTCGGACTGTGCCTCGGCTGCGAGCTCTACCTCCTGTCCAGGCGGGTGACCAGCCCGCCGGTGGTTGAGGAGCGAAAGCGCGCCAGCGCTTGAGCCTCGAAACCCCGTAACCGATCCTCCAACAGCAACCGAAAGAGAGACACCCATGAGTCGCGAGAACTCCCTCGTCACCGCCCAGTGGGTCGAGGACAACCTCGACAACCCCGACATCGTCCTGATCGAGGTCGACGAGGACACCAAGGCCTACGACAAGGGCCACATCAGGGGCGCCATCAAGCTCGACTGGACCACCGACCTCCAGGACCAGGTCCGCCGGGACTTCGTCAACAAGGAGCAGTTCGAGGCGCTGCTCTCCGACCGGGGCGTGGGCAACGACCACACGGTCGTCCTGTACGGCGGCAACAACAACTGGTTCGCCGCCTACGCCTACTGGTACTTCAAGCTCTACGGCCATCAGGACGTCAAGCTGCTCGACGGCGGCCGCAAGAAGTGGGAGCTGGACTCCCGCGAGCTGACCGACGAGCTGCCCTCGCGCGAGAAGACGACGTACACCGCCCAGGAGCAGGACCGGTCCATCCGGGCCTTCCGTGACGAGACCGTCGAGGCGATCGGTGCCAAGAACCTCGTCGACGTGCGCAGCCCCGACGAGTACGCCGGCCGGTTGCTGGCCCCCGCCCACCTCCCGCAGGAGCAGGCGCAGCGTGCCGGCCACATCCCGACGGCGGCGAACGTCCCGTGGAGCAAGGCGGCCAACGACGACGGCACCTTCCGCGGCGACGACGAGCTGAAGCAGATCTACACCGAGGCCGGGGTCGACTGGGACAAGGACACCATCGCCTACTGCCGTATCGGCGAGCGTTCGTCCCACACCTGGTTCGTCCTCAAGGAGCTGCTCGGCCAGCCGAACGTGAAGAACTACGACGGGTCCTGGACCGAGTACGGCTCGCTGGTCGGCGTCCCCGTCGCGCTGGGTGACGAGAGGGGCGAGGCCTGATGTGCGGAGCCACGGAGGGCGGCCTGTCGCTCGAGGGGATCGACGTCGCGAAGGAGGCCGTCGTCCAGGGCCAGGTGACCCACGACGGCGAGCCCGTCGGGAACGCCTACGTCCGGCTGCTCGACCGCACCGGCGAGTTCACCGCCGAGGTGCCGACATCGGCCACCGGTCACTTCCGGTTCTTCGCCGCGGACGGGGAGTGGACGCTGCGCACGCTGGCCCCGAACGCCGAGGTGGTGGACAAGAAGGTGACCGCCGCCGTCGGGTCCGTGGCCGAGGTGACCATCCCGATCTGACCCCGCAACGCTGACCCGCCCGAAACTTTCGGGCGGGTCAGCGTCGGTGGTTGAGGTGCGAGGCGGCATCGGTGGTTGAGGTGTGAGGGCCGTCTGACGGCCCGAGCCTCGAAACCCCGGAACCCGACCGCCCACCGCAACCAGGTTCAGCGCTCCAGGATCACCGTGACCGGGCCGTCGTTCACCGACTCCACGCGCATGTCGGCCCCGAACACGCCGCGGGCCACGCGGGCACCGAGCCGTTCGAGCTCGGCGCACACCGCGTCGTACGCCGGCTCGCCGACCTCGCCCGGAGCCGCGGCCGCCCAGGTGGGCCGGCGGCCCTTGCGGGCGTCGCCGTACAGCGTGAACTGGCTGACCACCAGCACGCTGCCGTCGGTGTCGGAGAGTGACCGCTCGTCCCTGAGGAGCCGGACGTCCCAGATCTTGCGTGCCATCCAGGCGACCTCGTCCGGCCCGTCGCCGTGGGTGACGCCGAGGTAGACCAGGAGACCCGGGGCCTCGATCGCGCCCACGGCCTCGCCGTCGACCGTCACCGAGGCGGAGAGGACCCGCTGCAGCACAGCTCGCACGTCTGACAGCATGACGCCATGCCCGACGTGCCCGCCGACCGCCTCCTGATCACCGTCGCCCCGACCGGGGCCGAGACCAGCAAGCAGGACTGCCCCCAGCTGCCCACGACGCTGGAGGAGCTGGTCCGCACGGGGCAGGAGTGCGAGGCCGCCGGCGCGGCCATGATCCACGTCCACATCCGCGACGACGAGCACCGTCCGACCCTCGACCTCGGGCGCCTGAAGGAGACGGTGGCCGCGCTGCGGGAGCACACCGGCCTCGTGGTGCAGCTCTCGACGGGCGGTTCGGTGCACGACCCGCTCGAGGACCGGCTGCGGGTCCTCGACGCCCAGCCCGACTCCTGCAGCCTGACCATGGGCACCACCAACTTCGGCGACGACGTCTTCTCGAACCCCTGGCCGTTCGTGTGCGACCTCTACCAGCTGAGCCAGGAGCGCCAGGTGGTGCCGGAGTTCGAGCTGTTCGACCTCGGCCAGGTGCACGCCCTCCACCGGCTGCTCGGCAGGTACGGCCTGCCGTGGGGCGGCAAGGTCCACTGCGACCTGGTGATGGGGGTCCCCGGCGGCATGAACGGTACGGCGGACGCGCTCGTCGCCGCCGTCCGCGACCTGCCCGACGCCGTCACGTCCTGGTCGGCCACCGGCATCGGCCGCTCGACCCTGTCGGTGATGATGGCCGCCCTCTCCAAGGGCGGGCACCTGCGGGTCGGGATGGAAGACGTGCTCACGATCAGCCGCGGAGTGCCGGTCGAGAGCAACGCCCAGCTCGTCGCGCGGGCGGTCGACGCCGGACGGCTCGCCCAGCGCACACCCATGACGCCGCAGGAAGCCCGCAGCCTCCTCGGACTCAACGGGTCCTGAGACGACGAAGGGGCCGTCGCCCGACCAGGTCGGACGGCGGCCCCCGTTCGGGGAGCTTGATCAGTCGCCGGAGAGGATCATCCCCGCGCCGACGGTCACGCCGGTCGCCTCGTCGATCAGGATGAACGACCCGGTGGTCCGGTTCTTCGAGTAGGGGTCGCACAGCAGCGGCACGGTGGTGCGCAGCTGGATGCGCCCGATCTCGTTGAGGCCGAGCTCCTTGGTCTCCTGGTCGCGGTGCAGGGTGTTGACGTCGAGGCGGTACTGGACGTCCTTGACCAGCGCCCGCGCGGTCCGGGTGGTGTGCTTGATCGCCAGCTTCTGGCGCGGCCGCAGCGGGGTGTTGGTCATCCAGCAGATCATCGCGTCGATGTCCTGGCTGGGCTTCGGCGCGTTCTTGACCCGCGCGATCATGTCGCCGCGCGAGACGTCGACGTCATCGTCGAGCCGGACCGTCACCGACATCGGCGGGAACGCCTCCTCGAGCTCCTGCTCGAACAGGTCGATGCCCTGGATGGTGGAGGTCATCCCGCTGGGGAGCACGACGACCTCGTCGCCGGGCTTCAGCACTCCACCGGCGACCTGGCCGCCGTAGCCGCGGTAGTCGTGGTGGTCGTCGGACTTGGGCCGGACGACGTACTGGACGGGGAACCGGACGTCGACCAGGTCGCGGTCGGAGGCGACGTGCACGTGCTCGAGGTGGTGCATGAGCGACGAGCCGGAGTACCACGGCATGTTCTCGGAGCGGTTGACGACGTTGTCGCCCTTGAGCGCCGAGATCGGGATGACCTCGAGGTCGGGGATGTTGAGCTTGGTCGCGAACTGCTGGAACTCGCGGTGGATGCGCTCGAAGACCTGCTCGTCGTAGTCGACCAGGTCCATCTTGTTGACGGCGAGCACCAGGTGGGGCACCCGCAGCAGCGACAGGATCACCGCGTGCCGGCGTGACTGCTCGGTGAGGCCCTGGCGGGCGTCGACCAGCACGAGGCCGAGGTCGGCGGTCGAGGCACCGGTGACCATGTTGCGGGTGTACTGCACGTGGCCGGGGGTGTCGGCGATGATGAACTTGCGGTTCGGCGTCGCGAAGTAGCGGTAGGCCACGTCGATGGTGATGCCCTGCTCGCGCTCGGAGCGCAGACCGTCGGTCAGCAGGGCCAGGTCCGTGTAGTCGTAGCCCTTGTTCTGGCTGGTCGCCTCCACGGCCTCGAGCTGGTCCTCGAAGATCGACTTCGAGTCCAGCAGCAGGCGACCGATGAGGGTCGACTTGCCGTCGTCGACGGAGCCCGCGGTGGCGAACCGCAGCAGGTCCATGTTGGAGGTGACGTTCTCGACGGCCTGCTCGCCGGCACTCTTGTTCTCGTGGTCGGCCATCAGAAGTAGCCCTCCTTCTTGCGGTCCTCCATGGCGGCTTCGGAGAACTTGTCGTCGCCGCGGGTGGCGCCGCGCTCGGTGACGCGGGCGACCGCGATCTCCTCGATGATCTCCTCGACCGTGGAGGCGGAGGACTCGACGCAGCCGGTCAGGGTGATGTCGCCACAGGTGCGGAAGCGTACGGTGCGCTCCTCGACGGTCTCGCCGTCGCGGCACGGGTTGAGCGGGGTCTCGGACATGAGCATGCCCTCGCGCTCGAACACGCGGCGCTGGTGGGCGAAGTAGATGTCCGGGATCTCGATGCCCTCGCGGGCGATGTAGGACCAGACGTCGAGCTCGGTCCAGTTCGAGATCGGGAAGACCCGCATGTGCTCACCCGCGTGCAGCCGCCCGTTGTAGAGGCTCCACAGCTCCGGACGCTGCATCTTCGGGTCCCACTGGCCGAACTCGTCGCGGTGGGAGTAGACGCGCTCCTTGGCGCGGGCCTTCTCCTCGTCGCGGCGGCCGCCACCGAAGGCGGCGGTGAAGCCGTTCTCCTCGATGGCGTTGAGCAGGGTGCCGATCTGGAGCCGGTTGCGGCTGGTCTTGCCGTCCTCCACCACGACGCCGTTGGCGATCGCGTCGTCGATGCTGGCGACGACGAGCTTCACGCCGAGGCGGTTGACCCACCGGTCGCGGGTCTCGAGGACCTCGGGGAAGTCGAGGCCGGTGTCCACCTGGAGGACGGGGAACGGGATCTTCGCCGGGTAGAACGCCTTCTCGGCGAGCCGGAGCATGACGATCGAGTCCTTGCCGCCCGAGAACATCAGCACGGGCTTCTCGAACTCGGCCGCGACCTCACGGAAGATGTGGATCGACTCGGCTTCCAGCTGGTCCAGCTGGCTCAGCTGGTAGTCGACGTGTGTCGGGGGTGCGCTCATCAGTACTTTGGGCCTCTCCTCGGGACAGCGCCTCACTCTAACGGGCTGTCGCCGACCCGGCTGAATCGAGGCGCCGCAGTGTAGGGCAGGTCACGGAGCCGGCCGGTCGGCCTGTGGGGAGTCGTCCCGCTTCATCCCCACGATCCCGGGCCGGTACGACGGATCTTCGAGCTGGGCGACCGTCGGTGCGCCGAACATGGGCAGACCCTGCCCGCGCCGCAGCAGCCCCCAGATCAGCGGGACCAGCACGACCATGACGACACCGACCGCGGCGATCAGCATCGGGTGGGTGTCGTCGTCGCCGGCGCCGAGAGGCGCCCAGCCGGCCTTGTCGAGCAGGGCCACCCCGGACATGGTGAGCACCACGACGATGCCGCGGCGGATGATGGACTGCGGGACCTTGGGCGCGATCTTGGAGCCCAGGATGGTGCCGGGCACCGAGCCGATCAGGAGCGGGATCAGGATCCCCCAGTCGAGACCGTGCAGTGCGATGTTGGAGATCGCAGCGGCCAGGACCAGCGGGACCGCCTGGACCAGGTCGGTGCCGACGAGGCGCACCGCGGAGAGGCCGGGGTAGAGCATGAGCAGGGCGATCATGATGACCGACCCCGACCCCACGCTGGTGATGCCGACCAGCAGTCCGCCCAGCGCGCCCACGAGGAGGGTCGGGACCGGCCGGACCTTCGGGTTCTCGTCGCCGGTGGGACCGCCGCTGCGTACGCGGCGCAGGTTGATGTAGAGGCGCAGCGCGTAGGTGAGAGCGGCCAGGAGCAGCGCGAAGCCGATGCAGAGCTTGAGGGTCGCGTCGAGCTCCTCGGGCTCGGTGAACCACGACACGAGGTAGGGACCGAGCAGGGCCATGGGCACGCTGCCGATGATCAGCCACTTCGCGAGGGAGAGATTCGGTGAGCCCTCCTTGTGGTGCACCACCGCTCCGCCGGTCTTGTAGACCGCCGCTGCGGTGAGGTCCGCCGTGACCACGGTCGCCGCCTCGCCCACGCCCAGGAAGATCAGCGCCGGGGTCATCAGCGCGCCACCGCCCATGCCGGTCAGGCCCACGACCACGCCGACGAAGAAGCCGGCGGCGAGGATCGCGAAGAAGGTTGCGGTGATCAGTTCATCCATCGGTGGACTTTCTGGTGAGCTCGGACGTCAGCAGCCCCATGAGGCCGCCAACTCTGCCAGCACATCGGCCGGAGGGGCGTGCGGCCCACGCAATGGTCGGTGAGCGGCCCGCGTCTCGGAGGACATGGTGATTATGCAGTGGGGTGGAGGTAACCCTGCTCATTGAGGGCGCGGATCACCTCGTCGAGGCAGTCCTCGATGGTGCGTCCGGTGGTGTCCACGCGGACGGCGGCGTCCGCCGGCTCCTCGTACGGCGACGAGATGCCGGTGAACTCGGGGATCTCGCCGCGCCGTGCCTTGGCGTAGAGGCCCTTCCGGTCACGGCGCTCGCACTCCTCGAGCGGCGTGGCCACGTGGACGAGGAAGAAGGCGCCACCGGCCTCGTCCACCATCGACCGCACCTGTTGGCGGGTCTCGTCGAACGGTGCGATCGGACTGCAGACCGCGATCCCGCCGTGGCGCGAGATCTCTGCGGCCACCCAGCCGATCCGGCGGATGTTGGTCTCCCGGTCCTCCCGGGAGAAGGTGAGCCCCGCCGACAGGTTCCGTCGTACGACGTCGCCGTCGAGGCTGGTGACCGTGCGCTCTCCCGCCTCCAGGATCCGGTCCATGAGCGCCCTCGCGAGGGTGGACTTGCCGCTGCCCGAGAGGCCGGTGAAGAACAGGACCAGGCCCTGGCGGTCCTCGGGCGGTGAGTCGAAGTCGACGATCGCCTGGATCTCGGCCGGGTAGGCCTCGTCCTCGGCCGACGGCTCGGGGAGGGCGAGCACAGGATCCGGCCCCGCGTAGTTGGCGACCACCTGGACGCCCAGTGCGTGGTCGGCCTCGGCGTCGTCGTGTGCAGCCAGGGGAACGGCCACCACCTCCGCGTCCAGCTGCTCGGCCGCGGCGAGGGTGGCGCGGACCAGCCCGACGGGTGAGAGCGAGGGGGTGCCGGCCCCGACCAGGGCCAGCAGGGTGACCGGCCCCGCCTCCCGGAGCCGGGAGATCTGTGCGGCGGTGAGCGGGTCCGCGACCGGGACGAAGGTGCGGCCGGCGTGGAGCTTCCGGGCCTCGTCGGGCGTCAGGTAGAGACGCCGGTAGGGCCCGAACTGGGCGTGGGTGAGCGGCTTGACCGTCCACTCGCCTGTGGCAGTGGCGGACACGAGCGCCAGGGGCAGGCCCTCGGGGTCGACGAGCTCGACGGTGCCGGCCTCGACCAGCTCCGGCGGGAGCGTCAGGGTCACCGGGCTCCCCGGGGCGTTGAAGGAGCTGGTGGGCGCGAGCGCCCCGGTGCTCAGGAGCTCGAGGTCGTCGAGCTCCCGCGGGGTCGGGCAGTGCTGGGGCGGGGGAGCAGTCGACACGGGGGTCATCCTGCCATCCGGGGCCTCGCTAACCTGCGCCCATGCCCGCTCCCGTCGTCGCCGAGATCGTCCGCTCCGGGTTCGTCGAGGGCCACCACTACGGGTCGATCGTGGCGTTGGACAGCTCGGGCGAGGTGGAGTGGGCCGTGGGCGATGTCCGCGAGCCGATCCTGCCGCGGTCGTGCAACAAGCCGATCCAGGCGCTGGCGATGGTGCGGCTCGGGTTGCGGCTGCCGCCGGAGCTGCTGGCCCTGGCCTGCGCCTCCCACTCGGGCGAGGACTTCCACCTCGAGGGAGTCCGCCGCATCCTCGACCTCGCCGGTCTCGACGAGTCCGACCTGCAGACGCCCGCCGGCTACCCGCTCGACGACGACGCACGGGAGACGCTGCTCCGCACCGGGGGAGTTCCGGCGCCGATCCACATGAACTGCTCGGGGAAGCATGCGGCCATGCTGGCCACCTGCCGGGCCAACGGCTGGGACACGGCGACGTACCGCTCGGTCGACCATCCGCTGCAGGAGGCCACCGCGGAGACGTTCGCGGAGCTGACCGGGGAGGAGATCGCGATCGTCGCGGTGGACGGGTGCGGCGCACCGCTCTTCCCGGCCTCCCTGCTGGGCCTGGCGCGCGCCTTCCGGCGGCTGGCGCTCGGGCTCGATGGCGAGGACCGCCCCGACCCGCGGGTGACCGAGGTGGCGGAGGCGATCCGGGCGCACCCGGAGTACGTCTCCGGCACCCGCCGGGACGAGCTCGCGCTGCTGAGGGCGGTGCCCGGCGCGGTCGGGAAGGCTGGTGCGGAGTCCTGCTACGCCGTCGCGCTGCCCGACGGCCGCGCCATCGCGCTCAAGACCGACGACGGCGCCCCGCGGGTGCGCCCGGTGCTGATGGCCGAGGCCCTCCGCCGCAGCGGGATCGACACCGGTCCGGGCGTGGACACCGAGGCGGTCCGCCGGACGGGAGTGGTCGCCCTGCTCGGGGGTGGGGACCCGGTGGGCGAGATCCGGGCCTGCTTCTGAGCCGCGCCGTCGCGACGCGCCCGCACGTGGTGTGGACCTCATCACGCTAGCCCAGTTTGCATTTTGCTAACTGGAGTTAGCAGGATGGGGGCATGGCCAGGACCAAGGTCGGGAAGACCGTCGAGTCTCTCGGCGACTACCTCAAGGAGCAGCGCGTCGCCGCACGCCTGTCGCTGAGGCAGCTCGCGGAGCAGGCTGGTGTGTCCAACCCCTACCTGAGCCAGATCGAGCGAGGGCTCCGCAAGCCCTCGGCCGAGGTGCTGCAGCAGATCGCGAAGGCGCTGCGGATCTCGGCGGAGCAGCTCTACATCAGAGCAGGGATCGTCAGCCCCGAGACGGGGGTCGGCGTCCCACAGGAGAGGTCCGTCGAGCTCGCGATCCTGAGCGACGCCGGTCTCACCGAGCGGCAGAAGCAGTCGCTGCTGGACGTGTACTCGTCCTTCCTCTCGCTCAACGCGTCGACCGTGGACGCGATGACGGAGCAACCGGTGGAACCCATGCCGGTCCTGGACCCCGAGCAGACCAACAACACAAGGAGTGAATGACATGGCCAAGGCCAAGTTCGACATCAAGACCGAGGCGACTCGCGGCCTGTACGCCGGAGCCGGCGTGGCCGACCTCGCCGTCGAGACCGTGCGCGAGTACGTCACCGAGGCCCAGACCCGGTTCGCCGGCGTCCAGAAGGACGTCACCGCGCGGGTCAACGACGTGCAGAAGAACGTCGCCGGGCTGGACTACTCGCCGCAGGCGCTGCGCCAGCAGGTCAACGCGCGCGTCGAGGCCCTGAGCAAGGACGCGAAGGCCCGTCGTGCCGCCGCCGAGGCGCGCGTCGCGGAGCTCCGCAAGGAGGCGACCACCCTGGTGAGCGAGAACGCCGACACCGCGACCGACGCCTACGGCGACCTGGTCAAGCGTGGCGAGACCCTCGTCGCGCGGATCCGTCGCCAGGAGGCGACCAAGGCGACCACCCGGTCGGCCAAGACCACCTCCGCCAAGGCGAAGACCACGTCGACGCAGGCGAAGAAGACCGCCAAGAAGTCGACGGCGAACGCCAAGAAGACGGCCAAGAAGTCCCCGGCCAAGAGCAGCGCCAAGGCCACCACCACGGCCGCCAAGAGCACGGCGTCCAACGCGGCGAAGGCCACCACCGACGCCGCGTCGAAGGTCGGCGACTGAAGGAACCATGAGCAGCTGACGCTGTTCTGAAGCACGACGAGGCCCCCGGAGGTGTGAGCTCCGGGGGTCTCGTCCGTCTTGCGGGGGTTTCGAGGCTCAGGCGCCAGGGCGCCTTCGCACCTCAACCACCGGCGATGCTCACTGGTGGTTGAGGTGCGAGGGCCGTCTCGCGGCCCGAGCCTCGAAACCCCCGAACCCACGTGGGGCCCAGCGCCCCACCACCGCTGGAGTGGCGCGGATAGGCTGTGCTCGTGATGAGCGCGTTCGCTGTCGAGAGCTATCTCGTGTTCGCGCTGTTCCTCGCCCTGATGGCGGTGAAGGTGTTCGCCTTGGTCAGCTCCCTGCTCTTCTCCACCGAGTCCTACCGGGCGGCGGACAAGCTGACCAAGCCGGCCTGGTGCGCGATCCTCGGCCTGGGACTCGCCTGCCAGTTCCTCTTCAGCCCGCTGAACTTCATCAACCTGGCCTTCACGATCGCAGCGTTGGTCTACCTCGCCGACGTCCGTCCCGCCCTGGCCTCGCTGACCCGCCGCTGACATGGGCCAGGAGCAGCTGTTCGTGTCCCGTCCGTGGGGCACCTGGCAGGTCCTCGACGAGGGCACGGGCTACAAGGTCAAGCGGATCGAGGTGCTCCCCGGTCATCGACTCTCGTACCAGACCCACGCCCATCGTTCGGAGCACTGGATCGTCGTCGCCGGCGTCGCCACCTGCCTGATCGACGGCAACACCGTGGTGGCCCACCCCGGCGAGAGCGTGCACGTGGCCGTCGGCCAGGCCCACCGCATCGCCAACCGGCACGACGAGGGGCTGGTGATCATCGAGATCCAGCGCGGTGCCTACACCGGCGAGGACGACATCGTCCGGCTCGACGACGACTACGGCCGGGACGTGCCTTTCACTGCCCCTTGAGGGCGTACGCCGCCTCGGTGCGGTCCTTGTGCGGGCGCCACCAGTCCTCGTGCTCGCGGTACCAGCGGATCGTGTCGGCGAGCCCGGACTCGAAGTCCCGGAACTGGGGCTGCCAGCCGAGCTCCTGGCGCAGCTTGCCCGACTCGATCGCGTAGCGCAGGTCGTGGCCGACGCGGTCGTTGACGTGGTCGAAGTCGTCCTCCGGACGTCCCATCAGCTTGAGGATGAGGCGGACGACCTCGAGGTTGTTCTTCTCGCCGTCGGCCCCGATCAGGTAGGTCTCCCCGACCCGACCCCGCTCGAGGATCGCGAGGACGGCGGAGGAGTGGTCGTCGGCATGGATCCAGTCACGGACGTTCTCCCCGGAGCCGTAGAGCTTGGGGCGGATGCCGTCGATGACGTTGGTGATCTGGCGGGGGATGAACTTCTCCACGTGCTGCCAGGGCCCGTAGTTGTTGGAGCAGTTCGACACCGTCGCGCGGACACCGAAGCTGCGCACCCAGGCGCGGACGAGGTGGTCGGACCCCGCCTTCGAGGCCGAGTAGGGACTCGACGGGTTGTAGGGGGTGTCCTCGGTGAACCGCTTGGGATCGTCGAGCTCGAGGTCGCCGTAGACCTCGTCGGTCGAGACGTGGTGGAGGCGCTTGTCGTGCTTGCGGACCGCCTCCAGGAGCGTGAAGGTGCCGATCAGGTTGGTGTGGACGAACGGCCCGGGATCGGTCAGCGAGTTGTCGTTGTGGGACTCGGCGGCGAAGTGCACCACCGCGTCGTGCGACGCGACCAGCGGGTCGACGGCGGTCTGGTCGGCCACGTCGCCCACGACGAGACGGACCCGGTCGGGCGGCAGGCCCGCGAGCGACGCCTCGCTGGCGGCGTAGGTGAGCTTGTCCAGCACCGTGACGTCGGCGGTGGTCCGGCCGACGAGGTGGTGGACGAAGTTGGCGCCGACGAAGCCGGCCCCTCCGGTGACGAGTACGCGTTCCACGCTCGGCAGTGTAGGTCCCTAGGATGCGGAGCATGCGCGGCATCATCCTGGCGGGCGGCACAGGCTCGCGACTGCACCCGATCACCAAGGCGATCAGCAAGCAGCTCGTCCCGGTCTACGACAAGCCGATGATCTACTACCCGCTCTCCACGCTGATGCTGGCCGGGATCCGCGACATCCTGGTCATCACCACGCCCCACGAGGCCGACCAGTTCGAGCGGCTGCTCGGAGACGGGTCGGCCTGGGGGGTGCGACTCGACTACGCCGTGCAGCCCAGCCCCGACGGGCTGGCCCAGGCATTCCTGATCGGCGAGGAGCACATCGGTGACGACCGGGTGGCCCTCGTCCTCGGCGACAACATCTTCTACGGCGGTGGCCTCGGCCGGATGCTGCGCAGCTACACCGACGTCGACGGCGCCGTGGTGTTCGGGTACCGCGTCGCCGACCCGTCGGCGTACGGCGTTGTGGAGTTCGACCGCAACGGCAAGGCCCTGTCGCTGGAGGAGAAGCCGGAGAAGCCGCGCAGCAGCTACGCCGTCCCGGGGCTGTACTTCTACGACAACGACGTCGTGGCGATGGCTCGGGCCCTGGAGCCGTCGCCGCGGGGTGAGCTCGAGATCACCGACCTCAACCGGCGCTACCTCGAGGCCGACCGGCTCCGGGTGGTCGAGATGCCGCGCGGGGCGGCGTGGCTCGACACCGGCACCTTCGAGAGCCTCAACGACGCCAGCAACTTCGTGCGCACGCTCGAGGCGCGGCAGGGCTTCAAGATCGCCTCGCCGGAGGAGGTGGCCTGGCGGATGGGCTTCATCTCCGACGAGCAGCTGGCCGAGCAGGCCAGCCAGCTCGTCAACAGCGGGTACGGCGCCTACCTCCTCGACCTGCTCGACTCGCGCTAGCGTCCGAGGTCGGCGTCGACCATCCGTCCCACGAGCTCCTCGAAGTCGACGGTCGGGGCCCAGCCGAGGTGCTCCCGGGCGCGCGAGGCGTCGCCGACCAGCTCGGAGGGGTCGGCCGGACGCACCAGCCCGGGGTCGGAGTCGACCAGCCCCTCCCAGTCGTCGATGCCGGCCCGACGGAACGCCGCCGCCGCGAAGTCGCGGACACTGTGGCCGACCCCCGTGGCGATCACGAAGTCGCCCGGCACGTCGGCCCGGGCCGCCCGCACCAGGGCGTCGACGTAGTCGGGGGCCCAGCCCCAGTCGCGCCGTGCGTCGAGGTTGCCGAGCGTGAGGCGTCCGTCCCAGCCGGTCGCGAGGGCGGCGACGGTGGACGTGATCTTGCGGGTGACGAAGGTGGCCGGCCGGCGGGGGGACTCGTGGTTGTAGAGGATGGCGCTGACCACGTGCAGGTCGCGCCCGCGGTAGACGTCGGCGGACAGATGGGCGTAGGCCTTGGCGGCGCCGTACGGGTTGACCGGCCGGATCGTCGTCGACTCGTCCTGGGGGGTCACGTCGGGCTGGCCGAAGATCTCGGCGCTCGAGGCCTGGACGAGACGGACCCGGCTGCCTCGCTTCTCCTGCACCTGCAGGGCCGACTCCATCAGGGCGACCGCGGCGGTCCCGTTGACCTGGGCCGTCAGGTCGGGCTGCCCCCACGACCGGGCCACGGAGCTGATCGCGGCCAGGTTGTAGACCTCGTCCGGCGCCAGGTCGAGGAGCAGCGCGCGCACCTCCTCCACCCGGGTCAGGTCGCCGCTGTGCAGCTCGACCCCCGGCGCCTCCGGCAGGGGCTCCTGCTCATGGGCCAGGGCGTGCACCTCGACCCCTTCGGCGAGCAGCCGCTCGGCGAGGTAGCCGCCGTCCTGCCCGCCGATCCCGGTGATGAACGCGCGGGTCACGTCACCAGCCCTGCCGGGTCGCGTCGAGGTCTGCCTCGACCATCATCTCGACCAGCTCGGGGAACGTGACGCGAGGTCGCCACCCCAGCACCTCGCGGGCCTTGCCGGCATCGCCGACCAGGGTGTCGACGTCGGCCGGGCGCATGAACCGCTTGTCCTGGCGCACGTACGGCGTCCAGTCCTCGATGCCCACGTGGGCGAACGCGAGGTCCAGGAAGTCGCGGATCGAGTGCGTCTCGCCCGTCGCCACGACGTAGTCGTCGCCCACCGGCTGCTGCAGCATCAGCCACATCGCCTCGACATAGTCACCCGCGAATCCCCAGTCCCGCGACGCGTCGAGGTTGCCCAGCGCCAGGTCCTCCTGGAGGCCGAGGCTGATCCGGGCGACGGCCCGGCTGATCTTCCGGGTGACGAACTCCTGGCCGCGACGGGGAGACTCGTGGTTGAACAGGATCCCCGACGAGGCGTGCATCCCGTAGGACTCGCGGTAGTTGATCGTCATGTGGTGCCCGAACACCTTGCTCACGCCGTACGGCGACCGTGGCCACAGCAGGGTGCGCTCGTGCTGCGGGGACTCCTGAACCTTGCCGAACATCTCCGAGCTGGACGCCTGGTAGAAGCGG
>NZ_DASSXS010000151.1:0-5754 GCF_035703625.1 Nocardioides sp. | reverse complement strand
GTCGGCATCGCCGGAGCGCTCCCGACCTTCGTCACGCCGGGATCGATGGTGCCCCCGCCGTACGTCGTGAGCAGCTCGGCCACCCGGTCGGCCGCGGCCTCCGGGATGGTCGGGTCGACGCCGCGCTCGAAGCGCTTGGAGGCCTCCGAGGGCAGCTTGTGCCGCTTGGCGGTGCGGAAGATCGACACCGGCGCGAAGTGGGCGGCCTCGATGACGATGTCGGTGGTGGTCTCGGTGAGCTCGGTCTCCGCTCCGCCCATCACGCCGGCCAGGCCGATCGGGCCGCGGTCGTCGCAGATCAGGAGGTCCTCCGCGGAGAGGGTGCGCTCGACGTCGTCGAGGGTGGTGAGCCTCTCCCCCTCCTGCGCGCGGCGGACCCGGATCGGCCCGCGCAGCGCCGCGCGGTCGTAGCCGTGGATCGGCTGTCCGAGCTCGAGCATCACGTAGTTGGTGACGTCGACCGCCAGCGAGATCGGCCGCATGCCGGCAGCCCGGACCCGCTGGGCGATGAAGTCCGGGGTGGTGGCACGCGGGTCGAACCCGGTGACCGTGCGGGCGACGAAGACCGGGCAGCCCTCGACGTCCTCCACCTCCACCGGGTACCCCGCGCCGTCGGGCTCCGGGGTCCGGCGGAGCGCGGGGTCCCGGAACCCGGTGGCTCCCTCGACCGAGACCGCGACCTCGCGGGCGATGCCCCGCAGCGAGAGGCCGTAGGCCCGATCGGGGTTGATCTCGAACTCGATGACCTCCTCGTCGAGACCCAGGACCGGCCGGGCGTCCTCGCCCGGCTGCCCGGCGTCGGCCGGGAGCACGATGATGCCCTCGTGGTCTTCGCCGAGGCCGAGCTCACGGGCGGAGCAGATCATGCCGGCCGAGACATGTCCGTAGGTCGTGCGCGCGGAGATCTCGAAGCCGCCGGGGAGCACCCCGCCGGGCAGGACGACGACCACGAGGTCGTCGACCGCGAAGTTGTGGGCTCCGCACACGATGCCCTGCGGCTCGCCGGTCCCGTTGGCGTCGCCGACGTCGACGGTGCACCAGTTGATCGTCTTCCCGTTCTTCTGCGGCTCAGGCTCCAGGGTGAGCACGCGGCCGACCACGAGAGGACCGGTGATGCCGGCACCGGGGCTGGCGATGGCCTCGAGCTTGAGGCCGGTGAGCGTCAGGCGCGCGGTGATCTCCTCGCTGGTGACGCCGGCGGGGACGTCGACGTAGTCGAGGATCCAGGACAGGGGGGCCTTCATCGGTGGGGTGCCCTTCTCAGATCTCGGTGCCGAACGCGGCACTGAACCGGACGTCGCCCTCGAACAGCGGACGCAGGTCCTCCAGGTTGTGCCGGAACATGAAGCTGCGGTCGATGCCCATGCCGAACGCGAAGCCCGTGTAGGTCTCCGCGTCGACGCCGCAGGCGGTCAGCACCCGCGGGTTCACCACTCCGCAGCCGCCCCACTCGATCCAGCCCTCGCCGCGACAGGTGCGGCAGGACGCGGCGTCCTGGCCCCGGCACACGAAGCAGCGCACGTCGACCTCGGCCGACGGCTCGGTGAAGGGGAAGTACGACGGGCGGAAGCGCGTGTCGATGCCGTCGCCGAACAGCTGCCCGGCCAGGTGGTCGAGGCAGCCCTTGAGGTGGGCCATCGTGATGCCCTCGTCGACGACGAGCCCCTCCACCTGGTGGAACATCGGGCTGTGCGTGGCGTCGTACTCGTCGGTGCGGAAGACCCGCCCCGGGCAGGCGACGTAGATCGGCGGCGTCCGCGTCAGCATCGTGCGCGCCTGGACCGGCGAGGTCTGGGTGCGCAGCACGACGTGGTGGTCGACCGGCTCGGTCCAGAAGGTGTCCTGCATGGTGCGGGCCGGGTGGTCGGGCCCGAGGTTGAGCGCGTCGAAGTTGAGCCACTCGGCCTCCACGACCGGACCCTCGGCGATCTCCCAGCCCATGGCCACGAAGATGTCGGCGATCAGCTCGGACTGGAGCGTGATCGGGTGCCGGCCGCCACGCCGGGTGCGCTGGGTCGGCAGGGTGACGTCGACCGTCTCCTCGACCAGCATCCGCTCCTCGTGCTCGGCCTCGAGCACCTCCTGCCGGGCCGCGAGGGCCTGGTTGACCGCGCCGCGCGCCTCACCGACGCGCTTGCCTGCCTCCTTGCGGGCCTGCGGCGGAAGCGCCCCGATCTCGCGGTTGGCCAGCGCGAGCGGCGACCGGTCGCCCGCGTGTTCGAGCCGCACCTGCTTGAGCGCCGCGAGGTCGTCGGCGCCGGCGATGGCCGCGAGCGCCGCCTCGCGCATCGCCTCGACCTCCTCCGCCTTGAGCGGAGTGACCTCGACGGGGTCGTAATCGGTGTTCGGTCCCGACATGGTGGCCTTTCGCGGACGGACGTTCGGGGCGGACGAATCAGGGGGCAAGTCTAGGAAGCGGTGAGCGCGGGACGCGAACGGGTTCGGCCGGTCAGGAGCCGCGGCCGGGTCGCAGGTCCTCGGCCGGCCAGGTCAGCTCGACCCGCGCTCCCCCGCCCGGTGCGTCGCCGATGGCGACCGAGCCCCCATGCGCCCGGACCAGCCCGTTGACGAGGTACATCCCCAGACCGGATCCGCCACGCGCCCCGCTCTTCCAGAACTTCGTGAAGACGCGACGCCGCATCTCCGGAGCGATGCCCTCGCCCTCGTCCTCGACGACGACGCGAACGCCGGGGTACTCGTCGGCGGGCCCGAGCTCCTCGGCCCGGACCGTCACTGTCCCCTCCCCGTGGCGCACGCCGTTCTCGATCAGGTTGGTGACCACCTGGGTGAACTTGTCGGGGTCCACGCTCACCTCGGGCAGCTCGTCCACCGCTCTGTAGACGATGGGCCGGGCGGTCCCGGCCTGGACCGACGCCACGGCCCGGCCGACCAGCACGTCGGCGTCGGAGGGCCGGGGGTACAGCGCGAGACGACCGGTGTCGATGCGGGCGACGTCGAGCAGCTCGGCGATCAGCCGGCTCAGCCGCTCGGAGTCGGAGTGGACGGTCGTGAGCATCAGCTTCTTCTGCTCGTCGTTGAGCTTGTCCCAGCGGTTCAGCAACGCCTGGACGAAGCCCTTGACCCCGGTGAGTGGGGATCTCAGCTCATGGGCGACGGTGGCCACCAGGTCGGAGCGCTCCCGGTCGAGGCGGGCCCGACCGCGTCCGGAGCGCAGCACCACCACGACCCGTTCGATGGGCTGGCTGATGCCGGCCCGGGACAGGCGGGTGGCGACGAGGACCTCGTTGCCGCTCGGCAGGATCCACGACTGCTCCGGGATCGCCACCCGGGTCCGCAGGCCGTCGTAGGGACGGTTGGTCGCGTGCCAGTCGTTGCCGTCCTGGTCTCGCAGCAGCAGCACCTCGGGCAGCGGCTTCCCGACGCTCTCGTGACTGGAGACGGAGAGCATGGCAGCGGCCGTCCGTGACACGAGGGTGACCATCCCTGCGGCGTCCGCGACCACGAGGCCGTCCGGCAGCGCGTCGGCCAGGGCCTGCGCGTCCTGCGACCACTCCTCGTCCACGTCGGCCACCCTAACCGCGGTGGGCGCGCGCCGAGGCGTAGAGGCACAACGCTGCGGCGGTGGCGAGGTTGAGGCTCTCGGCCCGACCGTGGATCGGGATCCGGATCCGGTGGTCGGCGGCGGCCGCCAGGTCGGCCGGCAGGCCCCAGGCCTCGTTGCCGAAGAGCCAGGCCGTGGGGCGGGCGAGCACCTCGTCGGCGTCGTACAGGTCGAGCTCGCCGGCGCCGTCTGCCGCCAGCACGACCAGGCCTGCCTCGCCCGCCGCCCGGACTGCGGCGATCGGGTCGGGCTCGATGGCCAGCGGGAGATGGAAGAGGCTGCCGGCGCTGGCCCGCACGGTCCGGGGGTGGTGGGCATCCACCGAGCTGCCGGCGAGGACCACCGCGTCGGCTCCGGCCGCATCGGCGGTCCGGACCACGGTGCCGGCGTTGCCGGGATCGCGTACGTCGGCGCAGACGGCCACCAGCCGTGGTCGACCGCCGAGGACCGCGTGGAGCGGGACGTCGAGGAAGTGGCACACCGCGACCAGCCCGGCCGGGGTGACGCTGTCACTGAGCGAAGCGAGGGCCGCCTCGTCGACCAACGTCCAGGGCGCCCCGGACGCGACCAGGTCTGCGTGCTGCTCGGTCGCCGCGGGTGTCGCGAACACCTCCGCGACGCACCCGTCGACCGACAGCGCGCCCGCGACCGCGTTGGGCCCGTCGGCAAGGAACAGCCGTCGTCCGGCGCGAACCGGACGACGGCTGAGCTTGCGCGCTTCCTTGACCCGGGCGTTGCCACGGGTCAGTGGGGTGGTCAGGCGGAGGCCTCGGCCTTCGGCGCGTTCACGTCGTCGGGGAGTGCCGCCTTCGCGGTCTCGACCAGCGTGTTGAACGCGGCCACGTCGTTGACGGCGAGGTCGGCGAGGATCTTGCGGTCGACCGTGACGCCGGCGAGGTTCAGGCCCTGGATGAACCGGTTGTAGGTCATGCCCTGGGCGCGGGCCGCAGCGTTGATGCGCTGGATCCACAGCTTGCGGAAGTTGCCCTTGTTCTTGCGGCGGTCGTTGTAGCTGTAGACCAGCGAGTGGGTGACCTGCTCCTTGGCCTTGCGGTACAGGCGCGACCGCTGGCCGCGGTACCCGCTGGCCCGCTCGAGGACGACCCGGCGCTTCTTCTGGGCATTCACTGCCCGCTTGACGCGTGCCATTTCTGATTACTCCTTGTTGCTGGTGTCGGGGGAGGCGTGTCGTCGGCTCAGATGCCGAGCATCTTCTTGGCGCGCTTGACGTCGGCCTTGGCGATCTCGGTGGTGCCGGACATCCGACGGGTCACCTTGGAGGGCTTCTTCTCCAGGTTGTGTCGCTTGCCGGTCTTCTCGCGAAGGATCTTCCCCGATCCGGTCACGCGGAAGCGCTTGCTCGCTCCGGAGTGCGTCTTGTTCTTCGGCATCTTCCTGCTCTCTCTCGTTGCTACGTGCGGTGGTCGTGCGCTGGGCTCAGGCCTCGATCTCGGGGTCGAGGTTCTCCGACCGGCCGCGCTGCTTCTTCTTCGAGCCGCCTTCGTGGCCAGCGTTGGCTGCGGTTCGCTCCGCGCGCTCCTCGGCCTGGGCCGCGGCACGCTCGGCGGCGCGCGAGGCCTTCTCGGCCTTGAGCTCCACCTTCGCCTCGGCCTTCTTCCGGTGCGGCCCGAGGACCATGATCATGTTGCGGCCGTCCTGCTTCGGCGCGGACTCCACGAACCCCAGCTCGGTGACGTCCTCGGCCAGCCGCTGCAGCAGCCGGAAGCCGAGCTCGGGCCGGTGCTGCTCGCGCCCCCGGAACATGATGGTGATCTTGACCTTGTCGCCGGCCCGGAGGAATCGGACGACGTGGCCCTTCTTGGTCTCGTAGTCGTGCGCGTCGATCTTGGGACGAAGCTTCATCTCCTTGATGACCACGTTCGTCTGGTTGCGCCGTGCCTCACGGGCCTTCTGGGCGTTCTCGTACTTGAACTTCCCGTAGTCCATGAGCTTGCAGACGGGCGGGCGGGCGGTCGGCGCCACCTCGACGAGGTCGAGGTCGGCCTCCTGGGCCAGCTTCAGTGCCTGATCGGTCGGGACGATTCCGACGGTCTCCCCGTTGGGTCCCACGAGTCGGACCTCGGGTACCCGGATCCGATCGTTGATTCGCAGCTCGGTGCTGATGTGTCCTCCATGGTGGTCAAGTGGCCGGAAGACACCGTTCGACTCTCGAAGGTGGCGAAAATCGAAGA
>NZ_DASSXS010000058.1:0-2453 GCF_035703625.1 Nocardioides sp. | reverse complement strand
CTCGACCAGGGTGGTGGCGCGCTGCCAGGCGTCGCCGAAGTAGCCCACCGCGGCGCCGACCATGAGGCGACCGTCGGCGTCCTGCGAGGTGTGGGGGAACTGCTCGTTCTTGACGAAGTCCTTGACCGTGATCAGTCCGCCGAGCCGCCCCTGCTCGTCGACCAGCGGGAGCCGCTCGCGCTTGTGCTTGCGCAGCAGCGCGGTGGCCTCGTCGCGGGAGATGCCGACGGGGCCGGTGACCAGCGGGGTCGAGGTCATCACCTCGTCGACCTTCGTGGTGGCCCACTCGGCGACGGGGGTGAAGCGCAGGTCGCGATTGGTGCAGATGCCCAGCAGGCGGTTGTCGGTGTCGACCACGGGAAGCCCGGAGACGCGGAACTCACCGCAGATCTGGTCGAGCTCCTCGAGGGTCGCGTCCGGCCCGATCGTCACCGGGTTGGAGATGATCCCGGTCTGGGTCCGCTTGACCAGGTCGACCTGGTAGGCCTGGTCCTGGACCGAGAGGTTGCGGTGGAGCACGCCGAGGCCGCCCTGGCGGGCCATCGCGATCGCCATCCGCGACTCGGTGACGGTGTCCATCGCGGCACTGACCAGGGGCACCTTGAGCGTGATCCCGCGCGTCAGCCGGGTGGTGGTGTCGATGTCGGTCGGGGCCAGGTCGGAACGCCCCGGCAGCAGCAGGACGTCGTCGTAGGTCAGGCCCAGGGCGGTGAACTTGTCAGGGACTCCGGAGTCGGTCATGGGGTCCTTTGCGGGTCTGGGTCGGCGGGACACCATCCTACCGTCGGCCCAGGTCAGATCAGGTCAGGCGGGCACGCCCTCGCGGGGCACGCGCTGCCCGATGCGACCGAGCCAGAACTGCCAACCGACGGCGACCACCACGGCGATCACCCACAGCTGGACCTCGGCCCACACCCAGTGCGGGTCGTTCGCGGGAGCCAGCGACGCGATCACGGTGTCGATCGCCAGCCAGACCACCAACGTCACCGCCACCGCTGCGACGACCCCCAGTGCGCGGGCGCCGAGGGACCGGCCGGCGGTGATCGCGAGCCCGATCGCCACCACACCCGTCAGGAACAGGATCATGCCCAGGAAGAAGAGCGGACCCTCGGCCGGGCTCTTGCCCAGGCCCCCGGCGATCCCGATGGACAGGGCCTTGACCGCCCAGACCGCCACGGCACCGATGGACGCGTAGGTCGCCACCCTTGCTGCTGTCATGGCAGTCATTGTGGGGGGCGCCCACGGTTTCCGTGGCAGAACGACCGAGCACGACTGCGGCGTCCAGCGGCCGGTCCGTGGTCCGACGCTGCGCAAAATGACGCTGACCCGCCCGAAAGTTTCGGGCGGGTCAGCGTCTTGCGCGTCAGTTTCGGGCGGGTCAGTGCCCGTGCCCGTGGCCGTGGCCGTGGCCGGCCTCGTCCTCGTCCTCCTCGGGCTTCTCCGCGATCAGCGTCTCGGTCGTGAGCAGCATGCCCGCGATCGAGGTGGCGTTGATCAGCGCGGAGCGGGTGACCTTGACCGGGTCGAGGACACCCTGGGCGACCAGGTCGCCGTACTCGCCCGTGGCGGCGTTGTAGCCGGTGCCGACGCCCGCGTCGCGGACCTTGGCGACCACGACGTGCCCGTTGTCGCCGCCGTTCTCCGCGATCCAGCGCAGCGGCTGGTCGAGGGCGCGGCGCACGATCCCGATGCCGGCGACCTCGTCGCCGCTGAGGCCGAGGTCGTCGGACAGAACCGCGGCGGCGTGGATCAGCGCGGATCCGCCTCCGGCCACGATGCCCTCCTCGATCGCCGCGCGGGTCGCGGACACGGCGTCCTCGATGCGGTGCTTCTTCTCCTTCAGCTCCACCTCGGTGGCCGCGCCGACCTTGATCACGCACACGCCGCCGGAGAGCTTGGCGAGGCGCTCCTGGAGCTTCTCGCGGTCCCAGTCGGAGTCGGTGTTCTCGATCTCGCCCTTGATCTGGTTGACCCGGGCCTCGACGTCGGCAGCCTCGCCGCCGCCGTCGACGATCGTGGTGTTGTCCTTGGTGACCACGACCCGGCGGGCCTGGCCGAGCACCTCGAGCCCGGCCTGGTCGAGCTTGAGGCCGACCTCGGGGGCGATGACCTGGCCACCGGTGAGGGTGGCGATGTCCTGCATCATCGCCTTGCGCCGGTCGCCGAACGCCGGGCTCTTGACCGCGACGGCGTTGAAGGTGCCGCGGATCTTGTTCACGACCAGGGTCGAGAGCGCCTCGCCCTCGACGTCCTCGGCGAGGATGAACAGGGGCTTGCCGGCCGCGATGACCTTCTCCAGCAGGGGCAGCAGCTCCGCGACCGCGGAGATCTTGCCCTGGTGCAGGAGGATGTAGGGGTCCTCGAGGACGGTCTCCATGCGCTCGGCGTCGGTGACGAAGTACGCCGAGATGTAGCCCTTGTCGAACTGCATGCCCTCGGTGAACTCCAGCTCG
>NZ_DASSXS010000286.1:0-28811 GCF_035703625.1 Nocardioides sp. | reverse complement strand
GGCGGTCGCGGGCATCGACCTCGCGGCGTACGCCGGACAGGCCACCGCCCTGCTGGGCCGCAACGGGGCCGGCAAGTCCACCACCATGCGGGTGCTGGCCGGCGTCGTGCCGCCGACCGCCGGGACGGTGCTGGTCGCCGGTCACGACGTGCGCACCGAGACGCTCGCCGTCAAGCGTGCCGTCGGCTACTGCCCCGACGTGGGCGGTCTGGTCCCGCGGGCGACCGCCTGGGAGCACCTCCAGCTGTCCGCGCGGCTGCGCCGGCTGACCGACTGGGAGAAGCGTGGGCGCGACCTGCTGGAGCGGTTCGAGCTCGGCGACGCAGCCCACCGCGTCACCGGCGGCTTCTCCCACGGCATGGGCCGGCGGCTGTCGGTGCTCCTGGCCGCGCTGCACGAGCCCGAGGTGATGCTCCTCGACGAGCCCTTCGACGGGGTCGACCCGATCGGAGTGGAGGCGACCCTCGACGTCATCGGCGACGCCCGCGCCCGCGGTGCGTGCGTCCTGGTCTCCACACACCTGCGCGAGCTCGCGGTCCAGGCCTGTGGCCACGTGCTGGTCCTGCGGGGCGGGTCCCGGGTCGCGACCGTGGATGCCGGCCAGATGACCGGCGAGGAAGGTGCGCGGGCCTACCGTGGACTTCTCGACTAGGGCGGTCGCCGACGTCGTTCACCTCCTGCGCTTCCGCGCCAGGCGGGTACGACGAGGGGTGGCGCACCGCTGGGTGATGGCCGCGATGCTGGGTGGCACCCTGCTCGTGGCCGTGGTGCCGGCGCTCGTGCCGGGCGCGGGCGAAGACCGCCGCGCGCTCTCCGCGCTGACCCTGCTTCCCGTCGCGTTCGCGGCGTTCCTGGCCATCGCGGTCATCTCCGCCGTGGTCTCCGGCGGCGGGCGCGAGCTGCTGCCGCGCGACCAGGCGACGCCGTACCCGATCAGCCCGACCACCGACCACCTCGGCGCCCTGCTGCTCGCTCCCGTCAACACGGCGTGGCTGCTCCAGGCGTGGGTCCTCCTGGGCAGCGCCGCCTACGGTCTGGGGGCGCGGTGGGACCTGGCGGCCCTCCAGGTCGTGGTCCTGGTGTGGCTGCTGGTCGCCACGTCGCTCGCGCAGGTCCTGGCGTGGACCTCGGAGGCGGTCCGGCGACGCCGGCACGGCATCGTGGTGATGCGGACGGTGTCCGTGGCCGTCCTGGTGGTCGCGGGGTGGCTCCACGTGCAGCACCAGCTCGTGCCGGTGCTGGACCGCGTCCCGACCGTCTGGTTCGTGGTCGGCGGCATCGACGGGTTCTCCTGGCGGTGGGCGCTGACGGTCGCGGTCGAGATCGTGCTGGTCGTCACCGCGACGTTGCTCGGGGTGGTGCCCGTCCACATCGCCGCGCGGCGCAGCGCGCGCGACGAGCTACGGGTCGAGAGCGAGACCCGGGCAGCGCTGCCCAACCCGCGCACGGACCTGCTGGCGCTGGTCCGCACCGACCGGTCCTCGGTGTGGCGCACCGTGCCGATGCGTCGCGGGATCCTCGTGCTCGCGATCGGGCCCGGACTGGTGGCCATCGCCGGCGACCTGCCCTGGCACGCGATGACGATCCTGCCCGGCCTGGTCGCCTCGGGCGGCGCACTGCTGTTCGGCGTCAACGCCTGGTGCCTCGACGGTCGCGGCGGCCTGTGGCGGGAGAGCCTGCCGGTCTCGCCGCAGACGGTGTTCACCGCGCGCGCCGTCGTGCTCGCGGAGTTCCTCCTGGTCGCGTCGGTGATCACGATCGTGCTGGCGTCCGTGCGGGCGGGCATCCCCTCGGCGCCGGAGATGGCGGCACTCGTCGCCACGCTGCTCGTCGTCACGGTGCAGGTGGTCGCGGCCGGAATGCGCTGGTCGGCCCGGCGGCCGTTCGCCGTCGACCTCCGGTCCGCCCGGGCCACCCCGGCCCCGCCGGCCATGATGGTGGCCTACTCGGGCCGGCTGGCGGTGAGTACGACGCTCACCAGTCTCGTGTTCTCCGGGCTGGCCCGGACGCCGTCCTGGGAGATCTCGCTCGTCATGGCCGTGCCGTTCCTGGCCTGGTCGACGGCCCGACTGCTGCGCACCGGGCGCGCGTGGACCGACCCGGTCCAGCGGGCCCGCGTCGTGGTGTCGGTCGCGGCTTGACCCAAGGTCGGCGCTCACCTCACCGGGTCTCGTCACGCGGGTCACGGCTTCGCAAGCTCAGCCGTGCCGCTTGCTCGACCACCATCAGCGGATCCGCTGGCGCGTCTCCGCTACGCGAACCAGGGATGGTGCAGGTCGTAGAACTTGGCGCCCTGCATCACCGTCTCCAGGGTCTCGCGGACCTCGGCCGGCATGTCCGGCATCTCCTTGCTCTCGCCCGCCCGAGCGCTCTCCTCGTCGGTGAAGGCGACGGTCTCCGTGAACGTCCCGTCGGCCTCGATGGCCAGCGTCGCGCCGAGGATCTCCGGCCGGAGCTCGTGGAGCATGTCGGTGTCGCCCATGAGGGACTTGAGCCCCTGCGGGTCGTCGACCTTGCCGCGGATCACCTGGACGAAGCCGGCGTCGTCCGAGCCGCCGTCCAGCATCAGGGTGACGTCGTCGCAGTCGTGGTACTCGACAGGGCCGTCGATGAGTGCCGTCATCCGCCTGGCCCACTCGCCCTGCTCCGGTCGCTCGGAGTTGCGCATCGCCGCCTCGCGTGACTCGAACCGGATGACCCCGACGAACTGACCGTCGTCGGTGAACCCGTAAGTGCCGCCGAGCCAGCCGTCGGCCGAGGGCGCCATCTCCTCGCGCCACGTGTCTGCCAGTGCACGGAGCTCGTCCTGTCGCGTGCACTTGCCCTGGATGATCTGGATGAACACGATGACCTCCCGTCCCGCAGCCACCCCCGGGTGGGGTGCACTGGGGTCAACCGTCGACGCTATGCCCGGCGTACGCCGGCGTCCATGGCGCGATCGAGCCAGAGTCGGCAGGGGTCCAGACCTGTCAGCCCTTCAGCTCCTGCTCGTGCTCGACGTGGTGGTGAGCCTCCTCGAGCTCCTCGCGGGTCGGCTTCTGCACGTTGTGGCCGTACATCTTCTCCGAGAGCCTCGCCCGCACCGCCTGGACCCGTGAGCCGGGTGCCCGCACGCCGTTGTCGTCGACGGTCGGGGGCGCCGGGTGGATCTGGTCACGATCCCGGGCGGTGAGGGTGTAGGCACGGGCGCCGTTGATCGGCAGGTGCCGCTCGCTGTAGCCCCCCTCGGCCGACCGCATGATGATGCCGGTCTCGTAGCCGTGCAGCAGCTGCGCGTTGTCGTGCCGCTGCAGCGAGATGCACCAGCGCCTCGTGACGACGAACGCCAGGACCGGCCCCAGGAACACGGCGACCCGCATGAACTGCGTGATCGCATTGATGCTCAGCCCGAAGTTGATCGCCAGGATGTCGTTGCCGCCGGCCGCCCACAGGAGCCCGTAGAACGTCATGAGCGCGGCCATCACGGCCGTCCGCGTGGGGGCGTTGCGCGGGCGCTGGAGCAGGTGGTGCTCCCGCTTGTCGCCGGTCACCCACGACTCGAGGAACGGCAGGAGCACCACGATCGTGAACAGCAGCCCCGGAAGCACGATGATGGGCAGGAAGACGTTCCAGCTCAGGGTGTGGCCCAGGAAGTGCGACTCCCAGCCCGGGAAGATCCGCAGGGCTCCGTCCGGCCAGCCCATGTACCAGTCGGGCTGTGAGCCGGCGGTGACCTTCGACGGGTCGTAGGGCCCGTAGCGCCAGACCGGGTTGATCGCCAGCAGGCCACCCATCAGCGCGGTGATGCCGAAGACCATGAAGAAGAACCCGCCGGCCTTGGCCATGTAGACCGGCAGCATCGGGAAGCCCACGACGTTGTGCTCGGTGCGTCCGGGACCGGGCCACTGGGTGTGCTTGTGGTAGACGAGCAGCAGCATGTGGGCGGTGATCAGGGCCAGGATCAGCCCGGGGATCAGCAGCACGTGGGCGATGTAGAGCCGCGGGATGATCACCTCGCCGGGGAACTCGCCGCCGAACAGGAAGAACGACATGTAGGTGCCCACCACCGGGGTCGCCTTCATGAACCCGTCCGCCGCGCGCAGGCCGGTACCGGAGAGCAGGTCGTCGGGCAGCGAGTAGCCGGCGAAGCCCTCCAGGGTCCCGAGCAGGAGCAGCAGGCCGCCGATCACCCAGTTCAGCTCACGCGGCTTGCGGAACGCGCCGGTGAGGAAGACCCGCATCAGGTGCACGAGCATCGCGGCGATGAACAGCATCGCGGCCCAGTGGTGCATCTGGCGCATCAGCAGCCCGCCGCGGACCTCGAAGGAGATGTCCAGGGTCGAGGCGTAGGCCTGCGACATGTGGATCCCGCGCAGCGGGTCGTAGGAGCCCTCGTAGGTCACCTCGGCCATGCTCGGCTGGAACCACAGGGTCAAGAACACCCCGGTCAGCAGCAGCACCACGAAGCTCCACAGCGCGATCTCGCCGAGCATGAAGGACCAGTGGTCGGGGAAGACCTTGCGCAGGTTCTTCTTCATCGCGGTGCCCAGGCCGAGCCGCTCGTCGGCCCAGGTCGCGACCCCGCCGACCCGCGACGGCTTGCCGGCGGTGGCGGCCTGGGTGCGGTTGCTCCGCACGAAACGGCCGGTGTCGATGGCCACGGGACTCGCCTCATCTCGGTCGTGCCGCCCTACGCTGGTGCCGGGACGACGGATGTTCTCGTCAGCCTATGCAGTTATTGGTTGTAAATCTATGCACGGTGAGTAGGTATTCGTGTGACTCGCGACGCGCACCCGGAGGAGTCTCCGATCGGCACCGACGACGCCGGGGCCTTCGCCATCGGTGAGCTCTCCCGTCGTACCGGTGTCCCGCAGGCGACCCTGCGGACCTGGGAGACCCGCTACGGGCTGCCCCGGCCGCGTCGCCTCCCCGGCGGGCACCGCCGCTACGACGAGTCGGCGGTGCGCCAGGTCGCGCGGGTCCTGGCCCATCGCGCGGCCGGCCTCAGCACCGAGGCCGCCGTCTCCCGGGTGGCGAGCGAGGGCGAGGCCGTCTCCCCGTCCGTGTTCGCGGCGCTCCGCGAGCGCCATCCTGAGCTCACACCGCAGCGGCTGAGCAAGCGGACGCTGCTCGGGCTGACCCGCGGCATCGAGGACGAGTACGTCGCCCGCGCCGAGCGCCCGGCCCTGTTCGCGACCTTCCAGGAGGAGCGCTACTTCCGGCAGGCCGAGCGCCGCTGGCGCGGCCTGGCCCGAACGGCGGGCTTCGCCGCCGTCTTCGCCGACTTCGACCAGAGCTCCCTGCACGAGAGCGGGCTCCGGCTCGTGGCCGTCGACCAGGGCGCGGCGCTGTCCCGCGAATGGGTGCTGGTGTGCGACAGCCCGCGGCACGCGGCCTGCGTCGCCGGCTGGGAAGCACCGGGCCAGGACAACCGACCCGACGGGCTGCGGGAGTTCGAGACCGTGTGGACCGTCGACCCCGTCGTGGTCCGATTCGCGGCCACGACCTGCTCGCAGTACGTGCGCGCGGCCTTCCCGGAGGATGCGGCCGACCTCGACGCGGTCCTGTCCGAGCAGCCGCTCGAGGCGTCAGCCGACCTGCGACGGTCCGACGACCTGTTCCACCGCGTGCTGGGCTACCTCGACGCGCAGGGTCCAGTGGGACGCTAGAGCCGCCCGAGCGCGCTGCGCAGACCGTTCTCCGCCTCGTCACCGAGCTTCTTCAGCGCCGGCGCCAGCAGCGGCGCGACGAGTCCGGCGAGGCCCTTGAAGTCGAACTCCGCGGTGTAGGTGACGCGGGTGCCCGCGCCGTCGGGGGCGATCTCCATCGTGTCGTGGGCCACCACCGACTTGTTCTCCCCGCGCAGCGCGAGCAGCCGATCCGGCTCGTGCCGCTCGACGACGTAGGTCAGCTCGGTCGTGCGGCCCAGGAACCTGGAGACGTTGTGGTATGTCGTCCCGACGCCCCCGTCCCCCGACACGCGGGTCGTCTCGACGGTGCCCGGGTCCCACTCGGTGGTCGTCGTGAAGTCGCCGAGGTAGGCGAACACGGCGCTGGGGGACGCAGTGGTCTCGACGGTGCGCTGAAGTTTCACGGGTGCTCCTCCTCCTGTGGCGGGTGCCGCTGCCGATCGTAGGAGGGGCGTGGTCAGGGGGCTGCGCCCTGCGCGCAGTCGGCCTGGGCGGCACTGAGCGCGGCCACCTCTGGTGCGTCGAAGTCTCCGCCCAGCGACGCCGCGACGGCGGCACGGATCTCGTCGTCGGTCAGTCGCCGGCGCAGGCACGAGGCGTAGGCCCTCGCGTCCAGGTCACCCTTGGTCACCTTGACCTGGGCCCGCGTCGACGCCTCGACGAAGTCGGCGCAGGCGAGCTGGGCGTCGGCCCAGTGACGGGCGACGTCCTCGGGTAGCGGAGGGGGCTCGGCGACGACGTCGTACGACGCGTCGAGGACGCCAGCCGAGCGCAGCTCCCCGGGAGTGACCGCCGCCGTCAGCTTCTCGGCGAAGCAGGTCCCCTCGGCGGTCTCACGGGGTCCGGGGTGGTCGCCGGCGAAGAGGGAGGCCAGGCCGGACCGGATCGCCGCGGGGTCGGCGTCGGGTCCGCTGCCCGCTCCCGGGTCGCCCCCGTCGGACTGGCAGGCGCCGAGCGCCAGCCCGAGGCCGATGACGAGCCCGGTCACGAGCACCTGCATGCGCGGCATCAGTACTCCTCGGACTCCGGCGGGACGGCTCAGATCCTGCCATTAGTGTGCCGGGCATGGACTTCTCTCCCACACCCCGGGCTGCCGACCTGACCGCCCGGGTGGCCGCGTTCATCGCCGAGGAGATCGAGCCGGTCGAGCCGTCGTACCACCGCGAGCTGGCCGAGCTGCGCCGCACGGGCGATCCCTGGCGGCCGCTGCCGGTGCTCGAGGAGCTCAAGGGCAAGGCCCGCGAGCAGGGGCTGTGGAACCTCTTCCTGCCCAGGGAGCACGCCGGGGAGTACGCCGCGCGGTTCGGCACCGACGGCGGCGAGGGACTGACCAACGTCGACTACGCCCCGATCGCGGAGCTGACCGGACGGTCCGCGATCGCGCCGCTGGTGTTCAACTGCAACGCCCCCGACACCGGCAACATGGAGGTGCTGCTCAAGTACGGCACCGACGCGCAGCGCCAGCAGTGGCTGGAGCCCCTCCTGGACGGGAGGATCCGGTCCGCGTTCACGATGACCGAGCCCGACGTGGCCTCGTCGGACGCGACCAACATGGAGGCCACGGCCGTCGTCGACGGCGACGAGGTCGTCGTCAACGGGCGCAAGTGGTGGTCGACCGGCGTGGGCAACCCGGACTGCAAGGTGCTGGTGTTCATGGGGCTCACCGACCCCGACGCGGACCGGCACCACCGGCACTCGATGGTGCTGGTGCCGCGCGACACCCCGGGGGTCAGGGTCGAGCGGATGCTCAGCACGATGGGCCTGTACGACGAGCCGCTGGGCCACGGCGAGGTCTCGTTCACCGACGTACGAGTGCCGATCGGCAACGTCCTCCTCGGACCGGGGGAGGCGTTCGCCATCGCCCAGGGCCGCCTCGGGCCCGGGCGGGTCCACCACTGCATGCGGCTGATCGGGCTGGCCGAGCTCGCGCTCGAGCTCGCCTGTCGGCGCGGGCTGTCCAGGACGGCGTTCGGCAAGCCGCTGACCAGCCTGGGCGGCAACCGCGAGCGCATCGCCGACGCCCGGATCGCCATCGACCAGGCCCGGCTGCTGGTCCTCAACGCCGCCTGGAAGCTCGACACCGGCGGACCGCTGAACGCGCTGTCGGAGGTCTCCCAGATCAAGGTCGCGGTGCCCAACATGGCGCAGCAGGTGATCGACATGGCGATGCAGATCCACGGCGGGGGCGGGCTCTCCGACGACTTCCCGCTCGCCGGCGCCTGGACCTCCGCGCGCTCGCTGCGGCTGGCCGACGGGCCGGACGAGGTGCACCGGGGCGTGGTGGCGCGGATCGAGCTCGGCAAGTACGGCGCTTCGCGATGACCCCTCAGCGGGTGCTGGTCACCGGGGCGGCGTCCGGTCTGGGCGCGGCCCTCGCCTCGGCGTTCGACGCCCGCGGCGACGAGGTGCTGCGCACCGACCTGAGCGGCGGCGACCTCCCCCTCGACGTCACCTCCGACGACGACTGGGCCCTGGTCCGCGCGCACGTCGAGGCGACCTGGGGTGGCCTCGACGTGCTGGTCAACAACGCCGGCGTCGCCGGCGGAGGGCGGCTCGACGTGGCCACGCTGGACGAGTGGCGGTGGATCACCGAGGTCAACCTGTTCGGGATGGTCCGGGGGATCCGCGAGTTCGTGCCGCTGTTCAAGCGGCAGCGGTCCGGGCAGATCGTCAACGTCGCCTCGCTGGCCGGTCTCGTCCATCCCGCCGGGATGGCGTCGTACAACGCGGTGAAGGCCGGAGTGGTCGCCCTGACCGAGACCGCCGGCCACGAGCTCGCGTCGTACGGCGTGCGCGCCAGCGTGGTCTGCCCGTCGTACTTCCGCACCAACCTGATGTCCTCGATGCGCGGCTCCGACGAGGCGGTCGGGGCCGTGGTCGCACACCTCGTGGAGAGCTCGCCGCTGACCGCCGACGACATCGCGGCCGAGGTGCTCGCGGGTCTCGAGCGGGGCGACGAGGTGATCGTGCCCGACCAGCCGGCGCGCGACGCGTGGGAGCTGAAGCAGGCCGATCGTGCGGCCTACGACGCCGTGATGCGCAAGCAGGCGGCGAAGCTGGAGGCGATGTCGTGACCGACGAGAGCCGCCCGGTCCGCGAGGAGGACGCGTTCGACGTCGAGGCCGTGGCCGCCTGGCTGCGCGAACACGCCACCGCCTTCCGCGACGACCTGGTCGGTACGCCGGAGGTGCGCCAGTTCCCGGGTGGCGCCTCCAACCTCACGTACCTGCTCAGCTATCCCGACCGGGACCTGATCCTGCGCCGTCCCCCGACCGGCGTGAAGGCAGCCAGCGCCCACGACATGGGGCGCGAGTTCCGGATCCAGTCGGCCCTCGCGCCGGTGTTCCCCTACGTCGCCACCATGGTCGGCCTCTGCGACGACGAGTCGGTGATCGACTCGGAGTTCTACGTGATGGAACGTCTCGACGGGACGATCCTGCGCCGCGAGCTCCCCTTCGAGGCCACGCCCGAGGATGCCTCGCGCCTGTGCGAGAACGCCTTCGACGTGCTGATCGCGCTGCACTCCGTCGACACCGGGTCGCTGCCCGACCTGGCGCAGCTCGACAAGGGACCCGGGTACATCGGCCGCCAGGTCTCCGGCTGGATCGCGCGGTTCGCCAAGGCGCGCACCGACGACACCGGTGACTGGTCCGACATCGTCGAGTGGATCGAGCAGCACCAGCCCGACGACGTCGCCCGGGTGCTCATCCACAACGACTTCCGCTTCGACAACATGGTGCTCGACCCGGACGACCCGATGAGGATCGTCGGCGTCCTGGACTGGGAGATGGCCACCGTCGGCGACCCGTTGATGGACCTGGGCGGATCGATGTCGTACTGGGTGGAGCCCGGCGACGACGAGTTCTTCCAGCAGTTCCGGCGGCAGCCGACGACGGCGCCGGGGATGTGGACCCGGGAGCAGATCGTGGCCCACTACTGCGAGCGGATGGGCTTCTCGATGACGCCGGACCGCTGGCGGTTCTACGAGGTCTTCGGGATCTTCCGGCTCGCCGTCATCGCCCAGCAGATCTGGTACCGCTACTACCACCGGCAGACCACGAACGAGTCCTACGCGGTGTTCGGGCCGGCGGTCGGCTACCTCGAGAAGCGCTGCCGCCAGCTGCTGGGTGGTTCGTGATGGTCGAGGACCGCTGATGGGGCAGATCCTGCTGGTCCGGCACGGCCAGGCGTCGTGGGGCGCCGCCGACTACGACGTGCTGTCGCCGCTGGGGGAGCAGCAGGCCGAGGTCGTCGGCCACGCCCTGGCCGGGGCGCTCGGCGACTCCGAGCCGGACCTGCTCCTCCACGGCACCATGCTGCGCCAGGTGCGGACTGCCGAGCTGGCGGCGAAGGCCGCCGGCTGGTCGGTGGAAGCCACCGTCGACGAGCGCTGGAACGAGATGGACCACCTCGCCGTGCTCGCGGCCCAGCCGCGGGACTTCGACGGCGAGCCCGACCGGGCGCAGTTCCAGGCCTGGTTCCAGGCGGCCACGAGCCGGTGGGCTTCCGGAGAGCACGACGACGAGTACGCCGAGCCGTTCCCGATGTTCCGGGCACGGGTGCGCGACGGGCTCGAGGCGCTGGCGGAGGTCGGGACCGCGGTGGTGGTGACGTCGGGCGGACCCGTCTCCGCGGTCACCGCGGACCTGCTTGCGGCCGGCCTCTCGACGTACGAGCGGCTGGCCCCGGTCGTGGTCAACTCCTCGGTCACCCGCGTGGTGTCGGGGCGGCGCGGCCTCACGCTGGTGTCGTTCAACGAGCACGCCCACCTGCCGGCGGAGCTGCTCACCTACAGGTGACCCTCCGGTGGTTGAGCAGGGAGGCGCGCCAGCGCCGACCGTCGTCGAAACCCCCGCACCCGCGCAGGGCGATGACCACGCGGCCGAAGGCCTGCCTTCACTTCGGGTGGTTTCGAGACTCGGGCGCCGAGGGCGCCGTCGCTCCTCAACCTCCGGTGGTTTCGAGGCTCGGGCGCCGAGGGTGCCGTCGCTCCTCAACCTCCGGTGGTTTCGAGGCTCCGGCGCCGAGGGTGCCGTCGCTCCTCAACCTTCGGTGGGTTCGAGGCTCGGGCGCCGAGGGTGCCTTCGCTCCTCAACCTCCGGTGGTTTCGAGGCTCGGGCGCCGAGGACGCTTCCGCACGGCAACCTCCGGTGGTTGAGGTGCGAGCGAAGCGAGCCTCGAAACCCCGGAAGGGAACGCAGGGCCTTGCGTGGCGTCAGATGAGGCGCTTGAAGACCGGCAGCGGGGCGTGCTTCATCACCAGCGACAGCGGTGCCCACGGCAGCGGCGGGACGCAGGCGGCGTCCTTCTCCTTCTCGATGACCGTCACCATCGCCCGGACCCCGCGCTCGGTGGACGACATCATCTTGTTCTCGGCCGCGGCCACGCCGTCGTTCATCTCGGACCGGATGTAGCCGGGGTACAGCACCGTGAACTTGTACGACGGCTTGCCGTAGAACTCCGTGCGCAGGCCCTCCACCAGGTGGGCGACGCCGGCCTTGGTGGCCGCGTAGGTGGTGATCTCCTTCGGCAGCCCGCGCAGGGCCGACATCGAGGAGACCATCACCAGGTGCCCGCCCTGCTGGGCCCGGAAGATCTCCATGGCGGCCTCGGACTGGGCGAGTGCCGCGACGAAGTTGGTCATCGCGGTCTCCCGGTTGGCCTCGAACCTGCCGGTGCCCAGGGGAGCCCCCTTGCCGAGCCCGGCGTTGACCACCACCCGGTCGATCGTGCCGAGGTCCGACGCGAAAGCCCGGAAGACGGCGAAGACCTGGTCGTGGTCGTTGACGTCCAGGGCCCGCACCTCGACCCGCCGCTCGGGGTGCGCGGCCAGGATCTCCTCGCGCAGCGCCTCGAGGCGGTCGGTACGTCGCGCGCACAACGCCAGGTCGTTGCCCCCGGCGGCGAGCTGCCGCGCCATCTCGGCACCGAGCCCGGACGAGGCACCGGTGATGAGGACTCTCTTGGGCCGGCTGTCCGATGTCATGGCCCCGAGTCTGGCGTAGTCTCCGCTGCATGAGCGGACGGGTCGTGCACTTCGAGATTCCCTTCGACGACGGTGACCGGGCCCGGGCCTTCTACCGCGACGCCTTCGGCTGGCAGCTCCAGGAGTGGGACGAGGGTGCCTACACCCTGGTGTCGACCGGTCCGTCGGGGGAGCAGGGTCCCGAGGAGCCGGGCTTCGTCAACGGCGGCATGATGCGCCGGGAGAACCCGGGCGATGGTCCGATCGTGGTCATCGACGTGGAGGACATCGACGCCGCGCTGGCGAGGATCGAGGAGCTCGGCGGCCAGACGCTGCTCGGCCGGCAGCCGGTCGGCGAGATGGGCTGGGCGGCGTACTTCAAGGACGTCGAGGGCAACAGCATGGGCCTCTGGCAGACCGCCCGATGACCCCCGCACCCGCCGCTCCCCGGGTGTGCATCGTCGGCGCAGGATCCTCCGGAATCGCCGCAGCCCAGGTCCTCGACGCCCGCGGCATCGACTTCGACTGCTTCGAGATGGGCTCGGACGTCGGCGGCAACTGGCGCTACGGCAACGACAACGGCGTCAGCTCGGCGTATCGCTCCCTGCACATCAACACCTCCCGGCAGGCGATGGAGTACGCGACGTACCCGATGCCGGACACGCTTCCCGACTATCCGAGCCACTGGCAGATCGCGGAGTACTTCGACAGCTACGTCGACCACTTCGGGCTGCGCGACAAGATCAGCTTCCGCTCCGAGGTCGTCAAGGTCGTGCAGCGCCCCGGTGGCGGGTACGACGTGACGATCCGGCCGTTCGGACCCACCGACGGGGCGAGCGAGGCCGAGACGCGGACCTACGACCACGTGCTGGTGGCCAACGGCCATCACTGGGACCCGCGCTGGCCCGAGCCCAGCTTCCCCGGCAGCGACACCTTCCCGGGGGAGCAGCTGCACGCCCACTACTACCGGACTCCGGACGTGCTGGACGGCAAGCGCGTCGTGGTGCTGGGGATCGGCAACTCCGCGACCGACATCGCGGTGGAGTCCTCGCACGTCGCGGCCGAGACCTGTCTCGCGATGCGCCGCGGTGCGCACATCGTGCCGAAGTTCGTGTTCGGCAAGGCCACCGACCAGCTGACGTCCTCACCGCTGGCGCGCGCGCCGCACTTCGTCCAGAAGAAGGCCATGAAGGCGATGCTGCGGCTCGCCGTCGGCCGGGTCACCGACTACGGGCTGCCCGAGCCCGACCACGACGTCCTCGACGCCCACCCCACCGTCAGCGACGACCTGCTGACCCGGCTCGGACACGGCGACATCACGGTCAAGCCGAACATCGACCGCTTCGAGGGGTCGAAGGTCTTCTTCACCGACGGCACGGCGGTCGAGGCCGACGTCGTCGTCTACTGCACCGGCTACCGGATCAGCTTCCCCTTCCTCGACGAGCGGATCCTGGCCACCGACGACAACCACGTCGACCTCTACCGTCGCGTGGTCCCGCCCGAGCATCCGGGCCTCTACTTCATCGGACTGGTGCAGCCCCTCGGCGCGATCATGCCCCTCGCGGAGGCCCAGGCCCACTGGGTCGCCGAGCTGATCACCGGTGAGGTCGCCCTCCCGTCGGTGGCCGACATGCGCGAGCAGATCACGGCGTACGACGCGGCCCTGCGCCGCCGGTACGTCGCCTCGAAGCGGCACACCATCCAGGTCGACGCGGCGGCGTACCGCACCGAGCTGGAGCGGGAGCGCCGCACCCGCCGCCGTCGATAGTCCCGAACGAAACGGTGGCCGTCGTCGGCGTGTCCACCGCCGTTTCGTGAGGGACTATCAAAAAAAAGTCAGTCTTGACTGTTTGTTGGACCCGCACCATGCTGGGCGGGTGAGCACCGCCACCCGCGTTCCGCAGGAGGAGCGCACCCGCGCGATGCGGGCCCGGCTGCTCGAGGCCACCGTCGACTGCCTGGTCGAGCGCGGCTTCAGCCACACCTCGACCACGCTGGTGTCCGAGCGGGCGGGGGTCAGCCGGGGGGCGCAGCTGCACCACTTCCCGACCAAGAACGCCCTGGTCGTGGCCGCCGTCGAGCACCTGACCGACGTGCGCGGCGCCGACCTGGCGGCGGGCGCGGCGCGGCTGCCCACCGGCAAGCGCCGCACCCGTGCGGTGCTGCAGATGCTCGCCGACCACTTCACCGGGCCGGTCTTCACCGCGGCGCTGGAGCTGTGGGTGGCGGCCCGCACCGACGAGACGTTGCTGGCCGCGGTCGAGCCCCTGGAGCAGAAGGTCGGCCGCGAGACCCACCGGCTCACGGTGGAGCTGCTCGGGGCCGACGAGTCCCGACCCGGGGTGCGGGAGCTCGTCCAGGCCACCCTCGACCTGGTGCGTGGCCTCGGCCTCGCCAACACCGTCTCCGACGACGCCCGTCGGCGGGCCCGCATCCTGGACCGCTGGGCCCTCACCCTCGACGCCGCCCTGGAGGAGACCTCATGACCGCCCTGCTCGACGCGCTTCTCGGTGACCTCAAGGCCGAAGGCGACCAGCTCTGGAACACCGTGTCCGGCCTGGGCGAGGACGAGTGGCGCACGCCGACGCCGGCGCCCGGCTGGGACGTCGCCACCCAGGTCGCCCACCTGCTGTGGACCGACGAGGTCGCCGTCCACGCTGCCACCGACGAGGCCAAGTGGGACGCGGTCGTGCTCCAGGCGCTCGGCGACCCCGACGGCTACGTCGACACCTGCGCCCACGAGGTCGCCCGGCTCGCGCCGACGGCGTTGCTGGCCAGGTGGGGCGCTGCTCGCGAGGCACTCGTGGCCGCGCTGCGCGAGTTCCCCGAGGGACAGCGGATGCCGTGGTTCGGCCCGCCCATGTCTCCCGCGTCGATGGCCACCGCCCGGTTCATGGAGACCTGGGCCCACGGCCTCGACGTCTACCACGCGCTCGGCATCGACCCACCGGTCACCGACCGGATCCGCAACGTCGCGCACCTCGGCGTGCGCACCCGCGACTTCGCGTTCTCGGTGCACCAGCTCGACCCGCCCGGCGAGGAGTTCCGCATCGAGCTCACCGCTCCGTCGGGTGACACCTGGTCCTGGGGCCCCGAGGACGCAGCGCAGCGGGTGACCGGGTCGGCGTACGACTTCTGCCAGCTGGTCACCCAGCGCATCCACCGCGAGGACACCGACCTGGAGGCCGTCGGCGACGACGCCGACGGGTGGCTGTCCATCGCGCAGGCGTTCGCCGGGCCGTCGGGTGGGGGGCGGGAGCCGCGTGGCTGACCGGCTGCGGGTCGGCAACTGTTCCGGCTTCTACGGCGACCGCTTCTCCGCGATGCGCGAGATGCTCGAGGGCGCCCGGGACGGACACACCCTCGACGTCCTCACCGGCGACTACCTCGCCGAGCTGACCATGCTGATCCTCGGCCGGGACACGATGAAGGACGCCTCGCTCGGCTACGCCCGCACGTTCGTTCGCCAGCTCGAGGACTGCCTCGGTCTGGCCCTCGAGCGCGGGGTGCGGATCGTCAGCAACGCCGGTGGCCTGAACCCCGCGGGCCTCGCCGACAAGGTGCGGGAGGTCGCTCGGGGCCTCGGCCTCGACGCCACCGTCGCGCACGTCGAGGGCGACGACCTCCGCGCCCTCGGCGAGTGGCCGGACGCCCTCACCGCCAACGCCTACCTCGGCGGGTTCGGCATCGCCGCCGCGCTGCGGCGAGGAGCCGACGTGGTCGTCACCGGCCGGGTCACCGACGCCTCGCTGGTGGTCGGCGCCGGGGTCGCGGAGTTCGGGTGGGGCCCGACGTCGTACGACGAGCTGGCCGGAGCGGTCGTCGCCGGCCACGTGCTCGAATGCGGGGCGCAGGCCACCGGCGGCAACTTCTCGGGCTTCCGCTCGCTGCCGCACACCGGCAAGCCGCTCGGCTTCCCGGTCGCCGAGCTGGCCGCGGACGGGTCCTCGGTCATCACCAAGCACGACGGGACGGGTGGCGCGGTCACGGTCGACACCGTCACCGCGCAGCTGCTCTACGAGATCCAGTCCACCCGCTATCTCGGGCCCGACGTGACCACCCACCTCGACAGCATCCAGCTCGAGCAGCAGGGGCCGGACCGGGTCGCCGTCAGCGGCGTCCGCGGGTCCGCGCCGCCGGCCCGCCTGAAGGTGTGCGTCAACGAGCTCGGCGGCTTCCGCAACACCGTCGAGTTCGTGCTCACCGGGCTCGACATCGACGCCAAGGCCGACTGGGTGCGCGAGCAGATGGAGTCGGCCTTCGCCGCCTCCGACGCGAAGCCCGCCTCGGTGACCTGGTCGCGCACCTCGGTCCCGCACCCCGACGCGGACACCGAGGAGGCGGCGTCGTGCCTCCTGCGCTGCGCGGTCAAGGACCCCTCGGCCGACCCGGTCGGCAAGCCCTTCACCTCCGCGGCCGTCGAGCTCGCCCTCTCGTCGTACCCCGGGTTCACGATGACCTCACCGCCCGGTCCGCCCACTCCCTACGGCGTCTACCGGCCGGCCTACGTCGACCGCTCGGCCGTCACCCACACCGTCGTCCACGCCGACGGGTCGCGGGAGGTGGTGCCCGACCCGGAGTCGACCGCCGACGGCGATGCCACCGCCCCCGACGACACCGGACGACGCGCCTCGCCGTTCCCGGCGCCCTCGGACGTCGTCACCCGCCGGCTGCCTCTCGGCACGTTCGTCCACGCCCGGTCCGGCGACAAGGGCGGCGACGCGAACCTGGGGCTGTGGGTGACCCGGGAGGGTCCGGCGGACAAGTACGACGCCCGGGTCACCTGGCTCTCCAAGCTGGCCGGCGTCGACCGGGTGCGGGCCCTGGTCCCGGAGGCGGAGGACCTCGACATCGAGGTCTACCTGCTGCCGAACCTCGGGGCCGTCAACGTGCTGATCCACGGGCTGCTCGGCGAGGGCGTCGCCGCCTCGACCCGGTTCGATCCCCAGGCCAAGGGCCTCGGCGAGTGGGTCAGGTCCCGGATGGTCGCGATCGAGGAGTCGCTCCTGTGACCGGCGTGCGCAGTTTCATCAAGGTATGCAGGTCAACCTGCACTTCCCGTGCTGAATTCACCGTGGGGAGTGCGGGTTCACCTGCATACCTTGATGAAACAACGGACGGCCGCCCATGACCGCCGAGCGCCGAGCCCTTCAGGAAACCGCCCGCGAGTTCGTACGGCGCGAGGTGGCGCCGTACCTCCAGCACTGGGAGGACGCCGGCTCGGTCCCGCGCGAGCTGCACCGCGCCGCGGCGAAGCAGGGCCTGCTCGGCGTCTCCTTCCCCGAGGAGGTCGGCGGCCAGGGTGGCGACCTGCTCGACTCGGTCGCGATGCAGGAGGCGTTCTTCGAGGCGGGCGCGTCCAGCGGCCTGATGGCCGCGCTCTTCACCGGCGGGATCGCCCTGCCCCACATCGCCGCCAACGGGTCACCGGATCTCGTCGACCGGTTCGTCCGCCCGACCCTGGCCGGCGACAAGATCGGCTCCCTGGCGGTCACCGAGCCGGGCGGCGGGTCCGACGTCGCCGGCATCCGTACGACGGCCCGGCGCGAGGGCGACGAGTACGTCGTCAACGGCGCCAAGACCTTCATCACCAGCGGCGTCCGCGCCGACTTCGTCACGACCGCCGTGCGCACCGGAGGGCCCGGACACGCCGGGATCTCGCTGCTCGTCATCGAGAAGGGCGCGCCCGGGTTCACCGTCGACCGGGCGCTGGACAAGATGGGCTGGCACTGCTCCGACACCGCCGAGCTGTCCTTCGTCGACGTGCGGGTCCCGGCCGGCAACCTCGTCGGCGAGGTGGACTCCGGCTTCGTCCAGATCGCCGAGCAGTTCGTGGTGGAGCGGATCGCCCTCGCGGTGCACGCCTACGGCATCGCGGCCCGTTCCCTCGACCTGACCGCCGACTACTGCCGGCACCGGGAGACCTTCGGCAGGCCGCTCGTCGCCAACCAGGTGGTGCGGCACAAGCTGGTCGAGATGCGCCGGCAGGTCGAGGTGGCCCGGACCTACACCCGGTCGGTCGCGGCCCGGCACGTCGCGGGGGAGGACGTGATCGCCGAGGCGTGCCTGGCCAAGCAGACCGCCGTCGACTGCGCGACCCACGTCTGCGACCAGGCCGTCCAGCTGCACGGCGGGATGGGCTATCTGCACGGCACCGAGGTGGAGCGGCACTACCGCGACGCCCGGATCCTGCCGATCGGAGGAGGAGCGACCGAGGTCCTGACCGACCTGGCCGCACGACTGATGGGATACGCGTGATGCTGCCACCGGTAGGTGTGATCCTGCGGCCGATGACCGGGGAGGTGTCGCTGTGGATGGACGCGCCCCCGGACCGGGTGTGGGACCTGGTCAGCGACGTGACGCGGATCGGGGAGTTCTCCCCGGAGACCTTCGAGGCGCGGTGGACGCGAGGCTCGACCGGCCCGGAGGTGGGGGCGTCGTTCAAGGGCCACGTGAGGCGCAACGGCGTCGGACCGACGTACTGGTCGCCGTGCCAGGTCACGAAGTGCGTGCCGCACGAGCTCTTCGAGTTCGCAGTCGGGACCGACGACGTCACGCTCAACAACTGGGGCTACCGGCTGGAGCCGCAGGACGGCGGCACGCTGGTGACGGAGTACTTCCGGCTCGAGCCGAAGCTGCCCCTGCGCATCTACTGGACCGTGCTCGGCGCGCTGCGCGGGCGCACCAACGAGCGCGGCATGAGGACCACGCTCGAGCGGATGAAGGAGGTGCTCGAGTCGTGAGCGTGACCAACCGCGAGGCGATGCTGGAGAAGCTCGCCGACCTCGACGCCGAGCACGCCAAGGCGGTGGCCGGCGGCGGCGAGAAGTACGTCGACCGGCACCACGCCCGCGGCAAGCTGCTGCCCCGCGAGCGGATCGAGCTGCTGGTCGACCCCGGCTCGGCGTTCCTCGAGCTGAGCCCGCTCGCCGGCTGGGGGTCCGACTTCACGGTCGGCGCCAGCGTGGTCACCGGGATCGGGGTGATCGAGGGGGTCGAGTGCCTGATCACCGCCAACGACCCCACCGTGAAGGGCGGCGCCAGCAACCCCTGGACGGTGAAGAAGATCTTCCGCGCCTCGCAGATCGCCGAGGAGAACGGCCTGCCCACGGTCGCGCTCGTCGAGTCCGGCGGCGCGGACCTGCCGACCCAGAAGGAGATCTTCATCCCCGGCGGCAAGCTGTTCCGCGACATCACCCGGTCCAGCGCCGCCAAGCTGCCGACGATCGCGCTGGTCTTCGGCAACTCCACGGCCGGTGGTGCCTACGTCCCCGGGATGAGCGACTACACCGTCATGGTCAGGGAGCAGGCCAAGGTGTTCCTCGGCGGACCTCCACTGGTGAAGATGGCCACCGGCGAGGAGTCCGACGACGAGTCCCTGGGGGGCGCCGAGATGCATGCCCGGGTCTCCGGTCTCGCCGACTACCTCGCCGAGGACGAGCACGACGCCCTGCGGATCGGCCGCCGGATCGTGGCCCGCCTCAACTGGCGCAAGCCCGTGGGATCACCGACCTCGACCGCCGGGTTCGCCGAGCCGGACGAGGACGTCGAGGAGCTGCTCGACCTGATCCCCACCGACCTGAAGGAGCCGTTCGACCCCCGCGAGGTGATCCTCCGGATCTGCGACGGCACCGGCCCGGGCAACGAGGTGCCCTTCGACGAGTTCAAGCCGCTCTACGGCCCGTCGCTCGTCACCGGGTGGGCGCGGATCCACGGCCGGCCCGTCGGCATCCTCGCCAACGCCCAGGGCGTGCTGTTCTCCGAGGAGGCGCAGAAGGCGACGCAGTTCGTCCAGCTCGCCAACCAGACCGACACCCCGCTGCTGTTCCTGCACAACACCACCGGCTACATGGTCGGCAAGGAGTACGAGCAGGGCGGCATCATCAAGCACGGCGCGATGATGATCAACGCGATCAGCAACTCCACCGTCCCGCACCTGAGCGTGATCATGGGGGCGTCGTACGGCGCCGGCAACTACGGCATGAACGGCCGGGCCTACGACCCGCGCTTCCTCTTCACCTGGCCGTCGGCGAAGTCCGCGGTGATGGGCCCGGCGCAGCTGGCCGGCGTGCTGAGCATCGTCGCCCGGGCGGCGGCGGAGGCGAAGGGCAAGGAGTACGACGAGGAGGCCGACGCCGGGATGCGCGAGTTCGTCGAGCAGTCGGTGGAGGAGCAGAGCCTGCCGTTCTTCCTGTCCGGGATGCTCTACGACGACGGCGTGATCGACCCCCGCGACACCCGCACCGTCCTGGGCATCTGCCTGTCCGTGATCGAGAACTCGACCTGGAGGGGCGCCGAGGGCTACGGCGTCTTCAGGATGTGAAGCGAGCAGTGGTGCGCGAGGAACGAGCGCGGCGCGTGGGCGAGCGCAGGTTGAGCAAGCCCTGCGACCGAGGGACGAGGTCGCAGCGGGCGGGTCGAAATCCCTTGAGAGGAGCAGACAGGTGATCACCAGACTCATGGTCGCCAACCGCGGCGAGATCGCGAGTCGGGTGTTCGCCACCTGCAGACGGCTCGGCATCGAGACCGTCGCGGTCCATTCCGACGCCGATGCGGACCTGCCCTACGTCCGCGAGGCTGACGCTGCCGTCCGGCTCCCGGGCAACGCGCCCACCGACACCTACCTCGACATCGACCGGGTCCTCGACGCCGCGAAGCGCGCGGGGGCCGACGCGATCCACCCCGGCTACGGCTTCCTGTCGGAGAACGCGGACTTCGCCCGGGCGGTGATCGCGGCGGGCCGTACCTGGGTCGGCCCCGATCCGGAGTCCATCGAGCAGATGGGGTCGAAGGTCCGGGCCAAGGCCCTGATGGAGTCCGCCGGGGTTCCGGTGCTGCCCAACCTCTCCCCGACCGAGGCCACCGAGGACGACCTGCCGCTGCTCGTCAAGGCGTCGGCGGGTGGGGGCGGCCGCGGCATGCGGATCGTGACCGACCTGGCCGAGCTGGCCGGGGCGGTCGAGACCGCACGGGCCGAGGCGGAGTCCGCCTTCGGCGACGGGACCGTCTTCGTCGAGCCGTACGTCGAGCGCAGCCGCCACGTCGAGGTGCAGGTGGTCGGTGACCGCAGCGGCGACGTACTCGTCCTCGGGGAGCGCGACTGCTCCCTCCAGCGGCGGCACCAGAAGGTGGTCGAGGAGTCGCCCGCGCCCGACCTCGCGGCCGAGGTGGCGGGAGCGATGCACGACGCGGCGCGGGCCGCCGCCGCGGCGATCGGGTACGTCGGCGCGGGGACCGTGGAGTTCCTCTACGACCCCGCGCGGGAGCGGTTCTTCTTCCTGGAGATGAACACCCGGCTGCAGGTCGAGCACCCGGTCACCGAGCTGGTGCACGGCGTCGACCTGGTCGAGCTCCAGCTCGCGGTGGCCGAGGGACGGGTCGTGTGCCCCACGACGACCCCGGCGCAGGGACACGCGATCGAGGCCCGCCTGTACGCCGAGGACCCCGCCGTCGACTACCAGCCCCAGTCCGGCGTCCTCACCACCTTCGAGATCCCCAGTGGGGCCGGGATCCGGGTCGACGCCGGCTATGCCTCCGGCAGCGAGGTCTCGACCCACTACGACGCCATGCTCGCCAAGGTGATCTCCCACGCGCCCACCCGCGCGGAGGCCGCCCGCGCACTGGCCAGCACCCTGGCCCGGGCCCGGATCCACGGGGTCACGACCAACCGCGACCAGCTGGTCTCGCTGCTGCGCGACGAGGAGTTCCTCGCGGGCCGCGTGCACACCGGCTTCCTCGAGGGCCGCACCACGGAGACGCTCTCCGACCCGGGCTGGGCGATGCGCGCCGCGGTGGCGGCCGTGGTCGCCGACGAACGGCTCCGCCGAGGAGTCCAGGCGGGCATCCCGTCCGGATGGCGCAACGTGGTCAGCCAGCCGCAGCAGACGACCTTCGAGGTCGCCGGCGAGCAGCAGTCGGTGGCCTGGCTCGGAGGACGCGAGGGTGTGACCTTCCCCGACTCCGACATCCGGGTCATCGACGTCGAGCCCGGCCGGGTCACTCTCGAGGTCGGCGGCATCCGGTCGTCCACGAACGTACTCATCGACGGGTCGAGCCTCCCCGGCACGCGGACGATCCACGTCGACGGACCCCTTGGGTACGTCCGTCTGCGCGAGGTGCCCAGGTTCGTCGACCCCGCCGACGCGGTGGCCAGCGGATCGTTGCTCGCGCCGATGCCCGGCACCGTGGTCCGGGTGGCGGTCGACGTCGGTGCCGAGGTCACCGCGGGCGAGACCGTCCTGGTCCTCGAGGCGATGAAGATGCAGCACACCGTGACCGCGCCCCGGGCAGGGGTGGTCACCGAGATCGACGTACGACCCGGCGCGCAGGTCGCCGCCGGCGAGGTCCTGGCCGTGCTCGAGGAGACAGGAGCAGATGTCCGAGCGGAGCGAGGAGGTTGAGGAGGTCGCGCAGCGACCGTCTCGAAACCCCGTAAGGCGAAAGGAAACCGAATGAACAACTTCAGCGAGACCGAGGAGCGCAAGGCGCTCCGCCGCGAGGTGGCCAAGCTGGCGGGCGGCTACGGACGGGAGTACTTCACCAAGCAGGCCCGATCCGGCGGCAAGACCACGGACCTGTGGATGGCGATCGGCAAGAACGGCTACCTCGGCATCAACATCCCCGAGGAGTACGGCGGCGGTGGGGGCGGGATCGGTGACGTCGCCGCGGTCTGCGAGGAGCTCGCGGCGCAGGGCTGTCCGCTGCTGATGATGGTGGTCAGTCCGGCGATCTGCGGAACCGTGATCAGCCGCTACGGCACGCCAGAGCAGAAGCGGCGGTGGCTACCCGGGATCGCGGACGGCACCGCCACGATGGCGTTCGCGATCACCGAGCCGGACGCCGGCACGAACTCCCACAACATCACCACGACGGCCCGTCGCGACGGCGACGAGTGGGTGCTGAAGGGCCGCAAGATCTACATCTCCGGCATCGACGAGGCCGACAACGTGCTGGTCGTGGCCCGCACCGAGGACGCCCGGACCGGCAAGCTCAAGCCCTGCCTGTTCGTGGTCCCGACCGACGCGGAGGGCCTGGAGGCCAAGCCGATCCCGATGGAGATCGTCTCGCCCGAGCAGCAGTTCGCGGTGTTCATCGACGACGTCCGCCTGCCCTCCGACGCGCTGGTCGGTGACGAGGACGCCGGCCTGGTGCAGCTCTTCGCCGGGCTCAACCCGGAGCGGATCATGGCCGCGTCGTTCTCCACCGGGCTGGCCCGGTTCGCCCTCGGCCGGGCGGCGGCGTACGCCAAGGAGCGCGTGGTGTTCCAGACTCCGATCGGCGCGCACCAGGCGATCGCCCACCCGCTGGCGCAGTCGCACATCGAGACCGAGCTCGCCCGGCTGATGACCCAGAAGGCCGCCGCGCTGTACGACGCCGGCGACGACATGGGCGCCGGCGAGGCCGCCAACATGGCCAAGTACGCCGCCGCGGAGGCGGCCTGCGACGCGGCCGACCGCGCCGTGCAGGCGCACGGGGGCAACGGGATCACCCAGGAGTACGGCATGGCGGGGCTCCTCGTCGCCACCCGGGCCGGCCGGATCGCCCCGGTCAGCCGGGAGATGATCCTCAACTTCGTGGCGATGCACTCACTCGGGCTGCCCAAGTCCTACTGAGATTTCTCCGGTGGTAGGCCGCCGCCGCCGGTGGTTGAGGGCCGGCCGGTGGGTGAGGGCGATGCCGTCGCCGGTGGTTGAGGTGCGAAGGCGCCCTGGCGCCTGAGCCTCGAAACCCCGGAACTGTGGGCGCCAGACCAGGCTCGGTTTCGGTCGCCGGTCCTGTCGCCGGGTTTCGACACGCCCGCCGCGCCCTCGCAAGCTCGGTCGCGGGGCTTGCTCAACCTTCGCGAGCGACGGACCGCGCTCGTTCCTCGTGCGTTCCTGCTCGCTCCCGCTCGACGACGACACCGACCGGGACGAGCCGGCCGAGCTCCTCACCGACTCCTACCGCCTGCCGGGGCCCGATTGAAGCTCAGCGCAACGGCACGAACCGGTAGCCGCCGTGCCGGGTCACCTCGACGCCGTCGTCCTGCCTGACCACGAGCAGCATCGTGCCCTGGACGGGGATCACCATCCGGCCGCCCACGGCCAGCTGCTCGACCAGCTCCTCGGGCAGCGAGCGGGGTTCGGCCGAGACCAGGATCCGGTCGTACGGCGCCTTGTCGGGCAGGCCCAGCACGCCGGGTTCGGCCTGGTGGATCGACGCCCAGGGCTGGTGGGTGGCGGACAGGTTGTCGCTCCCGAACCGCACCAGGTCCGCCTCGAGCTCCACGCCGAGCACCTCGCCGGAGCCGCCGGTGAGGTGAGCGAGCAGGGCCGTGCTCCAGCCCGAGCCCGACCCGACGTCGAGCACGCGCTGCCCGGGCTCCACCCGGAGCAGGCGCAGCATCGCCTCGACCGTCCGGGGCTGCGAGTTGGTCTGTCCGTGCCCGATCGACAACGGACCGTCGTACGACGCCGACCGGCGCTGGCTCCTGGGCAGGAACCCGGTGCGGGGACAAGCTGCGAACGCTGCGGTGACCGCGTCCATGGCTCCGAGTCAACCACGCGAGCCGCGGTGCGTCAGCGGCGCGGCGGGAGCGGGAAGAACATGGAGGTCCGGGCTGCGTACTCCGGGTAGCCGGGGCGCTTCATCATCGTCCGCTCCAGCGGCCGGGCGCCGGTGGCATAGGCCAGGAAGTAGCTCATCGCGATCGGTGCGGGCAGGGTCAGCAGCGCCGGCAGCCAGCCGGTCGCCGCGGCCCCCGCCAGCCAGATGCCCCACCAGACGCAGGCATCGCCGAAGTAGTTCGGGTGCCGGGTCCACGCCCAGAGCCCCCGGTCCATCACCGGGCCACGGTCGGGGTCCCGCTTGTAGGCCGCGAGCTGGGCGTCGCCGACCGTCTCGAACAGGAAGCCGACGGCCCACACGGCCACTCCGACCCACACCAGGGCCACCAGCTCCACCGCCCCGACGGCGGCGGCCTGCACCGGCCAGGAGACGAACCAGATCGCCACGCCCTGGATGAGGAAGACCTTGCGCACCGCCGCGCCGAACCAGGCGCTCCGGTCGTCGGTCGGCGAGTGCGGTGCGAGCAGCTCGGCGTAGCGCGGGTCCTCGCCGTGACCTCGCGCGCGTTTCCAGATGTGCCACGACAGCCGCAGGCCCCAGACCGCGACCAGCGCCGCCATCAGCCACGGCAGCCCGCCACCGCCTGTGTCGAGGGCAGCACAGACCACCGCGATGACGGTGAGCCCGATCCCCCAGGTCACGTCGACGACCGAGACCCGGTCGAGGCGCCGCGCCACGACGGCGGTGACCGCCATGGCCACCGCGGCGACGGCCAGGGACGACAGGGAGACGATCAGCAGCTGGCTCACAATCCCGACCCTCTCACCAGCCGCGCACCGGAGGCATCGAGTGGGCGCTGCCCGGTCGGGCACAGAGGATCTGGTCGACCCCCATCCGTCCGTCGCGGAAGGCCAGCTGCCCGCCGACGAGGTAGAGCCGCCAGACGCGGACCACCTCCTCGCCGACCAGTGCGGTCAGCTCGTCGAGGTTGGTCTCGAACCGCTCGAGCCAGCCCTGGACGGTGCGCACGTAGTGCTCGCGGAGGCCGTGCACATCGCGTACCTCGAGCCCCCCCTGCTCGAGGTACGCGACGGTCTCTCCCACCGGGCGCATGTGCATGTCGGGGGCGATGAAGGACTCGATGAAGGGTCCACCCCCAGGATGCGGTCCGGTCCGGCTCATCTGCTGCACGAGCACCCGGCCGCCGGGGCACACGGCGCTCCGCAGCACGTCGACGTAGGTCGGGTAGTTGGCTTCACCGACGTGCTCGCCCATCTCGATCGAGCCGACCGCGTCGTAGCCTCCCTCGTCCACCTCGCGGTAGTCCTGCAGCCGGATCTCGACCAGGTGCTCGAGCCCGCGCTCGCGGATCCGGGCGTCGATGAACGCCTTCTGCTCCTCCGCGATCGTGATCCCGGTGACCCGCGCGCCGAAGTGCTCGGCGGCGTGCAGCGACAGCGACCCCCAGCCGCAGCCGACGTCCAGCAGCGTGAGCCCGGGCTCGAGGCCGAGCTTGCGGCAGACCAGGTCGAGCTTGTCGGCCTGGGCGTCGGCGAGCGTGTACGCCGGCTCGGCCGACGTCCAGTAGGCGCACGAGTAGGCCATCGACGGGTCGAGAAGCAGCGCGTAGAACTCGTTGGACAGGTCGTAGTGGTGGCTGATCGCGCGCCGGTCCCGCAGCAGGCTGTGGCGGCGGCCGCGCAGCCGCGCCTGCGAGGCGGGGGCTGCCGGGGGGCGGCCCAGGGCGCCCACGCTGGAGGCCGTGCGGATCGCCTGCACGACGGCCCCGGCCGAGAGCCGCCCGCCGCTCAGCCCGCGGTCACGGGCGACGGCGAACGCATGCGTCAGCGCCCGGCCGAGGTCCCAGCCGTCGGCCTCGGGCACGTCCAGCTCCCCGGTGACGTAGGCCTGGGCGGCGCCGAGCTCGCCGGGGTGCCGGAGCATGCGACGGACGGCGTTGGGGGAGCGCAGCTCCACCACCGGTCCCTCGGCCGACCCGGCCTCGGAGCCGTCCCAGGCGCGGAGCCGGACCGGGAGGTCCCCGCCGACGAACGGCTCGAGGGCGGTCACCAGTCGCTGGGCGATCATGCCCGCTCCTCCCGTCGCATGAGGGTGAGCTGCTGCACGTCGAGGTAGCCGGAGGTGAAGCCGGCGCGGGAGTACTCCAGGTAGAAGTGCCACATCCGCTCGAACGTCTCGTCGAACCCCAGGGCGCGGACCTTGCGGGACGCGGCGAGGAAGGCCTCGTCCCACTGGCGCAGGGTCTCGGCGTAGTGCAGTCCCATCGAGAGACGGTTGGCGACCCTTAGCGTGGTGTCGCGGGACGTCACCTGCTCGACCGCCTCGACCGAGGGCAGGAAGCCGCCGGGGAAGATGTACTTGTTGATCCACGTGTAGGTGCGGCGGGTGGCGAGCATCCGGTCGTGCGGCATGGTGATGGCCTGGATCCCGACGCGTCCGCCCGGCGCGAGCAGGCGGTCGATGGTGCTGAAGTACGTCGACCAGTACTGATGGCCGACCGCCTCGATCATCTCGACCGACACCACGGCGTCGTACCGGCCGTCCTCGGGACGCAGCTGTCGGTAGTCGCACAGCTCGACGTCGACCCGGTCGGCCACGCCGGCCGCGGCGATCCTCTGCTCGGCCAGGGCCTTCTGCTCGGTGGACAGGGTGACGGTCCGCACCGTGGCTCCGCGGTGGGCCGCCCGGATCGCCAGCTCGCCCCAGCCGGTGCCGATCTCGAGCACGCGGGTGCCCTCGCAGACCCGGGTCTCGTCGAGGAGCCGGTCGATCTTGCGGAGCTGGGCGGCGTGCAGGTCGGAGCCCTCCCTGGGCACCGCCGCCTGGCGGTGGTCCCCGGCAGACAGGATCTCGCTCTCGAACAGGGCCGAGGAGTAGTTGAGGGAGGGGTCGAGGAACAGGCCGAACAGGTCGTTGGACAGGTCGTAGTGGTGGGCGATGTTGTCGCGGGTGTTGCGCTGGCTGTTGCGGTGCATCCGCGGGGGACGGGCGACCACCATGGCCCGCAGCCGTTGCAGGTTGCGGGGGACCAGGTCCGGCATCTGGGCGGCCAGGACGGCCAGGAACCCGCTGAGGTCCTCGGCGTCCCAGGCCCCGGTGAGGTACGCCTCGCCGAACCCGATCAGCTGGTGGCGACCGATCCTCGCGAAGAACTCATCGGGGCGGTGCACGGTCATCACCGGGCCACCCCGGCCGAGGGTCCGTCGGCGGTCGGGGTCGGCGATCACGACGGTCACGTCGAGCCTGGACACGGCGGCGTCGAAGAGGCGGCGGGCGATGCGGGCCGACACGGCGGCCCGGGCTCCCGAGGGGACGACGTCCAGCCCGGGCCAGGCGGCCGCGGGCGGGCGAGAGGGGGCGAGGGTCACGAGACTCCTTCCGTGGAGCGGGCGGGTCGGGGCTGTACGGGCAGGCGGCGCAGCCACAGCCAGATGCCGTGCATCCGGATCTGCAGCGCCCCCACGAGGCTTGCCGGTGCGGCGCGCAGCGGGCCGCGGTCGGTGGGTGCTCCGGTCAGCGAGGCGCTGAACACGGCACCGTCGTCGGTGTGCAGGCTGACGGCCACCTGCAGCCGCCGGTCCGGTACCGGCACGGAGAGCTCGTAGGTGCCGTCGGTGCCGTGGAAGGGCGAGACGTACATCTGCTTGTCGGTGGTCGCCCGGCCCTGCTCGTCGGGGTGCACGAGGTAGGCGTGGCGGTCGCCGTAGGTGTTGTGCACCTCGACCACGACCGCCACCTGCCGGCCGGAGCGGTCGAAGCACCAGAAGACGCTGATCGGGTTGAAGCAGAACCCGAACGCCCGCGGCTGCGCGGCCATCAGGATCCGCTCGACCCCGTGCAGCCCGCCGGCGGCGAGGAAGTCCTCGACGTTCTCCCGCAGGCTGCGCCCGGGCGAGCCCAGGTGGTCGCGTGCCTCGAACCGTCCGAGCGGCCCGTGGTCGGGCAGGTGGTCGAGGTCCACCAGCCAGGTGTGCGAGCGGTGCTCGAACGTGCGGCGGAACGGCGTACGACGGGTGTGCCTGATCGTCGTTGCGTAGATCCCGAGCGTGGCACCGGAGGCCGATCCCGCTCCGGAGGTCGACGTGTGGAGGCCGTCAAGGCCTGAGCCTCGAAGAGTCGGAACGTGCGCGGGGCCTCGACCCCACCGGTGTCCCAGCCGGGCGGCGGCCGCGACACCCGACCTGGCACCGTCCTCGTGGAAGCCCCAGCCGTGGTAGGCGCCGGCGAAGGCGATCCGGCCGCTGGAGATGTCGGGCAGCCTGCGCCGGGCCGCGACGGACGTGGGGTCGTAGAGCGGGTGGGCGTACTCCATCCGGTCGATCACCGTGGCCGGGTCGACCAGGTCGTCGCCGCCGAGGGTGACCAGGTAGCGGGTGTCGGTGGCCAGGCGCTGGAGACGCGTCAGGTCGTAGGTCACCGTGACGCCGCGACGGGCCCCGGAGCCCGCGGGGCGCAGGAAGTTCCACGACGCCCGGGCTCCCGCGGCCCGGGGCAGCAGGGACTCGTCGGTGTGGAGCAGCGCCGTGTTGTCGGAGTAGGGAATGGCGGCGAGCACCTCGCGCTGCTCCGGTGTCGGCTCGGCCAGCATCGCCAGCGCCGGCCCGGGGTGG
>NZ_DASSXS010000243.1:0-22137 GCF_035703625.1 Nocardioides sp. | reverse complement strand
CCGGATCACCGTCGACGACTGGGGCCCGGTGGCGACCGGCGGCTTCCCGGCGCGGCTCTCGCGCGACGCATGACGCTGGTCGCGGCGGCCGACGGGTCCGCCCTCGGCAACCCCGGGCCCGCCGGGTGGGCGTGGTACGTCGACGACGACTGCTGGGCCAGCGGCGGCTGGGCCCATGGCACCAACAACATGGGTGAGCTCACCGCTGTGCTCGACCTGCTGGAGCAGACCGCCGGGCTCGAGGACGACCTGCTCGTCTACTGCGACTCGACCTACGCCATCAAGGCGATCCGGGAGTGGCTGCCCCGCTGGAAGCGCCGCGGCTGGAAGAAGGGTGACGGGAAGCCGGTCGCCAACCTGGAGATCATGAAGGCGCTCGACCGGGCCATCGCGGGGCGGCGGCACCGGGTCCGGTTCGAGTGGGTCAAGGGGCACAGCGGGCACGAGCTCAACGAACACGCCGACCGGCTGGCCAACGCCGCCGCGCTGGCACACCAGCAGGGCCGCGACCCGGAGCCCGGACCCGGCTTCGGCGCCGGCGGATCGGCTCACGCCTTCGAGGTGACCGTGCCGCCGCTGCCGGACCCCGAGCTCGACCTGTTCGCGCCGGCCGAGGAGCCCTGACCTTGCTCGTGTCGGTGGGCGTCGGTAGGCAGGGACCATGACGTCGATGCTCAGCCCGGCGAGGTGCGGCTTCGTGCCGCCGTACCTCCTCCGCCAGATCGCGGGAACGGTCCCGGCCGCCGCAGCGGGCTGTACCGCCGCGCTCGCCGTCGACGAGGGTTTCCGCGCGCGGCGCACGGAGCCTCAGCCGCCTCCGGTGGCCGGAGCCAGGGCGGGAGCAGCGTGGACGATCCACACCGCAGATCACGGGACATCCCTTCCCGGCCGGCCCGTCCGGTCCACCGGTCAGCCCGAGACCGGGGACGAGGCGGTCGACGAGGCGGCCGTCGGCGTGAGGGGAACGCTCGCGCTCTTCGCCGAGGTCTACGGGCGCGCCTCCTACGACGGTGCCGGCGCCCCGGTGAGCGTGACCGTGCACTACGGCCGGGACTACGTCAACGCGTTCTGGGACGGCGCCCAGCTGGTGTTCGGCGACGGTGACGGCAAGGTCTTCGGCCGGTTCACCCGGCCCGTCGACGTGCTCGGTCACGAGTTCGCCCACGGCGTCGTCCAGCACACCGCCGGCCTGGTCTACGAGGGGCAGCCGGGGGCGCTGAACGAGTCGCTGGCCGATGTCTTCGCCGCCTGCCTCAAGCAGCGTCTCCTCGCGCAGACCCCCGCGCAGGCCGACTGGCTGGTCGGCGAGGGGCTGTTCCTGCCGGGCGTGAGGGCCCGGGCCCTGCGCGACATGGCAGCTCCGGGGACGGCCTACGACGACCCGATGCTGGGCAAGGACCCGCAGGTGGGTCACCTGGACGACTACGTCGACACCGCCGACGACAACGGCGGCGTTCATCTCAACTCCGGCATCCCGAACCGCGCCTTCCAGCTGGCCGCCACCTCGATCGGCGGCAACACCTGGGCGGGCGCCGGCGCGATCTGGTACGCCGCACTGACCAGCACCGCCGTCGGACCCCAGACCGACTTCGCCGGCTTCGCGGCCGCCACGATCGCGGCAGCGGGCGACCACGCCGAGGCGGTCTCCTCCGCCTGGGCCGCGGTCGGGGTCTCCGCCGGGTCGTCAGGCTCCGCGCCCGTCGAGCCGGTCGGTTCGACCGCGGGTGGCGTCGTCGCCGTACGCCGCTCCGGCGGCTTCGTCGGCGCGACAGTCGAGGGTCACGTCGACCTCGACGACCCCGACGACCCCGACGACGACGTGGTGGCCGAGGTGCGCGAGCTCGTGGGCCGGATCGACCTCGCGGCAGCCGCCGCCGGGCGTCCACACCCGGACATGTACTCCTACGTCTTCGACCTCGGCGGCACCCGCGCCACCGTGCCCGAGCAGCACCTCACCCCGGAGCTGCGCCGACTGGCCGACCTGCTCCTGGATCGCTCCCGATAGCTTCACCCGGTCCGGGCGGCCGGGTGAGGTGGGACCGGTCAGCTGAGCGCCCGGTCGAGCGCGGCCTCGACGTGGAGCGAGGTGCAGGGAAAGACCGGCAGCTCGACGTCGGGCTGCTTGATGAGCAGCTCCAGCTCGGTGCAGCCGAGGAGCACACCGCCCGCGCCGGCGTCCCAGAGCTCCTCGACGATCTCGACCACCCGGCGGCGGGTGCGGGGGAGCACGTGGCCGTGCACGAGCTCCTCGTAGATCGCGGCGTTGAGCCACTCATGATGCTCCTGGGCAGGCACGATGGCCTCCACGCCCTGCCCGGCCAGGCGGTCGATGAAGAACCGGTCCTCCATGGCGACCTTGGTGCCGATGAACCCGACCTTGGTCACGCCCTGGTCGATGCACGCCTTCGAGACGACATCGGCGAGGTGGACCAGCGGGATCCCGACCGCGGCCTCCACCTGGTCGGCCACCTTGTGGAACGTGGTGGTGCAGAGCAGCAGGAAGTCGGCCCCGGCGCGCTCCACGCCCCGACCGGCCTCGGCGAGCAGCTCGCCGATCTGCTGCCATCGCTCGGCGTCCTCGAGGTCGGTGACCTCGGCGAAGTCGACCGTGCTGAGCACCAGCTTGGGCGAGGACAGCCCGCCGAGCCGCTCCTGAACGCCGAGGTTGAGGTCGCGGTAGTAGACCGCGCTGCTCTCCCAGCTCATCCCGCCGACGAGTCCGATGGTCTGCACGCGGGCAGTCTGCCACGGACGAGGACGCCTCAGACGCGGTGCACCTTGTGCTGGGCGGCCTGCGCGCGGGGGCGGATCACGAGCTCGTCGATGTTGACGTGGCTGGGCCGGGTGGCAACCCAGGCGATGGCGTCGGCGATGTCCTCGGCCACCAGCGGGTCCGGTACGCCGGCGTACACGGAGTCCGCCTTGTCCTGGTCACCGCCGAACCGGACCAGCGAGAACTCGTCGGTGCGGACCATGCCCGGCGCGATCTCGGTGACCCGGATCGGCTCGCCGCACAGCTCGAGCCGCAGCGTCTCGGTGAGGACCTGGGTGCCGTGCTTGGCGGCGGTGTAGCCCCCTCCGCCCTCGTAGGCGATCCGCCCTGCGGTCGAGCCGACGTTGACGATCACTCCGTCGCCGCTCTCCCGGAGCGCAGGCAGCAGGGACTGGGTGACCTGCAGGACGCCGATCACGTTGACGTCGTACATCGCCCGCCAGTCGCTGGGTTCCGCGGACTCCACCGGGTCGGACCCGAACGCGCCGCCGGCGTTGTTGACCAGCAGGTGCAGGACGCCACCGACACCGGCCGCCAGCTCGCGCACGGAGTCGGGATCCGTCACGTCGCAGGCCACGGCCCGCCCCCCGATCTCGGTGGCGAGGGCCTCGATCCGGTCGGTACGCCGGGCGGCGCAGATGACGTCGTACCCCTCGTGGGCGAGCGACCGCGCGGTGGCCGCTCCGATCCCGCTGCTGGCGCCGGTCACGACGGCAATGCGTGTCTGGTCCATGCCCAGATTGTGCACACGGATGTTTGGAACCCGCCCACCGGTGGCAGACTGACCTGTCGATCGACCGGACTTCAAAGAGTGGAGCCCCATGAACGTGCGTGCCATGGCCCGTGTCGCAGGACTGATCGGCGGTGGCTGCTGGGTGGCCCGGCTGCTGCTCGACCGCACCGCCGGCGGCGGTGAGATGGTGGACTTGCTGTACTGGGTCGGCCTGGTGCCCGTGTTCGTGGCGCTCTTCGGCCTCGGAACGATGTTCGTCAACAAGGGTGAGATCTGGCTGCAGGTGATCGTCGGCATCGCGTTCCCGCTGCTGGTCTGGTCGCTGGTCGAGGTGCTGCACTCGGCAGCCGACCCGGCCCTCATCGACGCGGTCGTCGGCCTGCTGATCGCCGGAGCCGCCCTGCGTGTGCTCGGTCACTCCGGCAGTGGGGACGAGAAGCCCCCGAGGCGCCACGCCGGAGCCCACGCCCGCTGAGCCGCCACCCCGGGACGCCGTTTGGGAATGCGGAACACTGGCCCCGGGTTGGGTCAGGAGGACCGACCCGGAGGTGTGAAGGTGACTTCTGCGATCACGGACCAGGCGATCGACCGCCTGGCGATGATCAGCCTGCACACCTCCCCGCTGGACCAGCCGGGCACCGGTGACGCGGGTGGCATGAACGTCTACGTCATCGAGCTGGCCCGCCGTCTGGCCGCCCGGGGCATCGAGGTCGACATCTTCACCCGGGCCACCTCCTCCGCCCTGCCCTCGGTCGTGGAGGCCGGCGAGGGGGTGAGCGTGCGCCACATCCACGCCGGCCCCTTCGAGGGCCTGACGAAGGGCGAGCTGCCCTCCCAGCTGTGCGTGTTCGCCCGCGAGGTGCTCAGGTCCGAGGCGGCCCAGCCGGTCGGCCACTACGACGCGGTGCACTCCCACTACTGGCTCTCCGGGCAGGTGGGGGCGCTCGCCCGAGACCGCTGGGGTGTCCCGCTCGTCCACTCGATGCACACGATGGCCCGGGTCAAGAACGACGCCCTCGCCGTCGGCGACACCCCCGAGCCTGCGTCCCGGGTGATCGGGGAGCAGCAGGTGGTCGAGGCCGCCGACATGCTGATCGCCAACACCGACATCGAGGCCAAGCAGCTGATCAACCTGTACGACGCCGATCCCGGCCGGGTCGAGGTGGTCCACCCCGGCGTGGACCTGTCGGTCTTCCAGCCGATCGACGAGCGGGCGGCCCGTCGTTCGCTCGGCCTCCCCGACGACGCCGCCGTGCTCATGTTCGCCGGCCGCATCCAGCCGCTCAAGGCGCCGGACGTGCTGCTGCGCGCGGTGGCCGTCCTGCTCGACGAGACCCCGTCCCTGCGGTCCCGCCTGGTGGTGCCCGTCGTCGGCGGACCGTCGGGCAGCGGTCTCGAGCATCCCGAGTCCCTCGCCCAGCTCGCCGACGAGCTAGGTGTCGACGACGTCGTCAGGTTCGTGCCCCCGGTGGCGCAGGCCGAGCTGGCCCGCTGGTGCGCCGCCGCCACGCTGGTCGCCGTACCGTCGTACAACGAGTCGTTCGGCCTGGTCGCCGCCGAGGCGCAGGCCACCGGCACCCCCGTCATCGGCGCAGCCGTGGGCGGGCTGACGACGGTCATCCGCGACGGCCACAGCGGCCTGCTGGTCGACGGCCACGAGCCGCGGGACTGGGCCAACGCGATGCGCCGTGTCCTGGAGGACGACGCCCTGCGGTCCCGGCTCCAGGCGGGCGCGGTGAGGCAGGCGGAGCTGTTCTCATGGGAACGGACCGCGCAGCGCACCCTCGACGTCTATCGCCGGGCCCGGGCGACCCAGCTGGACGCCGTGTCGTGACGGCCGAGGCGATCCGGAGCTACCTCGACGACAACGAGATCGAGTACGCCCAGGTGGGCGACGGGAGCTTCTCGATCACCCTGCCCGGTGAGAAGAAGCTCCAGACCCCGGTCCGGCTCGATGTCGGACCCCACGCGCTCGGGATCCACGCGTTCGTGTGCCGCAAGCCGGACGAGAACCACGAAGGCGTCTACCGCTGGCTCTTGCAGCGCAACCTCAAGATGTACGCCGTCTCCTTCGCCCTCGACGCGGTCGGCGACATCTACCTCGACGGCCGGCTGCCCCTCTCCGCCGTCACCCCGGAGGAGCTCGACCGGCTGCTCGGATCGGTGCTGTCCTACGCCGACGAGTCGTTCAACGCCATCCTCGAGCTCGGCTTCGCCTCCTCGATCCGCAAGGAGTGGGAGTGGCGACGGCTGCGCGGCGAGTCGACCCGCAACCTCGAGGCCTTCCGCGGCTGGCTCGAGACCGACGACCGTTGAGTCGGGGATTCCTGCTCATTGAGTAGGGGATTCCTCACCGTTGAGTGGGGGACAAACGACTGCTCTCGCCCGCTTGCGGACCGGCAGCGTCGTCCGGCTCAACCCGAGGACGGGGCCTGCGGCGCGCGACGGCCACGCCGACCAGGGCAAGCGCGCCGCCGGCGTACGCCATCGCGGGGGGAGCCTCGGCGAGGAAGATCACGCCGAGGACGATCGTGATCGGGGGCACGAGGTACGTCGTGACGCCGAGGTTGCCGGCCGACATGTGGCGCAGCGCGTAGGCGTAGGTCGTGAACGCGATCGCCGTCGGGAACACTCCGAGGTAGACCAGCCACCAGATCGAGGACAGTGGCGCCGCGGCCGCCTCGCGGACCAGCGACCCGGCGAACGGCAGGCAGGACAGGGTGCCCACCGTGCAGGCCAGCCAGGTGATCTGGACGGCCGGGAGCCGGCCGACCAGCGGCTTCTGCAGGATCAGGCTGACCGAGTAGACGGCCGCCGACAGCAGGCACAGGAGTACGCCGACGACGTCGCTGCTGCCACCGGGGCTGGCGGAGAGGGCGATCACGGCGACCCCGCCGAACCCGAGGGCCAGCCCGATTCCGAGATGGACGGTGAACCGCTCGGACAGGAAGATCGCGGCCAGGGTGGCGATGAGCAGCGGCGCCAGCTGGATCAGCATCGCCGCCGTCCCCGCGTCGACCCGCTCCTCGCCGGCGTTGAGCGCGACGTTGTAGACGCCGAACCACAGCACCCCGATCACGACGATCGGCAACAGGTCCCGGCGTGCGAGCCGCGGGCGACCCAGGCCCAGGGCCGGCACGGCCAGGCACACGGTCGCGACGACCAGGCGACCCAGCGCCATGGCTCCGGGTGAGAAGTCGTCGGCCAGGTGCCGGATCGCGACGAACGCGGACGCCCAGAACACCAGCGTGCACGTCACGGCAGCGACGGGGAGCCAGGTCCGGGGCGGGCGGTTCATGCGTCCAGCCTAGGGAGCCCCTCCGGTCGGCAACACGCGGTTATCGGACGTCGTTGCGCGACATCCCGCCAGTGGACAGGTCGGCGCGCTGGGTCACGGATCCCGGGGGGTCACAGGTCCAGCTTGTAGCCGAGCCCCCGGACCGTGATCAGCAGCCGGGGATCGGAGGGATCGGGCTCGAGCTTGCTGCGCAGCCGCTTGACGTGCACGTCGAGGGTCTTGGTGTCGCCGACGTAGTCCGAGCCCCACACCCGGTCGATCAGCTGTCCGCGGGTCAGCACGCGGCCGGGGTTGCGCAGGAACATCTCCAGCAGCTCGAACTCCTTGAGCGGCAGCTTCTGCTCGGCCCCGTCGACGGTGACCACGTGCCGCTCGACGTCCATCCGCACCGGCCCGGCCTCGAGGGTCATCGGCGCCAGGTCGGGCTCGACCCCCCGGCGCAGCACCGCCCGGATCCGGGCGACGAGCTCCCGCGGGGAGTACGGCTTGGTGACGTAGTCGTCGGCGCCGAGCTCCAGACCGACCACCTTGTCCACCTCGTCGTCCTTGGCGCTGACCATGATCACCGGGACGTTGGAGGTCTGCCGGATCTGCCGGCACACCTCGGTGCCCGGGAGTCCGGGCAGCATCAGGTCGAGGAGGACGACGTCTGCTCCGTTGCGGTCGAACTCGGTGAGCGCGTCGGGGCCGGTGGCCGCCAGTGCGACCTCGTACCCCTCCTTGCGCAGCATGTAGGCGAGGGCATCGCTGTAGCTCTCTTCGTCCTCGACGACGAGTACTCGTGTCACGCGCTGGTCTCCTGGGGCTGGGAGGAGTGGTGCCGGGGCAGGCTCAGGGTGAACGTGGAGCCGTGTCCCTCGACCGACCACACGCGGACGTCGCCACCGTGGGTGGCCGCGACGTGCTTGACGATCGAGAGGCCGAGACCGGTCCCACCCGTGGACCGGTGCCGGGCGGGGTCGATGCGGTAGAAGCGCTCGAAGATCCGGTCCATCTCGTCGGCGGGGATGCCGATGCCCTGGTCGACGACCGAGATCTCGACGGTGTCCTCGGCCTGCTTGGCGGTGACCAGCACCGTGGATTCCTCACCGGAGTAGGCGACGGCGTTGGCGACCAGGTTGGACACCGCGGCCGCGACCTGCTCGGTGTTCCCGAACACCTCCAGGCCCTTGGTGCCACCGGTGACCAGGGCGATCTTGCTCGTGTCGGCGTCGATCGCGCTGGCGTCGACTGCCGCGGCGATGACGTCGTCCACCGACACCGGGACGGGAGCCTCCAGCGGGTCGTCGCCCTGCAGTCGGGACAGCTCGATGATCTGCTGGACGAGCCGGGTGAGGCGGTCGCTCTCGGTGAGCATGCGGCCGCCGAAGCGTTTGACTGCCTCGGGGTCGTCGGCGGCGTCGAGGACCGCTTCGGCCAGCAGCCGGATGGCCCCGATCGGCGTCTTCAGCTCGTGGCTGACGTTGGCCACGAAGTCGCGTCGTACCGCCTCGACCCGGCGCTCCCGGGTGCGGTCCTCGATGAGCGCCAGTACCAGCCGGGCGCCCAGCGGGGCCACGCGGGCCGTGACGTGGCGTGCCGGCATGTTGGTGCGTGAGAGCAGCAGCTCGGTCTCACGGATCTGGCCGTCGCGGCGGACCTGGCGGACCAGCGAGGTGAGCTCCTCGGCGACCAGGACGTTGCCGCGGACCAGGCCGAAGGCGTACGCCGGCGCGGAGGCCTTGAGGACGGTGTCGTCGTCGCCGACGACCACCGCGCTGCTGCGCAGCACCGAGAGGACGGTCGCGACGGCGGGTGGGACAGCCGGCTCCTCGGGCTCGGGGACGAACGAGTGCTGGCGGTCGCTGATGGCCCAGGCGAGCACCGCGCCGCCGGCAACGACGGCTCCGATGAGCGCGGCGAGGAAGGCCTGCGTCGTCGGGTCCACACCAGAATCGTACGCAGGGTTTCATCGTGGATTCGTCCGCGGAGTCGCCGCAGGCACGACTGTTCACCCGGCGTTCACGCGCTCGTCCACGCCCGTCATCCCTGCTGCCTACCATCAGGGCATGCGCGACGCCTTCCACGAACAGCTCCAGTCCGTCTTCGCCGACCTGGCCGGCATCTGCCGCAGCGTCGAGACCGCTGTGCACCTGGCCACCGAGGCCCTGCTCACCGGTGACGCCGAGATCGCCGAGCGGGTCATCAGCGCCGACGTCGACATCGACCTGGCCCGGGAGCACGTCGAGGAGACCGCCTTCTCGATCCTCTCGCTCCAGCAGCCGGTCGCCGGCGACCTGCGGATCGTGGTCTCCGCGCTCCGGATGGTCAGCGAGCTCGAGCGGATGGGCGACCTGTCGGTCCACGTCGCCAAGATCGCGCGACTGCGGGTGCCCCACGTGGCGGTGCCCGAGGAGATCCGCCCGACCATGGCCCGGATGGGGGAGGTGGCCGAGGACATGGTGTCCCGTGTCTCCCGGATCATCGTCGGGCTCGACGTCGAGGCGGCCATCGAGCTGGGCCGCTCCGACGAGATCATGGACCAGCTCCGGCGCCGGAGCTTCACCGAGCTGCTCGGCGACAACTGGACGCACGGCGTCGAGGCTGCCGTCGACCTCGCGCTCCTGGGGCGCTACTACGAGCGGATCGCCGACCACGCGGTCTCGGTCGCCAACCGCGTCGTGTACGTCGTCACCGGCGACCTCCCCGCCCGCGTCTGACCCGTCCCACTCGTTGAGTTGGGGAAAAGTGACCCTTGAGTCGGGGATCCGATCCCCGACTCAAGGGACGGGAATCCCCAACTCAACGAACTGGGCGGGAGGTCAGCGGCCCTGGTTCGCGACGGCCGCGGCGGCCTCGGCCGCCGCCTCGGGGTCGAGATACTCGCCACCGGGGACGGTCGGAGACAGCGAGTCGTCGAGGCGGTAGACCAGCGGCATGCCGGTCGGGATGTTGAGGCCGGTGATGTCCTCGTCGCTGATCTGGTCGAGGTGCTTGACCAGGGCGCGCAGGCTGTTGCCGTGGGCGGCGAGCAGCACGGACTTCCCCGCCTCCAGGTCGGGAACGATCCCGGACTCCCAGTAGGGGAGGAAGCGCTCCACGACGTCCTTCAGGCACTCCGTGCGGGGGAGCTCCGGCCCGAGGTCGGCGTACCGGGGGTCACCCGCCTGCGAGTACTCATCGTCGTCGTCGAGCGGCGGGGGCGGCTCGTCGAACGAGCGACGCCAGCGCATGAACTGCTCCTCGCCGTACTGCTCGAGGGTCTGCTTCTTGTCCTTGCCCTGCAGCGCGCCGTAGTGGCGTTCGTTGAGCCGCCAGGAGCGGCGAACCGGAATCCAGTGCCGGTCGGCGGCGTCGAGGGCGAGGCCGGCGGTGCTGATCGCCCGCCGCTGCAGCGACGTGTGGACCACGTCGGGGCGCAGCCCGGCCTCGCGCAGCTGCTCGCCACTGCGCACGGCCTCCTGCTCGCCCTTCGCGCTGAGGGCCACGTCGACCCAGCCGGTGAAGAGGTTGCGGGCGTTCCACTCGCTCTCGCCGTGGCGGAGCAGGATCAGCGTCACAGCCATCGGCGGTCAGTGCTCGGCGGGGGCGGACTCGGGCTCGCACTGCTCGGCCGAGGGTGGCCCGTCCAGCCCCTCGTAGGTTCCGCAGTTGGTCACCACCGGTACGTCGACCTCGATCTGCTCACCGTCACCGAACTGGAGGACCAGGGGGACGAACTCGCCGGCGGTGACCTCGCCGCTCACCTCGATGCCGCCCTCGTCCGCGAGGTTGACCAGCCCGCCGGCCGGCACCTCGATGGGAGAGAAGTCGCCGATGGTGAGCCCCGACTGGTCCGATCCCTCGAGAGACTCGACCGTCGCCGGCTCGTCGGTGCTGTTGTTGGCGAAGGAGGCGACGAAGGTGCCCGAGCCGTCCTCGGCGGAGACGACGACCGCACCCAGGACGTCGACGGAAGCGTCGCGGACGTTGACGCCCGCGGCCGGCGTGTAGAGCCGGTCGGTCGCGTAGTCGAACCCGCAGGAGGTGATCAGGGGCGCGCAGAGTGCGAGGGCACTGGTCGCCAGCGCAAGGGTGCGTCGCTGAGGCATGGCCGAAGCCTAGCGGCCTCGCCGGTCGCTCATTGAGCCAGCCCGACCCGGCTCCCGGTGAGGAGCAGTCCGGCGACGACCAGGACCGTGACGACGATCGTGATCCACAGCAGGCGGGGGGCGCCGAGGCGCAGCGCCACCCGCAGCGGCAGGTGCCGGAAGCCGTCCTTGTTGTCGGCGACCAGGCCCGGCAACGCCCTCAGGAAGTGGACGCAGACCCCCAGGGCGGCGGCCAGCGCCGTGATCGCGATCTCGGGTGGGGCGCCGAACGCCTCGCCACCCCACCCGCCGTAGGAGAGGAACGCGGGATAGAGGGCGTAGGACACCGCCCAGGGCAGCCACGACAGCAGGCCCTTGCGGAGGACGAGGTTGCCCAGCAGGGAGACCACGAGCGCGGCCAGGTAGGCGATGCCGGCCGTGACGCCGTTGCCGATGGCGAGGGGTATGACGAGCAGCGCCGCGCACGCGATCGCGAACCAGGCCGTGCCTGGCTCGAGCAGGCCCTGGGCGAGCGGCTTCCCCGACGTTTCGTGGCTGGCGTCCCGCTTCCGGTCCACCAGGTCGTTGTGCCAGCCGACGATCGCCTGGCCGACCAGCACCGTGACGAAGACGAGTCCCATCTCGCGGGTCGGTCGACCGGCCAGGGCGGCCACGGCGGCGAGCCCCGCGGCGGTCAGGAAGGCCTGCTTGGGGTGGGCCGCCTGCAGCAGCATCAACGGTCCGGCCTGGCGCCAGGTGCGGTTGACCGGGGGTGCGGCGGGGGGCATCGCCGGCGGGGGCGCGGCAACCGCGGACGCACCCGCGGTGGCGGCGCTGCGCGGCTCGGGCTCCGGCCGCGTCGACGTGGCCGGAGCCGCCTGCTTCCTCCGGGCACGCCTGATCGACACCATGCCCGCAGTATCGACCACGGGCACTCCCCGGTGGGCCGATTGTCGCCAAATCGTCGGCGCCCACCACACGAGACCCGTTTCTGTCAAGCCCGGATTCGGCCTCTGACCTGCACAAACGGCGTGAGGAGGGGGTGCACGGCCGTGTTAGACTAGTCACCTAGGAAGGGGTACTTCACACATGACCTTTACCGTCGGCGAAACGGTTGTCTATCCAAATCACGGGGCCGCAGTCATCGAGGACATCGAGACTCGGAAGATCAAGGGGGAGGACCGGCAGTACCTCGTCCTCCGCATTGTTGCCCAGCAGGACCTGGTCGTGCGGGTGCCTGCGTGCAACCTCGACCTGGTCGGGGTGCGGGACGTAGTCGACAAGGACGGACTCGACCGTGTGTTCGACGTCCTCCGTGCCGAGCACGTCGAGGAGCCGACCAACTGGTCGCGCCGCTACAAGGCGAACCTCGAGAAGCTGCACAGCGGCGACGTCATGAAGGTGTCGGAGGTCGTCCGCGACCTGTGGCGCCGTGAGCGTGACCGCGGCCTGTCCGCGGGTGAGAAGCGGATGCTGGCCAAGGCTCGTCAGATCCTGGTGTCCGAGCTGGCGCTCGCGGAGCACACCAACGAGGACAAGGCCGAGGCCATCCTCGACGAAGTTCTCGCTTCCTGAACGACATCTCGACCCTCGGTCGCCGCGCCCTGGGCGCGGTGATCGAGGTCGATCGGGGCTCGCTCCCGTTCACGCTCATCCACGGTGAGGCCCTCGTCGCCTGCGCGTCGTGGGCGCTCGACGAGGCCGGGGTCACCCAGGTCGACCTGGCCACCGAGTGGTCCGTGGTGGCCGACACCGACGAACCCTTCGTGCTGCACGACTCGCTGTGCCCGATGACGCCGCCCGCGTTCCTGGTCGACTGCGTCGCCCGCGCCGACGAGGACGGCTGTGTCGTGGTCGGCGTGCGCCCGGTCACCGACACCGTGAAGCAGGTGGCCGGCGGTGTCGTCGGAGACACCGTCGATCGCGCCACCCTCTGGTCGGTCGCGTCCCCGATCGTGCTGCCCGGACCGGTCGTGCAGGCCATGGAGCGGCACTCCGTGGCCGACTTCGCCGCCCTCGTGGAGGCGCTGCGGTCCGACTACCGGGTCGAGTTCGTCGAGGCCCCGGTCAGCGCGGCGCGGGTCTCGTCGGAGGACGACGTACGACTGCTGGAGGCGCTGACGTCTCGATAGTCCCTCACGAAATGGTGCCTGCCTCCGGCGTGTCGACCACCATTTCGTGAGGGACTATCGGGCCTGGGCGAGGCGGGCGGCGAGGCTGACGTCGTCGGGGAAGGTGATCTTGAGGTTGCCGGACGTCGAGGGCACGGCCGCGATCCGCAGGTCGCCGTACCTCTCCAGGCAGCCGGCGGTGTCGGTCCCCTCGAAGCCGTCCGCGTCGGCGGCCCGGTACGCGGCGAGCAGGGTGTCCGCGCGGAACGCCTGCGGCGTCTGCACTGCCACCAGGTCGCCCGGCAGCGGCCCGCCGTCGGCGCGGACGACCTGGGCGAGGGGGACGACGGGCAGCGCGCCGCCGTGCTCCCGGGCTGCCTCGATCGTGTCGGTGAAAAGGCGTGGCCCGGCCATCGGCCGTGCCCCGTCGTGGATCGCCACCACGTCGATCGAGCCGGACTCGATCTCCGGGGCGAGCGCGCGCAGCGCGGCCCACTCCGAGGCGTGCCGGGTCTCGCCGCCCGCGACGACCCCGACCTCGTCGGCTCCCAGGTGCGGCACCACCGCGTCCGCGACGGCGTCCTCCTCCCCCGGACGTACGACGAGCAGCACGCGCCCCACGTCGGGGACCGCCAGGGCCGCGGCGATGGACCAGGCCACCACCGGGCGGTCCCCCAGGGGCAGCAGCACCTTGTTGAGCTCCGCACCCACCCGCGACCCGGTGCCGGCGGCGAGGATCACGACGGCGGCGGGCACGCTGGCAACCTAGCCGACCCACGGCAACGCGTGACACCGGTGTTACACGGCGCGCGACCACCGGAAACCATCGGCGACGAGGGTGGCTCCGTGAGTCGCGACAGGGCGGACGAGGAGTGGCGGCCGGTGTGCCGGCTGGAGGACCTGGTGGCCGAACGTGGCGCGACCGCACTGGTCCATGGCCAGGCGGTCGCGCTTTTTCGTACCCACGACGACGAGGTCCATGCGCTCGGCAACCACGACCCGTTCGAGAAGAATTCCTGCCTGGCCCGTGGGATCGTCGGGACCCGGGGCGACGTGAGGTTCGTGGGGTCGCCGGTGCACCGGCACGCCTTCGACCTGAGGACCGGTCGCTGTCTCGAGGACGCCGAGGTCGGTGTCCCGGTCTACGACGTCCGCGTGGAGGAGGGCGTCGTGCTGGTGGGCCGTCGGAAGGCGCCGAGCGCCTGAGGCTCAGACCGGAGCGGCGACGGCCTCGCGTGCTCGCGCGGAGGCCAGGGCCCCGGTCACCAGGTCGTCCAGCTCCTCCGAGACCAGCCGGTCCCGCTCCAGGGGCAGCATGTGCCCGGCTCCGGGAGCGATCACCAGCCTGGCGGAGAGGATGCCTGCCGCGATCCTGCGGGCGTGGGCAACCGGGGTGAGGACGTCGCGGTCGCCGACCAGCACGCAGGCCGGGATCCCGTCGAACGCCGGCAGCGCCGCGGCCCGATCGTGGGTCATGAAGTCGCGGTAGAAGCCCGCCATCGTGGCCGGGGGGCAGTTGATCAGCTGGTCGATCACCAGGCCGCAGTCCCGCAGCCGCATCGGGCGACCGAACAGGAAGCGGTGCACGACCTCGGCCTCGATCCGTGGGCTCCGGCGGCGGACCTTGCGGGAGAGCAGGCGTGCCCGGGCCGCGAGCACTCTCGGGATCTGGGCCTTCACCCACCGGCCGGCCTCGGGCAGGCCGAGCGTGACGGAGTCGAGGTCGCCGGACGAGGTCGACACGAACAGCACGCCGTCGGTCCGGGCCAGGATGTCGGGACGCTGCTCGGCCAGGGCCAGCGTCGCCATCCCGCCGATGGAGTGGCCCGCGATGACCAACCGCCCGGTGCCGGCGTGGAGGTCGATGACGTCGGCCATGTCGCGACCGAGGTTCTCGATCGTGCACGCGCGAGCGGGGGCCGGGTCGGACGCGCCGTGCCCGCGGTGGTCCCAGGTCACGATCCGCACGTCGTGCCCGAAGGAGTCGAGCAGGTCGCGGACCTGGTAGTGCCAGTCGTCCATGTCAGCGGTCCAGCAGTGCGCCAGGACCACGGTCACCCGGGCGTCATCGGATCCGCGCAGGCGCACCGCCAGCTCGAGTCCGTCGTGGGTCCTCATCTCAGCTCCGATCTCCTCCCGCCGCCATTCTGGCGTCCCGCGGCCCGGCGGTGGCGGGTGTCCAGATCGGTGGACAGCACGGCCGCAGGTGGTCAGACCAGGAGCGCGGTGGCGATGGCGGCGATCCCCTCACCCCGGCCGGTGAGTCCCAGCCCGTCGGTCGTGGTGGCCGACACCGTCACCGGCGCACCCACGGCCCCGGACAGGGCCGACTCCGCCTCGGCCCGTCGGGCCGTCAGGCGGGGCCGGTTGCCGATCACCTGGATCGCCACGTTGCCGATCTCGTGGCCGGCTTCACGGACCCGGCGGGCCGTCTCCTCCAGCAGCGCCGTACCCGTCGCGCCCGCCCACGCCGGGTCCGCCGTACCGAAGTTGCTGCCGAGGTCACCGAGGCCCGCTGCCGAGAGCAGGGCGTCGCATGCGGCGTGGGCGGCCACGTCGCCGTCGGAGTGCCCCTCGAGCCCCTGGGGCTCGTCCGGCCAGGTGAGGCCGGCCAGGGACATCGGGCTCCCGTCGACGAGGCGGTGCACGTCGGTCCCGATGCCGACGCGGAACGGGGGGCGCGGGGTTCGTTGCACGGGCCGATCATGCCTGAGCCACAATCGAGGCGTGAGGACGTTGCGCAGCGCGTGGCCGCTCGCCGGGCTCGTGGCGGGGTTCGCCGGCCTGGCGACGAGCTATCTCGTCGCGATGGCGTTGTCGGTCCGGGAGTCCCCGGTGATCGCGGTCGGCGAGCTCGTCATCCGTTACGTCCCCGGCGACCTGGCCGAGCGAGCCATCCAGGTGCTGGGGCACTGGGACAAGCCGGCGCTGCTGATCGGCATCTTCGTGATCCTGGGCGTCCTCTTCGCCTACGCCGGCCACCTGGCGCGGGAGTCGTGGGCGCGGGCCCTGATCGTCTTCGGGCTGCTGGCCGCGGTGGGCGCGACCGCGGTGGCGCTCCGCCCCGGGACCACGGTGGTCAACTACCTGCCCGTGGCGGTGGGTCTCGTGACCTGGCTCGTGTGCCTCTCGCTCCTCACCGAGCCGCTCCGGGTGGCGCCGGACGCCGAGGAGGCACCCGGACCGCAGGCGGAGCCCGGGGCGGACGAGAAGATGTCGGACTCGTCGCGGCGGGCGTTCCTGATCCGTGCCGGGGTGCTGTCGGCGGTGGCGGTCCTCGCCGGAGGTGCCGGACGCCTGGTCAGCCGGGGGCGGCGCCAGCTCGAGGAGACCCGGAGGCTGCTGAAGCTGACCGGGATCAGCGAGCCGCGCGTCCCCCGGTCGGCGACGGTGGGAGTGCCCGGCGTCGCGACCTGGGACACGCCGAACGACGAGTTCTACCTGATCCACACCGCGATCGTGACCCCCACCATCGAGCCCGGTGAGTGGCGCCTGCGGATCCACGGGATGGTCGACCGGGAAGTGGTTCTGACCTACGAGGACCTGCTCGACCGGCAGCGCACCGAGGCGTGGATCACCCTGAACTGCGTGTCGAACCGGGTCGGGGGAGACCTGATCGGCAACGCCTGGTGGGGCGGCGTTCGTGTGGCCGACCTGCTGGCGGAGGCCGGCGTGCACGAGGAGGCGGACGCGGTCCTGCAGACCTCGGAGGACGGCTGGAACTGCGGCACCCCGCTCGCGGCCCTCACCGACGACCGGGACGCGATGCTCGCCCTGGCGATGAACGGTCGGCCCCTCCCGATCGACCACGGGTTCCCGGTCCGGACGATCGTGCCCGGGCTCTACGGCTACGTCTCCGCGTGCAAGTGGGTGGTCGACATGGAGGTCACCCGCTTCGACCGGATCCAGTCCTACTGGACCGCGAAGGGCTGGGGCGAGCAGGGCCCGGTCAAGATCGCCTCCCGCATCGACGTACCCGCCTCGGGGGACAAGGTCACCGTCGGCGAGGTGACCTTCGCCGGCGTGGCCTGGCACCAGCACGTCGGCATCAGCGGGGTCGAGATCTCCGTGGACGGCGGCGAGTGGCAGGCTGCCGACGTGGCACCAGGACCGTCCGACGACACCTGGGTGCAGTGGGTCGTGACGACCCAGGTGGAGCCCGGTGACCACCTGGTCAAGGTGCGGGCCAGGGGCAAGGACGGTGAGGTGCAGACAGAGATCGAACGCGACGTGCTCCCCGACGGGGCCACCGGTCACCACGAGATCGACTTCACGGCCGAGCCCGCCTGATGACCGACTTCGCCGAGCACAAGGGCGCCGCCCTGATCATCGGGGGCAGCGGCGGCATGGGCTCCTCGATCGCCCGGCTCCTCTCCCAGCGCGGCTCGCACGTCGCCCTGACCTACCTCTCCGACCTCGACGGGGCCGAATCCGCGGTCTCGGCAGCGCGTGGCTGGGGGGTCCGCGCGTCGGCGTACCCCCTCGACGTGACCCACCCCGACGCCGCGGCGGAGGTGGTCGACCGCGTCGTGGAGGAGTACGGCGGCCTGCACACGCTCATCCACGCCGCGGGGCCGGATGTGCCGATGGTGCACCTGTCGCAGGTCGCGCCTCCCACGATGGCGGCCCAGCTGGGCGCGGACGCGGCCGGGTTCTTCAACGTCGTGCAGCCCGCGCTCCCGTACCTGCGCCAGTCCCAGGGCTGCATCGTGGCGGTCACGACGGCTGCGACCGCCCGCTACCCGGTGCGCGACGGGCTCTCGTCGGTCCCCAAGGGCGCGGTCGAGGCGCTGGTCCGCGCACTCGCGGCCGAGGAGGGACGCTTCGGCGTGCGGGCCAACTGCGTGGGGCCCGGGATGCTGACCGACGGCATGGCGGCCCGCCTGATCTCGTCGGGCGACCTCTCGCCCGAGGCGCTCGACGTCGCCCGCGCCAACATCCCCATGCGACGGTTCGGAAATGCCGTCGACGTCGCCGAAGCGGTGTGCTTCCTGGCCTCGGACCGGGCCGGGTTCATCTCCGGTCAGAAGCTCGATGTCGACGGTGGGTACGGCGTCTGAGCAGCGGCGTGCGAGGAACGAGCGCGCCGCGTGGGCTCAGGCGGATTGAGCAAGCGCGAGCGGGTCGAAATCCAGTGAGGTGCGCAGGGCGGCGACCCAGGTCACCAGGTGGTGCGGGGTTTCGTGGCTCAGGCGCTGGGCGCCTTCGCACCTCGACCCCGGGCCGTTACATCACCAATTCGTGTGACGGGCGGGGTGGGGCAGGGGGTGGGCGAGGTCCCGGATCACGTAGACCAGCCCGCCCGACGTCGGGATCCACGCGTCCTCGAACTGCCCCCGGGCATAGGTACGACGCACGCGGGCCGCCGACCGCGCCGCGGGGTCGTTGACGATCACGTCTCCGGCCGCTGTGAACCCCACGATCACCAGCAGGTGACCGTTGGTGGAGGAGATCGGAGCGCCGTCGAGCTCGCCTCGCCCGAACGAGACGGACGCCACCAGGGGGATGCCCGCTTCGATGAAGCGACGCGCCTCCCGCAGGTTCCGCAGCCGGGTGACGAAGGCGTCCTCGGTCCGGGTCGCGGCGTAGGCGGTGTTGAACGGCCAGTTCCCGGTGCCGCGGTAGGCGGCGTCGTAGGTCGACCGGGCCGCGTGGTCCACCCACGGTGCGGCATGTCCGTCCGGCACCCAGCCGTACTCCCCGGCCCGGGGGAGGGCGTCGTAGCGCCCGAGGACCATGGACGTCGCGGTCGGGGAGCACCACGCCCGGCCGCCGCCGCCCCACCTGGGGTAGTGGCCGCGGTGCACCATCTGCGAGTAGCGAGGAACCGACAGGACGACGCGCGGCCGCGAGCCGGGAGCCGAAGTGGCCACCCCGCTCACCCGCGGCAGCCGGCTGGACATGGCGCCGACGCCGTCGACCCTCGGGCTCGGCGCACCCTGGCCGCGCATCAGCAGCACCCGGAGCTGCCAGTCGGCGATGCGGGCGGTGGTGCGCCAGGTGTCGACGTTGACCCCGGCCAGGTCGTCCCCCTGGGCGGGAACGGAGGTGCGCCGGATGAACCGGTCGCCGGAGGCCCAGCGGCCGAGGACGTCCCAGCTGGAGGTGCGCCCGCCTCCGGTGCGCCCGCGCACCTGGACCTCGATCCAGCTGTTGCCGGGCGTGCGGGCGTCCCATGAGGCGATCAGCTCGGTGAGGTCGAACCCCGGGGTGCGCCACGGCGAGACCCACTGGGCGACGTCGTACTGCTGCCGGGCGTATCGCCGGGTGGCCACCGGCGTCTCCATGACCAGCCGGCCACGGTTCACCACGACGCCCTGCAGGTCTCCGGCCGCGAAGTCCGCGGCGCTCGTCCAGCCGGTGTAGTCGATCCTCCGCGGCACGGGGGCAGCGGCGGCAGGAGCAGCCGGCACGACCGGTGCGACCAGGGCCGCTGCGAGGGCGCCCGCGAGGAGGGATCTGAGCACCCCACGACGATATCCCCGGCTGGCCACTCCTGTCCCACGAGTCACAGAACCCGACGATGCGTGCCGCGAGCGCCCCCATCCCTAGACTTGCCGCGTGAACTTCCGGCTCTACGACACCGCGTCGCGCGCGGTCCGCGACTTCGTCCCCCTCGAGGAGGGGCAGGCGGGCGTCTACGTCTGCGGACTGACGGTGCAGTCGGAGCCGCACGTGGGGCACGTGCGGTCGGCGGTGAACTTCGACGTCCTGCGCCGGTGGCTCACCGCGTCCGGGTACGACGTGCAGTTCATCCGCAACGTCACCGACATCGACGACAAGATCCTGATCAAGGCGGCCGAGAACGGCCGCCACTGGTACAACCTCGCCTACTCGATGAAGCGCGAGCTCGACAAGGCGTACGACGCGCTGAACGTCCTACCGCCGACCTACGAGCCCGGCGCCACGGGCCACGTCCCCGAGATGCTCGAGCTGATCGGCGAGCTCATCGCTCGCGGCCACGCCTACGCGGCCGAGGACGGCTCCGGAGACGTCTACTTCGACGTCCGCTCGTGGCCGTCCTACGGCGAGCTGACGCACCAGCGGATCGACGACATGGAGGCGGCCCAGGACGCCGACCCGCGGGGCAAGCGCGACCCCCGCGACTTCGCCCTGTGGAAGGGCTGGAAGAAGGAGTCCGAGCCGGAGACCGCGGCCTGGCCGTCGCCGTGGGGCCCGGGTCGGCCGGGTTGGCACATCGAGTGCTCGGCCATGGCGGAGAAGTACCTCGGCCCGGCCTTCGACATCCACGGCGGCGGCGTCGACCTGCGCTTCCCCCACCACGAGAACGAGCAGGCCCAGTCCCGGGCGGCCGGACACCCGTTCGCGTCGTACTGGATGCACAACGCGTGGATCACCACCGCCGGCGAGAAGATGTCGAAGTCGCTCGGCAACTCGCTGCTCATCCCCAACGTGCTGGAGCGGGTCCGCGGGATCGAGCTGCGGTTCTACATGGTCTCGGCCCACTACCGCTCCCACGTCGAGTTCTCCTACGAGGCGCTCGACGAGGCGGCCACCGCGTTCCGCCGGATCGAGGGGTACGTCGAGCGGGCCACGGCCCTGGTCGGCGAGCTCCCCGAGAGCGGCCCGGCGTGCGCCGACTTCGTGCAGGCCATGGACGACGACCTCGGTACCCCGGCCGCGGTGGCGGCGATCCACGAGGTGGTCCACGAGGGCAACAAGCTGCTGCCCGGGGGAGCGGGCCCTGCGTTGCGGGGCAATCTCGCCAGCGTCCTCGGGATGCTCGACATCCTCGGCCTCCACCCGGCCGACCCGGCCTGGCGGTCCGGTGGCGCAGCCGACGAACGGCTGGGCCATGCGGTCGACGTCCTGGTCGCGGGCCTGCTCGAGCAGCGTGAGGCGGCCCGTCAGGGCAAGGACTTCGCCACCGCCGACGCGATCCGGGACCGGATCAAGGCCGCCGGCATCGAGATCGAGGACACGCCGAGCGGCCCCGCGTGGTCGCTCGCGGGAAGCGACGACTGACGTGGCCGGTAATTCGCAGCGCAAGGGCGCGATCCGCAAGAGCGGCAAGAAGCCCGCCGCCGGTTCGGGTGGCCGGGTCCGGCGCGGGCTCGAGGGCAAGGGCCCCACGCCCAAGGCCAAGGACCGACCCCACCACAAGGCCCACCAGCAGCGGCAGAAGCAGGAGAAGGCCCGGGCGACCCGCGCGCGGAAGGGCCCGGCCACGGGCGACTCCGAGTGGGTGGCCGGTCGCAACTCGGTCGTCGAGGCGCTGCGCGCCGGCATCCCGGTGACCGGCGTCTACGTCGCCGAGGGCGCCCAGCGCGACGGCCGGCTGCGCGAGGCGTTCAGCCTGGCCGCCGACCAGGGCGTGAGCCTGCTGGAGGTCACCTCCGGCGAGCTGGACCGGATGACCGGCGGTGCGGTCCACCAGGGGCTGGCCGCCCGGATCCCGGCCTACGAGTACGCCCACCCCGACGACCTGCTCGACCTGGCGGCCGAGCGAGGCGAGCCGCCGCTGGTGGTAGCGCTCGACTCGGTGACCGACCCGCGCAACCTGGGGGCGGTCATCCGCAGTGCCTCCGGCTTCGGGGCCCACGGCGTGGTGCTCCCCGAGCGGCGGGCAGCGGGCATGACCGCCGCGGCCTGGAAGACCAGCGCCGGTGCCGCCGCCCGGGTCCCGGTCGCCCACACGGTCAACCTGGTGCGTCAGCTCAAGGCCTACCAGCAGGCCGGCTGCATGGTCGTCGGCCTGGCCGCCGACGGTGAGGTCAGCCTGCCCGACCTCGACCTCGCGGACGGACCGCTCGTCCTCGTGGTCGGCTCGGAGGGCAAGGGCCTCTCGCGCCTGGTGTCCGAGACGTGCGACCAGCTGGTGTCGGTGCCGATGTCCAGCCGCCTGGAGTCCCTCAACGCGGGCGTCGCGGCGGGCGTCGCCCTCTACGCCATCGCCCAGGCCCGGACCGGAACCTGAGCCCCCGTTACGGTTGAAGCATGGACCGCGGACGGCTGCTCCGGGGACTCGCTCTGGCCGCACTCTGGCTGGTGGTCACCGTCACCGTCGGGATGGCGATCTTCCTCGGCAGCACCCGGACGGTCGTGCTGGCAAGTCACGACGCGGTGCTCCGTCCCACCCTCGACGGGTACGTCGTCCTCCGCACCGGCCCGGTCCTGCCGGACCTGAGGCTGGACTCGGGGTCCCGGGTGGG
>NZ_DASSXS010000107.1:0-2389 GCF_035703625.1 Nocardioides sp. | reverse complement strand
AGCACGACGCGGCGTAGCCGACGCCAGGCGCCGGCGAGGCGGGTCGGACGGGAGAGCGGGACCATGGCCCGACGCTAGGAGAGATCCGCCCGCGCCGCCGCCGTCATCCACAGGTCCGAGCCCTGACCCGGCGCTTGTGCCGGGTCAGACAGGCGAGGAGGTTGAGGAGGGCTCGGCGGCCGCCCGAGCGGAGCGAGGTCGGGCGCGACCCGTCTCGAAACCCTCCCGGCGCTCAGGTGGTGGCGGTCTCCTTGGGCTTGCTCGCCGCTGGGGTCTCCGACTTCGTGGAGTCGGACTTGGGAGCGTCCTTCGTGGAGGCGGGCTCAGACTTGTCGGAGGGACGGGAGTCGGTGCGGTAGAAGCCGGAGCCCTTGAACACCACGCCCACGGCGCTGAAGAGCTTGCGCAGCCGGCCCTCACACTCGGGACACACGGTCAGGGTGTCGTCGGAGAAGTTCTGGAACTGCTCGAAGGCGTGCCCGCACTCGGTACAGGCGTACTGGTAGGTCGGCACTGGTCGGATCCTTTGGAGTTTCGGCGGACCGGAGGGAGGCTGGCACTCACCCCCGACGACTGCCAATGGTACGGCACAATGGCGAGCACCATGTCCGACCAGACCGAGTCATCCCCACCCGACGACCCAGACCCGGAAGGCCGAGGCTGGAGGGAGACGTTCCGCAGCTGGCCGGGATACGCCCGGGCTTCGCTGTACGTCGTCGTGGTCCTCGTGCTGATCCTGGTCGCCGGCCTGGTGACCGGGTTCATGCTGACCCAGCGGCCCCTCCCGCAGACGACCGGCGAGCTCGAGGTCCCGGGGCTGGAGAGCGAGGTCACCGTCGTCCGCGACGAGTTCGGCATCCCGCAGCTCTACGGCGACTCCATGGACGACCTGATGCGGGCGCAGGGGTTCGTCCACGCGCAGGAGCGGTTCTACGAGATGGACATCCGCCGGCACCTCACTGCGGGGCGGCTCTCGGAGATGTTCGGCGAGGCCACCCTGGAGACCGACCGGCTGATCCGCACCATGGGCTGGCGCAGGGTCGCCCAGGAGGAGCTGGCGCTGGTCGGGCCGGACACCCGCGCCGCGCTCAAGGCGTACGCCGACGGCGTCAACGCCTACATCGCCGACCGGAGTCCCAGCGAGCTCGGCCTGGAGTACACCGTCCTGCGGGCCGGTGGCCTCGACTACCGCCCCGAACCCTGGACCCCGGTCGACTCCCTGGCCTGGCTGAAGGCCATGGCCTGGGACCTGCGCGGCAACATGACCGACGAGATCGACCGCGCCCTCGCGCTCGCCGAGCACACCCCGGCCGAGGTGCGGCAGCTCTACCCTCCCTACCCCTACGACGAGCACGCACCGATCGTGGGGCAGGGCGCCGTCGTCGACGGTGTCTACGAGCAGGACGCCACCGGACCGGGGACCCGTCTCCCGCAGCGGCCGGCGTACCCGTCCGCCGCCCGTGACGCGCTGCGGGACGTGCACGCCCTCGCCGACCGGATGCCCGCCCTGCTGGGCCGTGGCGACGGGATCGGCAGCAACGCCTGGGCGGTCTCCGGCGACCATTCCGCCACCGGCGAGCCGCTGCTGGCCAACGACCCCCACCTCGGGGTCTCCCTGCCCGGGGTCTGGATGCAGATGGGTCTGCACTGCCGCACGGTCTCCCGGGCCTGTCCGCTCGACGTCGCCGGCTTCACCTTCTCCGGCGTCCCGGGTGTGGTGATCGGCCACAACGCCGACATCGCCTGGGGATTCACCAACCTCGGCCCGGACGTGAGCGACCTCTACCTCGAGCGGGTCGACGGCAACCGCTGGCGGTACGACGACCGGTGGCGGCCGCTGCAGACCCGGACCGAGACGATCGAGGTGCGCGACGGCGACGACGTACAGCTCACCGTGCGCTCGACACGACACGGACCGCTCCTCTCCGACGTGTCGGAGGAGTACGAGGAGCTGGGCCAGAAGGCGCCGGTCGACCACCCCCAGCCACGCGGCGCGGGGTACTCCGTGTCCCTGGCGTGGACCGGCCTGCAGCCCGCGCCCACCGCCGACGCGATCCTGCGCCTCAACGTCGCCTCTGACTGGGACTCGTTCCGCCGGGCCGCGTCTCGCTTCGACATCCCGGCCCAGAACATGGTCTACGCCGACCGTGACGGGCACATCGGCTACCAGGCCCCGGGTCGGATCCCGATCCGCAAGTCCGGCAACGACGGCAACCTGCCGGCGGAGGGCTGGCGGCCCGACGACGACTGGTCGGGTGACTACGTCCCGTTCCAGGGTCTGCCGAGCGTCCTCGACCCCGACGAGGGCTTCGTCGTCACCGCCAACCAGGCGGTGGTCGACCCGGAGTACCCCTACCACCTGACCGACGACTGGGACCGGGGCTACCGC
>NZ_DASSXS010000227.1:0-9655 GCF_035703625.1 Nocardioides sp. | reverse complement strand
CGGCTCGAAGAGGCCGACCATCATCCCGCCGCCCTCCTCGCGGTAGTAGCCGTACGACGCGGGGTCCTCGAACACCGGCGCGTCGGGGTCGAGCCCGTCGATGGTGTCGGTGATCAGGTAGTAGTGCTCGGCCGCCTGGTTGGGGATCACGAGACCGTTCCGCGCTCCCAGCTCGCGCGCCCACATGCCGGCGCAGTTGACGACGTACTCCGCCTCGATCCCCGTCGTCTCGCCGGATGTCCCCGTGGACACCCGGACACCGGTCGCGCGCCCGCGGTCGGTGAGCACGTCCTCGACCGAGACGCCCTCGACGATCCGCACTCCGAGCTGCCGGGCTCCCCTGGCCAGGGCGAGGGTGACGTCGACGGGGTTGACCCGCCCGTCGCCGGGGACGTGGAAGCCGGCGAGAAGGTCGTCGGTCCTCGCCCAGGGGAACAGGTCGGCCATCTCCGACGGCGAGATCTCGTCGACCTCGAGCCCGAGGTGGCGCTGGAAGGCGGCGACCCTGCGGTACTCCTCCAGGCGGTCCTCATCGGCCGCGGCCTCGATGAGCCCGACCGGCTTGAACCCGGTGGCCTGCCCGGTCTCCTCCTCCAGGCGCGCGTAGAGCTCGCGGGAGTACATCCGGATCGCGGTCGAGGTCTCCGACGTCGACCCGAAGCAGGTCATCAGGCCCGCCGCGTGCCAGGTGGTGCCGGAGGTGAGGCGGTCGCGCTCGAGCAGGACCACGTCGGTCCAGCCGGCGTGGGCGAGGTGGTAGGCGACCGAGCAGCCAATCACGCCCCCGCCGATGACGACGACGCGGGCACGGTCGGGGAGCCGACTCCCGGCGGTGGTGGTCACCGGTCAAACCTACTGGGCACCGGTGGTGCCGGACCCGGTAGCCGCCGCGTCCTCAGGCCGTCGGCCGGAGCCTGGCGACCTCCACGCGCGCCAGTGCCGCGACAGCGACCTGCTCCCACCCGGCGCTGGGCCCCGGCATGTTCCTGGGTCGCTCTCCGTCTGCACGAGCGTCGAGGCGTCGAGCAGGCCGTCCTGAGTGACGGTCAGCCCGGGATGTGCCCGAACCTGCCGTGCTGGAAGTCCTCGAACGCCTGGATGACCTCGGCCTTGCTGTTCATCACGAACGGACCCGCCCAGGCGAGCGGCTCGCGGATCGGACGGCCCCCGACCACGATCAGGTCGAGCTTCGGCGATCGGCTCTCCTGGGTGCGGTTCGCGGTGGCGGTGAGGTACTCGCCGGAGCCGAGCACGGCCGTCTGGCCGCTCCTGATGGGCCGCTGGTCGCGGCCCACCGTCCCGGCACCACTGAGCACGTAGACCAGCGCGTTGAAGTCGGCGGTCCACGGCAGGTCCATGCGTGCGCCCGGTTCGACGGTCACGTGGGCCAGCGCCATCGGCGTGTGGGTCGATCCCGGGCCGGGGTGACCACCGACCGACCCGGCAATGACCCGCACGAGCGCCCCGGCGTCGTACGTCGTGAGCAGCGCGACCTCACCGGAGCGGATGTCCTGGTAGGCCGGCGCCGAGAGCTTCGCGGCACGCGGGAGGTTGACCCACAGCTGGATCCCGTGGAAGAGCCCGCCCGACTCGACCAGCCACTCGGGCGGCGACTCGATGTGGAGGATGCCCGCGCCGGCGGTCATCCACTGGGTGTCGCCGTTGGTGATGGTTCCGCCTCCGCCCAGGGAGTCCTGGTGGTCGAAGACGCCGTCGATCATGTAGGTGACGGTCTCGAAACCCCGGTGCGGGTGCCAGGGCGTGCCCTTCGGCTCACCGGGGGCGTACTCCACCTCCCCCATCTGGTCCATCATGATGAACGGGTCGAGGTGCGCGAGGTCGATGCCGGCGAAGGCCCGGCGCACAGGGAATCCCTCGCCCTCGAAACCCTGCGGTGCGGTGGTGATCTTCCAGACCGGACGGGCCTGGTCGCCCAGCCCCGGCTGGGGCAGGCGCGGGAGGTGGACCAGGTCGTCGACGCGGACAGCCGGCATTCGACGCACCTCCTCCCTCCCCTCAATGGTAGTTGAATCTTGGATGTTTGCCCCATGCCGATGAGTCAAGCTCCGCAGGCCCGACTACCTTGGGTCGGTGAGCTCCTCAGCGAAGCAGTACGACGTGGTCGTCGCCGGTGGTGGCCACAACGGCCTCGTCGCGGCTGCGTACCTGGCGCGGTCCGGCCTGTCGGTCCTCGTCCTCGAACGGCTCGGCCACGTCGGGGGTGCCGCGGTCTCGGCCCAGGCGTTCGCCGGGCACGAGGCGCGGCTGTCGCGCTACTCCTACCTGGTGTCCCTGATGCCCGAGCAGCTCATCGCGGACCTCGACCTCGACCTCTCCCTCACGTCGCGCTCGACGGCGTCCTACACGCCGACGCTGCGGGACGGCAAGCCCGGCGGACTCCTGGTCGAACGGCCTGAGGGCCCCGAGACCGCCGCGTCGTTCGAGGCGCTGACCGGAGGCACCACCGAGTACGACGCCTGGCGATCCTTCTACTCCGACGTCTCCGACCTGGCCCGGGTCGTGGCGCCCACGCTGCTCTCCCCCCTGCCCACCGAGCGCCAGGTCCGCGAGCAGGTCGAGGCCCGGGTGTGGGACGAGCTGGTGGTGAATCCGCTCGGGGAAGCGATCGAGGCCCGGTTCACCGACGACACCGTCCGCGGCCTGGTGGGGACCGACGCGGTCATCGGGACGTTCGCCTCGCTGCACGACCCGTCGCTGATCCAGAATCGCTGCTTCCTCTACCACCTGGTCGGCAACCAGACCGGCGAGTGGAGGGTGCCGGTCGGAGGCATGGGTGCGGTCACCGACGCGCTGGCCGCCGCCGCATCGTCCGCAGGAGCCGAGATCATCACCTCGGCCGGGGTGAGCCGCATCGACGCCGGCGATGACGGCGCCGAGGTGACCTGGCACGACGGGATGAGCAGCAGCACCGTCTCGGCCCGTTTCGTCCTCGCCAACGTGGCGCCCTGGGTGCTGCGGATCCTGATGGGCGAGGCCGAGGAGGCCGCGACCAAGCCGCAGGGCGCCCAGATCAAGATCAACTTCCTCCTCAACCGGCTGCCCCGGCTCAAGTCGGGCGTCGACCCCTCGGTCGCCTTCGCCGGCACGCTCCACCTCGGTGAGGACTACACCCAGCTGGAGGCGGCGTACGCCGACGCCGCTGCCGGACGGGTGCCCTCGGCGCTGCCCGGGGAGGTCTACTGCCACTCGCTGAGCGACCCGTCCATCCTGGGCTCGGCCCCCGACGGCGCCCACACCCTGACCTACTTCGGCCTGCACACCCCGGCCTCGCTGTTCGAGCAGGACCCGGTCGAGACCAAGCGTCTCGCGGTCGCCCGCGCCCTGTCCTCCCTCAACGAGCACCTGGCGGAGCCGATCGAGAGCTGCGTCGCGACGGACGCGACGGGAGCTCCCTGCGTCGAGGCGAAGATCCCGCAGGACGTCGAGGCCGACCTGGCCATGCCCGGTGGCCACATCTTCCACGGCGACCTGGACTGGCCGTGGGCCCCCAACCGGGCCCGCCTCGACACGCCGGCGCGCCAGTGGGGGGTGCAGACCGACCATCCGTCGGTCGTGGTCTGCGGCTCCGGCGCCCGCCGTGGAGGCGCGGTCTCCGGCATCGGCGGACACAACGCGGCCCAGGCCGTCCTCGCCCTCCGCTAGCACCCGCTGGCGATTTTTCGAGCCCGAACCCCGCTGATAGAGTTGGCGTCGCTTCGCAGCGCGCGCCATTAGCTCAATTGGCAGAGCAGCTGACTCTTAATCAGCGGGTTCGGGGTTCGAGTCCCTGATGGCGTACCACCTCGCAGGTCAGGCCACATCACAGGCCTGACCTGCGTGCATTTGCGAGCTACCTCGGCACACCTGCGAACGCGGGTGTCGGAAGCCCGATCAGCCCGGGATGCTGCGCCTGGCGGGGGCCGCCTCGATCGGGTGGTTCGGGTCGCGCTGGCCAGGGTTCCAGCCCACGGCGAACTGCTGCATCATGTCGCTGTCCTCGTGGACCAGGTTGTGGCAGTGGACCATGTAGCGCCCGCGGTGTGGACCGAAGCGCATGATCACCCTCACCGTCTCGCCCTCCCCGACATAGGCGACGTCCTTGGGCCCGCGTTCGTAGTCGAACGGCGGACGGCCGTTGCGGGTGAGGATCTTGAAGTCGATCAGGTGGATGTGGACGGGGTGGAACCAGCCTCCGGAGGGGTTGGTGAGCTCCCAGATCTCGGTGGAGTTCAGCCTGGGGTTGGCGACCAGCAGCTCGAAGTTGCTGTTGATCACGTCCTCCCACGTGCGACCGTTGATCGTCCAGATCCCGCCCGCGCGCTCCACGCGCAGCTGCCGGGTCCGGACGGCGTCGGACGGCTTGAGCCCCATCACGTGGCTGTTGACCAGGGTGTCGGGCAGTTGGTTCCAGGTGTGGTCACGCTTGGAGAACGGCGCGTCGGTGACGTCGAAGGCCATCACCTGGTCGGTGTTGTCGTAGTCGCGGTTGTTCCTGTTGGAGAGGTTGCGCAGCACCACGCGCTGGCCCGGCCGGTAGCGCCGGAAGTCGATCAGCACCTCGTACCGCTCCGCGCTGGCCTGTCGCCACTGGTCCACCCGGCGCGCCTTGGGCATCAGTCCGCCGTCGGTCGCGACGATGGTGACCGGGTCCCCGTTGCCGAGCTGGAACCGGTAGGACCGCGAGATCGATGCCACCAGGAAGCGGAACCGGTAGATCCGGCGCTTGACCTTCATCACCGGCCAGGGCCGGCCGTTCACCAGGATCACGTCGCCCCACAGGCCCGACTCGTCGTCGCCGAGCGTCAGCTGCCCGCGGGCGGTGAAGGCGGCGTCACCGATCGTCAGCGGCACGTCGAACTCGCCCTGAGGAAGCAGAGCCTGCTCCGCAGCGTCGTGCATGTGGTACTGCGCGTAGAGGCCGGCGTAGGCGTTCTGGGCAGTGTGGTGCACGCCGTGGTCGTGGTACCAGAGGGTCCGGGCAGGCTGGAAGTTCGGATAGCGGTAGTCCTTGAACCAGCCCGGCCCGGTGATGTCGCTGGCGTAGCCGTCGTACTGAGGGAGCGAGGCCGAGCCGTGCAGGTGCATCGACGTGGTCGAGCTGTGCCCGAGCGCGGGGTGGATGTCCGGCAGCTGGTTGCGCACCCGCACGACGGCACGGCGACCGCGGCGGACCTTGATCGTCGGCCCCGGCGTGATCCCGTTGTAGCCGTACATGATCGTCGACATCGTCGGCAGGATCCGTGCCCTGCGGACCTGCTCCTGGAGCGTGAAGTAGTCGGTCCACACGCCGTCCCGGTCGCGGCGACTCCTGTCCGGACGAAGGACCGGGGGTCGCACGAACCGGTTCCGGAAGGGCCGAGGCATGTCCCTCGGCGCGAGGTCGCTGGCGGTGGCCGCGCCAATCGCGCCCCATGGCAGCTGCGTCGTGCCAGCCGCGCCGACGACCCCGAGTGCGCCGAGCTTCATCATGTCGCGTCGGGTCAGTTCCACGCTGAATTACCCCCGGGTACCGTCCAAGTGCGCCGTCCCCGAGCCAGCTCGTTCGTTGCACAAGTCTGCCGGGATGCGGCGGTCGCCGGAATCGCCCCCGAGGATCAAATTCAACGTTCAACCGTGCTGGCGCGACTAGGACCTAGGGACTAGTACCCCTAGTTCCCGCACGGCCGTCAGCACCGCACCCGAGCAGGATCATCCGGTGCTCCGGGCGCGCCCGAACACATCGGGGATCATCCGGTCCGACATCCGCAGTGGTGCAGTCGGATGGCACCACGGATTCCGTCCGGGTGGTTTTCGGCCGGCAGCGGACAACCACCACACCTCGCGGCCGGATCTGATCCATCCTTGCCGTTGCAGCACCGACCCCCGAAGAGGAAACCGACCCCATGACGCTCTCCGTGCTCGTAGTTGAGGACCGACCCGAGATTGCGCGGGTACTGACCTATCTCGTCGAATCCGACGATCGGCTGTCCCTGGCCGGCGTGGCCACGGACGGGGCCGAGGCGCTGGCGCTGACCGAGCAGCACCGTCCCGATGCGATCGTCTGCGACCTGCACATGCCCCGGATGGACGGTCTCGAGGCTGTTCCGCAGCTGCGGGAGTCCTGCCCCGACGGCGTCATCGTCATGTACTCGTCCGACCCGCACACCGCGAACGCCGCCCGTGCGCTCGGTGCCGATGCGGTCGTCGACAAGGCCGACGATCCGGCCGGGTTGTTCGAGCTGCTGGTCAGGTTGAGCGCATCCAGGCGCCGCACCACGGCCGCCGGGATCGTCCCCTCTGCGTGATCCGCACCTTGACCCGCCCTTAATGGTTACAACGGGCCAGCACGGCTGAACGCACAAATTGACCCGCGGGGGCGGTGGTCCGACCACTTCCGACCCGGCAGTGTGGTCCCGAATGCAGCTCTAGGGGACGGCATCACTAGGGACGGCACAAGGTAGTGGCGACATGGATCTGACTCGTCGTGACATGTTCAAGCTCGGGGCACTGGGAGTGGTCGGAACGGCTGGCGCGAGCCAGCTGCCGTTGAACGCTCTGGTCGAGGCGCAGGTGGCCAGCCTGCTGGCACCGGGAGACAGGCCACGGCCCTTCCGGACCCGGTTCGTGCGACCACCGGTGCTGCGCCCCACGCACAGCAGACGCGGCGCGGACGGTGTGTGGACCGACTACTTCACCGTCACCGAGAGAGCCCGCCGGGCGCGCATCCTCCCGACGATGTCGACCCTGATCTATGGGTACAACGGGATCACGCCGGGACCGACGATCAAGGTCCGCCGCGGGAGGAGGTCCGTCCTCCAGGTGCGCAACAAGCTGCCGGACATCCACCCCGCACTCGGGCAGGACTCCAACACGTCGGTGCACCTGCACGGCTCGGCCTCGCTCCCCCAGTACGACGGGTACGCCAGCGACACCACCGGTCGAGGCTGGTTCAAGGACTACCACTACCCGAACTTCCAGCCTGCCCGCACCCTCTGGTACCACGACCACGGCGTGCACCACACCGCCAAGAACGCCTACGCGGGGCTCTACGCGCAGTACCACCTGCACGACGCCGCAGAGCTGGCGCTCCTCCCCCAGGGAGAGTTCGACGTCCCCCTCATGGTGGCGGACGCCCTCTTCACGCCGCGCGGGGAGCTGACCCTCGGCGACGACGAGTCCGGCCTGTGGGGCGACGTGATCCTCGTGAACGGCCGGCCCTGGCCGGTGATGAAGGTCAAGCGCCGGATCTACCGGTTCCGCATCCTGGTGGCGTCCGTCGCCCGGTCCTACCGGTTCCAGCTCGGCAACGGAGACCCGGTCACCATGGTCGCCACCGACGGTGGGCTCATGCCGCGGTCACACACTGTCAGCCAGTGGCGACAGAGCAGCGCCGAGCGGTACGAGGTGCTGATCGACTTCCGGCGCTACCGCCCGGGCCAGCGCGTGGTGCTGCGCAACCTCTCGAACGACAACAACCGCGACTTCGCGAACACCGACCAGGTGATGGCCTTCGACGTGAGCGACGCCCCCTTCTCGACGAACAACTTCACCTGGAACCACCTGCCCGACACCCTCGTCGACAGTCCGGTGATGCAGCTCAAGCCGGCCGACGCGGTCCGGACCAGGCGACTCGCCGTACAACGGAACGGCGGTATCTGGACGATCAACGGCCAGACCTGGGAGGACGTGATCGCCAGCGAGTTCCAGATGGTGGTGGCCAGCCCCCGGATGAACACCACCGAGATCTGGGAGCTCACCAACCCGGGCGGAGGCTGGTTCCACCCCGTCCACCTGCACCTCGTCGACTTCCGGATCCTCGACCGCAACGGCCGTCCGCCGTTCGACTACGAGCGCGGACCCAAGGACACCGCCTACGTCGGGGAGGACGAGACGGTGCGAGTGCTCATCCACTTCGGCCCGCACGCAGGTCGCTACATGGTCCACTGCCACAACCTCGTCCACGAGGACAGCGACATGATGGTCCAGTACTCCGTCGGCTGGCGACCCGGCTCCCGTGACCGGAACGACCCGATGGGGACACCGGCACGACGCATCCCCGGCTGAGGCGTCAGCTCACCTCGAGCTGCACGATGATCGTCTCGGGGTCGTGGAGCTCGACGTCGACGGTGCCCGGCTGCTCGATTCCCGGGATGGTCACGGTGGACGTGCCCGCTTCGTACTCCAGCTCGAGCTCGGGCGTGGAGTGGACGTGGATCTCACCGGCCACGTCCGCGGTGAGGTCGAGCTCCACGTCCTGCCCGGTGGCGACCTCGAAGCGCTCACCGTTGGGGGTCACGGAATCCCCCTCGATGGTGACCTCGATGACCATGGGGCCTGTCGAGTCCGAGGTGCTGTTGCCCGACGCGGACGCGCTGTCGCTTCCGCCGTCGCTCGCCTCACCACCGCCGCCGCAACCGGTGGCCGCGGTGAGCGCAAGGAGCAGGGCGGCCAGGACCGCCGGTGTTCGACGCATGATGCTGTCCCTTCCGGTCAGACGCACGTTGCGCGTGCCACGAAACGCTACTGGAATCGCGACGTCCGGTGCGGCGATCCCGGGGGTTCACGAGCCCCTGGTCGATGGTTCGCGAGTTTTCGTCATTCACCCGGGCCGGGCCGATGGAAATGGGATTACCCTCGAGTGGGAAGTCTTCCGTCCGCCACTCCGCCGACGCCGGGCTCGCACGGACCGGAGCCGACGGTGACGCCGGGCGCCAGGTACCCACCACGCGGGCGTCGTCTCCACGCGCGGCGGCGCCCCAGCTGCACCGTGGGGCACGAAGGGGAGGGGACAGATGAGCATCCAGATCGTCATGATGCTGCCGTCGAAAGCGGCCAGCGTCTCCCTCGCCCGGCACACCACGGCGGACGCGCTGGAGACCCAAGGCGTGTCGCCGGATTGCGTCCACGAGGCCGAGGTGGCGCTGTCGGAGGCCTGCAGCAACTTCCTGCGCCGGTCCGGGACGGAGCAGAACTTCGAGGTGCTCATCAACATCGGCGACACCGAGCTCACCGTGCACATCCTGGACACCGGCGCCGGCCATCCCAGCGACCGGCTGCTCGCGAGCTGGCCAGAGATCGAGGTCCTGCCGGAGCACGGCCTCGCCCTGATGACGGCGTTCGCCGACCAGGCGAGCTTCGAGTCGGACAAGGACGGGTCGGTCCGGATCAAGAAGCGCCTGCGCTGGGGGGCCGCGCAGGAGCTCCCAGAGTCGGGTTGAGCCCACCGCACCCCGTCGGCAGCCCGTCTGCATCGCGTAGTCAGCTGCGCTGGGGAAGCAGCTCCCCCGCACCCAGTCCGACCATCTGCGGGGTGAGGGCGACATCCATCGCGCCGCAGATCGTGAGGAGTGCCGCGTCGTCCCCGGACGCCGCAGCGGCCCGCGCGGCCATGGTGACCGGGTGGGCCAGACGCCCGGCAACGGTGCGCGCCACCCGGGCCAGCTCCTCCGTCGAGCTGGTGGTGCGGGCCAGCTGGGACACCGCCTCGAGACACTGGTCCTCGATCCGTTGACGCATCGCCGCGATGAGCGGTCCGGCCCGGCGCGCCGCGAGGTGGTCACGGTGCCGCTGGACGGCGGCCCGGACCAGCGCATCGGCCCGGGTGATGCTCCCGGAGAGGTCGGGACCGGCCCCGGGGTGGTCCTGCATCCCACCCACGTCGACCAGCCTGACACCG
>NZ_DASSXS010000326.1:0-8538 GCF_035703625.1 Nocardioides sp. | reverse complement strand
GGTGCTGTGTCGGTCGGGTCGGACATGCGGCGTCAGTGCCCCGAGCCACGCTGGCCGCGTCGGCTCGGCATCGCGGTCACGCCCTCCGGGACCGGTGGCAGGCCCGCGGCGGTGCACAACAGCTCACCCCACGCCTCCACGTGGGCTCCGATGTCGAGCGGGGTGCCCGGCTCCGCCGTGGCGGGGAGGCAGGGCGTCCACGAGGCCCGCACCTCGATCTGGGCGCTCCCGCCCTCGTCGGCCATGCCGCCGAAGCTCTCGGTGGCCACCCGGGTGACCGTGCCCGAGGCCGCGAGGTACGTCGCGCCGTGGGCGTCGAGTGCCTCGGTCAGCCAGGACCAGCCGACCGCGGCCAGCAGCGGGTCGGTGATCAGGTCGAGGTCGACCTCTGCCCGGGCGTAGGCCACGCACCGGTAGGTGCCGTCCCAGGCGTCGTTCCCGGCGGGGTCGTGCAGCAGGATGATCCGGCCGGTGCCGAGGTCGGTGTCGTCGACGGTGACGTCGGCCGACATCGCGGCGGAATAGGGCGCTATCCGCTGCGGCGCCGGCATCTCCTCGCAGAAGACCTCGGGGCGCAGCCGAGCCGCGTGCATGCTCTCGACCGCCTCCCGGAACTCGGGGGGCCATGCGCCCGCGCCGGTGCCCGGGTGCGTCTCCTGACGGACGACCATGCCTCCACACTAGGTCGGGACGTCCACCTCGATGTGCGAACACGCCGACTGACCTGCGAGGCTTCGGCCCATGAGCACCAGCGCGACGGTGGGCGGGCAGCTCCACGACAGCGCCTTCCTGCGGGCGGCACGAGGGGAACCGGCACCCCACACGCCGGTCTGGTTCATGCGCCAGGCGGGCCGGTCACTGCCGGAGTACCTCGCCCTGCGCGAGGGCGTCGGCATGCTCGAGTCGTGCATGCAGCCCGACCTGGTCGTCGAGATCACCCTCCAGCCGGTCCGGCGGTACGGCGTCGACGCCGCGATCTTCTTCTCCGACATCGTGCTGCCGCTCAAGGCCGTCGGGGTCGACCTCGAGATCCGGCCGGGCGTGGGCCCGGTGATCGCCTCTCCGGTCCGCACGCTGGCCGACGTCGAGGCGATCCCCGACCTCACCCCCGATGCCGTCCCCTTCATCACCGACGCCGTCCGCCGACTCGTCGGCGAGCTGGGGAGCACCCCCCTGATCGGGTTCGCCGGGGCGCCGTTCACCGTGGCGTCGTACCTCGTCGAGGGCGGGCCGTCCAAGGACCACGCGCGCACCAAGGCGATGATGTTCGGCGAGCCGGACCTGTGGGACGCGCTGATGCGCAAGATCGCGGGCATCTCCGCGGCCTACCTGGAGGTCCAGGTGGCGGCCGGGGCGTCGGCCGTCCAGCTCTTCGACTCGTGGGCCGGTGCGCTCACGCCCGCCGACTACGAGCGCCAGGTGATGCCGCACTCGGCATCGGTGCTGGCCCGCGCGGGCGCCCTCGGGGTGCCGCGGATCCACTTCGGGGTCGGTACCGCCAACCTGCTGACCCTGATGGGGGAGGCGGGTGCCGACGTGGTCGGCGTCGACTGGCGCACTCCGCTGGCCTCGGCGATCCCGCTCGTCGGCGACCGTGCCGTCCAGGGGAACCTCGACCCGACCATGGTCTTCGCACCGACCGAGGTGATGACCGCGCGTGCCGGCGAGATCATCGAAGCGGGCCGCGCAGCGAAGGGCCACATCTTCAACCTCGGCCACGGGGTGCTCCCGACCACCGACCCCGACCAGCTGGCCCGGCTCACCGAGTTCGTGCAGACCTACCCGCTGGGATAGTCCGTCACGAGAAGCACCACTCCTGACGCGTCGGATGGAGCGTTTCGTGACGGACTATCTGTCCCCGGGGCACCTAGGAGGCCTGATCGGGACGGAACTCCCGGGCCAGGTCGACCAGGGCGGTCCGCAGGTCGCGGACCTGTGCCGGTACGTGGTCGAGGCTGCGGTGCCGCAGCACCAGCCGCACCTCGGTGTGGTCGTCGGCGATCGGCCGTGACGTGATCACCCCGGCGCGCTCCAGCGGGTCACCGACCACGCTGTAGTCGGGCAGCACGGTCACGCCGAGCCCCTCGGCCACCATCACCTTGCCCATCTCCGCCCCGTCGGTGCTGTGGCAGGTGGCGGGCATGTCGGCCCCGAACAACCGGTGTGCGAACCGGTGCATGAGGTACCCCGCCCGCATCGCCACGAAGCGCTCCTGCCGGAGGTCGTCGGTGGTGACGGCTTCACAGTCCGACAGGTGGTGGCCGGCCGGCAGCACCACCACGGGTCGGCCGTGGAGCAGATCCGTACCGACCAGGTCGACCGGCGGGTCGTCGCCGACCAGCTCGTTGACCAGCCCCAGGTCGAGCGAGCCCTCGCCCAGGCCGAGCTGGATGTCGGCCTGCTGGATGTTCAGGATCTCCACGGCCGTGCCCGGGTGGGTGCGGCTGAAGGCCTTGATCGCCGGAACCAGGAGGGTGGAGGTCGCCGCGTTGGTGGTGCCCAGCCGGACCAGCCTCGTGGTGGTGCTCTGGTCACCGGCAGCCTGCTTGAGCTTGTCGACCGCCTCGAGCACCTCGACCATGTTCTGGAGCAGCTCCCGGCCATGACGGCTGATCCGCGCGCCGGACCGACGCCGGTCGAGCAGGGTCACGCCGAGCTCGCGCTCCAGCTTGCTGACCGCCTCGCTGAGCGCCGGCTGGGAGATGTGCAGCTTCTCGCTGGCTCGTCGGAGCGAGCCGTGCTGGGTCACTGCGGCGATGTACTCGAGCTGTTCGATGCGCATGAGCCGTCCTGGTCGGGGTCCGGGGGAGATCGGGGACCGGCAGGTGCTGCCTCTACCCGGATCGGCATTTCCTGCCTTGGGTCGGGTGCCTGTCGGCTTGCTCCGCTCTAAAAGTACACTAACTTGGTAGACAAAGACCGATTACGCATCGGTCCGGCAGTTCGAAAGGCGCACGGGTGGCAGGTCACGCCTGTCACCCGATCGCCCTTTCCGTTGGCGGGGTGCCCGGTCTCGCCTTGCATCTCTGCCATAAGTTCACAAACATACTCGACATTGAACACCACGACTCCCCGAAGGAGCCCTCTCCATGAACGCAGCACAGACCTCGACGATCGAGGGCCGCTTGCCGCAGCCACGCCGAGGCCGGACCGCTGTTCCGGTCCTCGCTGCTGACGAGGCGGTGGCCGTCGCCCGCGACCTGGCGGCGGAGCTCGCCATCGGGTCCGCGGAGCGCGACGCCGACCGCGTGCTGCCGTCGTCCGAGATCGACCGGCTCTCGTCCTCCGGGCTGCTGGCGATCACCGTGCCCGCCGCCCACGGCGGTGCCGACCTGCCGGTGTCCGTGGTCGCGGAGGTGTTCCGGCTCCTCGCCACCGGTGACCCCAGCATCGCCCAGATCCCGCACAGCCACTTCGTCTACGTCAACGCCCTGCGGCACCGGGCCGATCCCGCCCAGCAGGAGTTCTTCTTCGGCGAGGTGCTCGCCGGCAAGCGGTTCGGCAACGCGCAGTCCGAGGTGGGCAGCAAGCACGTCCGGGACCACGCCACCACCCTGCACCCGGCCGGGCCCGGCCGCTGGCGGCTCGAGGGCACCAAGGGCTACGCCACGGGCGCGCTGTTCGCCGACTGGATCCCGGTGCTCGCACACCTGGGCACCCTGCCCGACGGCTCCGCCGGACCACTGCACGTCGCCTGGGTGGAGCGCACCGCACCGGGTGTCATCGTCATCGACGACTGGAACGGCATGGGCCAGCGCACGACCGCCAGCGGAACCGTGCGGCTCGAGTCGGTCGAGGTGCCCGAGGACCGGATCATGGGCTACCACCTGACGTTCGAGGGTCCGCAGACCTACGGCGCCTTCGCCCAGGTCCTGCATGCCGCGCTGGACGCCGGCATCGCCCGCGCCGCGATCACCGACGCGGCCGAGTTCGTGACCACCAAGAGCCGGCCGTACCCGGACGCCGGCGTCGAGCGCGCCGCCGAGGACCCCCTCGTCGTCCACGCCTTCGGCGAGATGGAGCTCGCCGTGCGGGGCGCGGAGGCCCTGGTCGCCGAGGCCGCCCGGGCGGTCGACCGCGCCGACGCCGACCTGTCCGCCGAGACCGCCGCCCACGCCTCGCTCGCGGTCGCCGCGGCACGGGCCGCGACCACCCAGGCCTCCGTCGATGCGGGTAGCCGCCTGTTCGAGGTCGCCGGCACGCGGTCGGCACTCGACTCGCTCAACCTCAACCGGCACTGGCGCAACGCGCGCACGCACACGCTGCACGACCCCGCGGCGTGGAAGGTCCAGCACCTCGGGAGGTGGGCCGTCGACGGCACCCTCCCACCCAGCCACGGCCAGCTCTGAGAACTGGCTCGAGGAAAGGAAGACCGCATGACCTCCCCACTGAAGTTCCACTGGTTCCTCCCGACCAACGGCGGTGACGGACGCCAGGTCGTCGGCGGCGGGCACGGCGTCTCCGCCGGCGCCGCGGGCCGCCCCGCGAGCGTCTCCTACCTCGGGCAGGTCGCCCGCGGTGCCGAGGACATGGGCTTCGAGGCCGCGCTGACGCCCACCGGCGCCTGGTGCGACGACGCCTGGCTCGCCACCGCGATGCTGAGCCAGGTCTCCGAGCGACTCAAGTTCCTCGTCGCCTTCCGGCCCGGCCTCACCGCTCCGTTCCTGGCCGCCCAGATGGCCGGCACCTTCCAGAACTGGTCCCGCGGCCGGCTGCTGCTCAACGTCGTCACCGGCGGCGAGAGCCACGAGCAGAGGATGTACGGCGACTTCCTGGACAAGGACGCTCGCTACGAGCGCTGTGACGAGTTCCTCGAGATCGTCCGCCGCCTCTGGGCGGGGGAGACCGTCGACTTCGAGGGCAAGCATCTCTCCGTCGAAGCCGCCAGGCTGGGACAGATCCCGGACCCTGCGCCGGAGATCTACTTCGGGGGCTCCTCCCCGGCAGCCGGTCGGGTCGCCGCCCGCCACGCCGACGTCTACCTCACCTGGGGCGAGCCCCCGGCCGCCGTCGCCGAGAAGGTCGAGTGGATCCGGGGCCTGGCCGCCGAGCAGGGCCGCGAGATCCGGTTCGGGATCCGGATGCACACGATCACCCGCGACACCTCGGACGAGGCCTGGGCCGAGGCCGCACGCCTGCTGGAGGGCATCGACCCCGAGCACGTGAAACAGGTCCAGGAGGGCCTGAAGGCCAGCGAGTCCGAGGGCCAGAAGCGGATGCTCGCCCTCAACGGCGGCTCCAAGGACGACCTGGAGATCCACCCCAACGTGTGGGCCGGCGTGGGCCTTGTCCGCGGCGGTGCCGGAACCGCCCTCGTCGGCAGTCACAAGGAGGTCGCCGACCGGATCGAGGAGTACCACTCGGTCGGCATCGACGAGTTCATCCTCTCGGCCTACCCCCACCTCGAGGGGGCCTACTGGTTCGGCGAGGGCGTCCTGCCGATCCTGGCCGAGCGCGGCCTGTGGACCCACCCGTCGCCGCTGGTCGACCACAACAGCGCGGTGCCCTTCCAGGCTGCCGGCCGGACGGCGGTCGCGTCGTGACCGGCCAGGCTCCGCTGGTCGCCGTCGTCGTCGGCAACCCCAAGCCGGCCTCGCGCACCCTCGACGCCGCGGTGCGCGTCGCCCGCGACCTGAGCGGTGCTGAGCCCGACCTCGTCGTCGACCTGGGGACCCTCGGCGCGGCGATCCTCGACTGGAAGGACGCGGAGGTCGCGTCGCTGGTCGAGCAGGTCGGGTCCGCCGACCTCGTCGTGGTCGCGAGCCCGACCTACAAGGCGACGTACTCGGGGCTGCTGAAGGTCTTCCTCGACCGCTTCGCCGGGGGCACCGGCCTGCGCGGCGTCGTCGTACCGCTGATGCTGGGGGCCGGTCCCGGGCACAGCCTCGCCCCGGAGCTCAGCCTCCGCCCGCTGCTCGCCGAGCTCGGCGGCACCACCGTGCGTGGCCACTACGTCCTCGAGGACCAGTACGACGACCCCGCGGCCTACTCCGACTGGCTCGGAGCCGTCCGCCCCACCGTTTCCTCCCTGCTCGTCAACCTGACAGGAGCCGTCGCATGACAGTCCATCAGCTCACCACCAACCAGGATCTCGATCCGACCCGACTCCGCGAGGCCTTCGGCGTCTTCCCCAGCGGGGTCGTCGCCGTGGCGGCGGAGGTCGACGGCTCGCTCGTGGGCCTGGCCGCCAGCTCGTTCACGTCCGTGAGCCTCGAACCCGCCCTGGTGTCGTTCTCCGTCGCCAACTCCTCGAGGACCTGGTCGACGCTGCGGCGCGCCGAGCACCTCGGGCTCACGGTGCTGGCCGACCACCAGGACGCCGTCTGCCGCCAGCTCGCCGGGCCGGTGGAGAGCCGCTTCGACGGCCTCGACGTGACGACCACCGGCCATGGGGCAGCCACCCTGGACGAGGGCCTGGCGATGTTCGACTGCTCGATCTACCGCGAGGTCCAGGCCGGCGACCACACGATCGTCATCCTGCGCCTGCACGCCGTGGAGCACCCGGACACGTCGCTGCCGCTGGTCTTCCACCGCAGCGGCTTCACCCACCTTCGCGAGGGCCTGGAGGTGGCGGCGCGATGACGACGACGACGAACGACCCGTCGGTGCTGCCGACCCCGCGCAAGGTGGCGGTGGCCTCGGCAGTCGGCGCCACCATCGAGTGGTACGACTTCTTCCTCTACGGCACCGCCGCGGGCCTGGTGTTCGACAAGCTCTACTTCAACGGCCTGGACGGACCGGCCGCCCAGTTCGCGGCCTTCGCGACCTTCGCCGTCGGATTCTTCGCCCGGCCGATCGGCGGTCTGCTGTTCGGCCACTTCGGTGACCGGATCGGCCGGAAGAAGATGCTGCTGCTGACGCTGCTGATCATGGGCGTCGGCACGGCGGCGATCGGCCTGCTGCCGACGTACGACCAGATCGGCGTGTGGGCCCCGATCGCCCTGGTCGTGCTGCGCATCCTGCAGGGGATCGGTGTCGGCGGCGAGTACGGCGGTGCGGTCCTGCTCGCCGTCGAGTACGCCCCGGTGGAGCGGCGCGGGTTCTTCGGGAGCTTCGCCCACATCGGGGTCCCCGGCGGGCTGCTCCTCGCCGCGGGTGCCTTCTCGCTGGCCGGGCTGCTGCCGGACGCGGCGTTCCTCGCGTGGGGCTGGCGCGCCTGCTTCCTGATCAGCATCGTGCTGCTCGGGATCGGCGCCTACATCCGGCTCTCGATCATGGAGACCCCCGCCTTCTCGCGGGTGCAGGAGGCGAAGGAGATCTCCGCGGTGCCCCTGCGCGACCTGCTCAAGGCACAGCCGAAGCGGCTGCTGCTCGGCATGGGCACCCGGTTCATCGAGGGGTTCACCTTCAACTTCTTCTCGGTGTTCCTGCTCGCCTACGTGGTCACCAATCTCGGTCTGCCCAAGAGCTGGGCGCTCAACGGGATCCTCGTCGGTGCGGCGCTCGGTGTCGTCCTGGTGCCGATCTCGGGGGCGTTGTCGGACCGGGTGGGGCGCAAGCCGGTCTTCCGGGCGGGTGCCTGGACCGCGCTGGTGCTCGCGTTCCCGGTGGCGGCCCTGGTGCAGAGCGAGGGCAGGCTGGCGATCTTCGTGGCGCTGGTGGCCGGCCTCGGGATCGTCTACGGCGTGGTCTACGGCCCGCTCGCGGCCTTCTGGTCGGAGCTGTTCGACACCAGGTACCGCTACACCGCCCTGAGCTCGCTCTACCAGATCTCCGGTGTCGTCGCCTCGGGACTCACTCCGCTGATCGCGGCCTGGCTGGTGTCGCAGGGCAACGGAACGCTCTGGTGGGTTGCTGGCTACAACGTGGCCGTGGCCGCAATCAGCCTGGTCTCCGCCCGGTTGCTCCCCGAGACGCGGGGTCGCGACCTGGACCACGCGTGGCGGATGGCGCACACCGCCGAACCACCGCGGGAGCCACTCGCGGCCTGACGGGGGCGAGCCCCTCGCCGCGGCTCAGTCGGCGGCGAGGGGCTCCACCCGGCGGCGTCGCACGAGGGACCGGACCAGCAGCCAGACGGGCACACCCAGCAGGAGCAGGACGACCATGAACGGCAGCAGGGCGCCCAGACCGGTGGCGAGCACGGTCGCGGCCCTGCCCAGGGCGTCCCAGCCGCGCTGGAGCCCCGCGACGAAACCGGCCTCGTCCGGCTCGACCGGCACCGCCCTGTCGGACTTCTCGAGGAACACCGTGATCGTGGACAGCGAGGTCTGGTCGGCCAGGAAGGCCTGCTGGGCCTTCAGGGAGTCGAGGTCGGCCTGACGACGGGACAGCTGGCTCTCGATCGCGATGATGTCCCGAAGACTCTGGGCCCGGGAGAGGAGCAGCTCGATACGCTCGAGGCTCCTCTCCTGGGCACGGACCCGCACCCCGATGTCGATCACCTCGGTGGTGACGTCCTCCGACGTCCTCTTGGCCGACCGCAGCTCGGCGACCTCACCCAGCTCCGTCATCACGTCGTCGAAGAACTGGCTCGGCACCCGGATCACCAGCCGCGACCGGTCGATCCGGCCCTTGGTGTCGGTGGCGGTCTGCTCG
>NZ_DASSXS010000325.1:0-2170 GCF_035703625.1 Nocardioides sp. | reverse complement strand
CGCGCACATCGCCTGCCGCATCGCGGTGCCGATCCCCTGGCCCTGGTGCTCGTGCCCCAGCCAGGAGCCGGTCTCCCCCGTGCGCGTCACCAGGAAGTGCTCGGTGGCGACGCCTTGGGTGCTGAGGAGCTCGCCGTCCCGCCAGACCCCGAAGTTGAGATCCCACTTCTCCGGCGTGAAGTCCGCCCGGGTACGCCAGTGGTACTGCACGAGGTTCCCGGCGAGCCGGCCGGCCGGCACGTCGGTCCAGGGGTGGTAGAAGGGCATCGCCGACGGGTCGTGGATGCCGCGCTCCGCGAGGGCAGCCAGCCTGGCGAGGTCGTCGTCGACCAGGCCGCGGAGCTCCAGCGGGCCGGCCTTGATCCGCAGGCCGAGGGCGGGGAAGACCTCCGTGATGCTCATGGGGTCAGTGTGGCCGGAGAGGGACCGCCACGGCGACGGGATTTCAGGCGACCACCCGGCCGCGCAGCACGATCCGGGACGGCGACCTGAGGACCGACAGGTCGGCCAGCGGATCGCGGTCGTAGACCACGAAGTCGGCGGGGGCGCCCTCCTCGAGGGTGGCGTTCCAGCCGAGCCACTCCCGGGCCCGCCAGCTGGCCGCCCCGAGCGCCGCCTCGGCGGTGAAGCCGTAGGCGGCGAGCTCCAGCACCTCACCGGCGATCCCCCCGTGGGGCAGGACCCCCCCGGCGTCGGTGCCGGCGTAGATCGGGACGCCCGCCTCGTGGGCGGCCATGATCGTCTCCCGGCGTCGCGCGTGGAGGTCGCGCATGTGGGCGGCGTACGCCGGGAACTTCTGGCCGGCCGCGTCGGCGTACTGCGGGAAGTTGTTGAGCTGCATCACCGTGGGCACCAGCGCCGTACCGCGCTCGACCATCGCGTCGATCAGGTCGGTGGAGAGGCCGGTGCCGTGCTCGATGCAGTCGATGCCGCCCTCGATCAGGCCGGGCAGGACCGCCTCGCCGAAGCAGTGGGCGGTCACCTTGGCGCCGTGGTCGTGGGCCACCCGGATCGCCTCGGCGAAGGTCTCGGCGGGGAACGACGGCGCCAGGTCGCCGGCGTCGCGCTCGATCCAGTCGCCGACCAGCTTCACCCAGCCGTCCCCGCGTCGTGCCTCCCGGGCGACGTACGACGCCAGCTCGTCGGGCTCGACCTCGTGGGCGTAGTCGCGGATGTAGCGCTTGGTCCGCGCGAGGTGCCGTCCGGCGCGGATCAGCCGGGGCAGGTCGTCGCGGTCGTGGATCCAGGCGGTGTCGGCGGCCGACCCGCAGTCGCGCAGCAGCAGCGCACCGGCATCCCGGTCGGTCAGCGCCTGCTCCTCCTGGGTCTCCTCGTCGACGGCCCCGTGCTGGTCGAGACCGACGTGGCAGTGGGCGTCGACGAGGCCCGGCACGATCCACCCGTCGACGACGTGCTCGGCGGACGCGATCGGCTCGAAGGTCACCTGCCCGTCCACGACGTACACGTCGCGGGGCTCGCCGTCGGGCAGGACCGGTCCGCGGAACCTGAGCGCGCTCATGCCCGGCACGATAGTCAGGCCAGCTGGTCGAGCAGCCAGGACGGTCCCATGGCCCTGGCACCGACTCCCTCGACGCGCGCCCGCAGATAGCGGTCGGCCGTGACCACGGTGACCTCGCTCCCCCGCTGCGCAGCGAGCCGCGCCCGCTCCACGATCGTGGCGTCGCCGTCGCGGGGCGCGTGCACGGTCAGCACGTGACCGTCCTGCCCGGCCTTCGCTCCGCCCTTCGCGGCGCCCTCGAGCACGAGCACGATCTCGTCGTACGACGTGTCGGCGACCAGCAGCTGCTCGTGGAGCCGCCGGGCCGCTCCCGCCCTGTCCTTCCACCAGCCGTCGGGTCTCGAACCCACCACGTTGGCGGCGTCGACGACGAGGACTCGGGTCATGGCTGCTTCTCGTCTCACTGGATTCGACGCGCTCGCCCGACGGCGTGCCTCAGTCGCGTCGCTTTCTCGATCTGGCCGCCCCACGCCGTGCGCTCCCTCCGCTCGCGCTCGGCTGGGCGTCTCGTCACTTCAGGAACTTGGAGAAGTCCTTCGGCAGGTCGAGGGCGGCGGCGGCCTTCTCGTAGTCGACCTCCTCGCCCTGCGGCTGCCCGAACGGGTTGCCGGAGGACGCGGCGGCCCGTTCCTGGTCCGCCTTCTTCTGCGC
>NZ_DASSXS010000085.1:0-4074 GCF_035703625.1 Nocardioides sp. | reverse complement strand
ATCGACTGCCCGAAAGCAGTCGCAGCTGCAGCGTGTGCGTGCTCCTGCGGGACGTCGCGGCGGATCGGACGATCGGAACGGCCGCGGAAAGCCCCGAGACACAGAGCACGGGTGGCTGGGTTGCCAAGGGCATCATACCCGAGGGGGTGCCACAGGTCTCATGGACACCGAGCCAGAGCGGCGCCGAACCCGAATATCCCTGCGAAGGGCCCGGGGCAGGGGTGAGGATGTCCTGTGCTCTTTCGGATCCGTCGCGGCGTACGTCGGCGACGCGCGGCTCGCGACCTGCGTCGGCGCATGGCCGAGCTCGATCGGCTCGACCGTGAGCACGGGCTCGGCACCATGCCCTCACCCGGCACGATCAGGACTCGCCGCGCGGGCCGCAGTCCGGTGATCCCCGGCCTGCTGATCTCCGGCCTGCTGCTGACGGGGATCGTGGCGCTGTCCCCCGACGAGAACACGAGAACCCTCCGGCGGCTCATCGGCTTCGACAACGACCGCCCGCTGGCCGCACCCGACGTGCAGGACCGAGGCGGGAGCTTCCGCTTCTCCCTCACGCAGCGAGGAAGCAACGAGCCGGTGGGCTACGACCCGTGTCGTCCCATCGAGGTCGCCGTCAATCCGGCCGGGGCGCCGGAGGACTACGAGGAGCTCGTCCGCACCGCCATGGAGCACACGAGCGCCGCCACCGGACTGCGCTTCGAGCGGGTCGCGGACACCACCGATCGCGACTTCGAGCGAGGCTCAGTGCTGGGGACTCGCCGTCCCGTCCTCGTCGCCTGGGCCACGCCGGAGGAGGAACCCGATCTCGCCGGCGACATAGCCGGCTTCGGTGGCAGCGCAGCGGTGGACTCGGGCACGGGACGGATGCGGTACGTGACCGGCGTCGTCGTACTCGACCAGGAGGTGTTCGACGGGACGGTGGACGGTGCCGAGGCCCAGGCGATCGTCGACCACGAGTTCGGGCACCTCGTCGGGCTCAACCACGTCAACGACCCCGGTGAGCTGATGAACGCGACCAACGAGGGCCAGCTCCACTACGGACCCGGAGACCTCGAGGGTCTCGCCCGGCTGGGCTCGATCAAGTGCCGTTGACGCGGGGCGCCGCTCGGAGTGCTGGGCCCGCCGCCTCGACTGTTAGCGAATCTCCGCATTCGCCCGCGCAGGAACCCAGTTCCTGACAGCCTCTGCTGGCACTTCCATCCAACCTGAAGGAATCATCGATGACAGACCACCCCGAGTCGACCGTCCCTGCCGCCGAGCCGGTCATCCCTGCTCCGGGCACCGACGTCGCCCCGACCGCGCCGGCCCACGCCTCGCAGGCACCTGCGCCGTACGCCGCCGTGCCTCCCGCGCCCTACGCCCACCCTGCGGCGGCGGGGAGCCCGGGCAAGATCCGCGGGACCGGGATGTGCATCTTCCTTGCCATCATCACCTTCGGCATCTACGCACTGGTCTGGTACTACAGCACGCACGACGAGATGAAGCGCCACTCCGGCCAGGGCATCGGCGGCGGTCTGGCGCTCCTGCTCGCCATCCTCGTGGGCATCGTGATGCCCTACCTCAACTCCAGCGAGGTCGGGGGCCTCTACGAGCGCGCCGGCATGCGCAAGCCCGTCAGCGGCGCCACCGGGCTCTGGTACTTCCCCGGGATGTTCATCCTGGTCGGCCCGCTGGTGTGGTTCATCAAGACCAACGGCGCGCTCAACGCCTACTGGCGCGCGCAGGGAGTCCGCTGACTTTCCGGGCCACTCACGTCACGAGGACGCCCCGGTTGGATGTACCCAACCGGGGCGTCCTGTCGTGACGGATCAACCAGCGATGGTCAGCCGAGGTTCCTCGCCCGAGTGATGCAGGTGCCCAGGTCGAGCTTGGCCTGCTCGCCCCGGTCGATGATCACCGGCACCGTCTGGAGGACCTGACCACCCACCTCACAGGTGAGCGTCCAGTTCTCGATGAGCCCCGGCACCTCCTCCGACGACACGACCGTCGAGTCGAACAGGGTCGCCGAGAGGTCGTACGTCGGGGTCGCCGAGGCGAAGTTGATCACCCGAAGCACGTAGTCACCCGGCTCGGGGTTGCCGACCTCGGCCTGCTCCTTCATGCCGGGAACGTTCCCGGAGGAGGCGACCTCGGTCAGCGAGCCGTCGGCGTTCTTCTTGTAGACCTCGAGGTCGAGGTCGTCCGGGGTCGGCCAGTCGAGGCTCACCTGGAGGACGTCCATACCTGTCTCGGTGATGGTGAACGGGTGATCGACGTGCTCGCCCGCCGCGGTCGGTCCGCCGGTGTACTCCTGGGAGCGGACCGGCTGGTCCTCGGTGATCTCGACCAGCTTGTCCTGCACGACCGGGCGGGTCGACTGGTTGATGTGCCAGGTGAACTTGCCGCTGTTGCCCACCTGCATCGTGGTGTCGAGCCGGTCGGTGAACGAGCTCTCCCACGTGGGGGTGGAGAATTCCTTGCGCAGCCTCAGGGTGGCGCCCTTCGGAGCGCTGCCCTTGATCACCGAGTGCGTGGCCGTGTCGACGGTGTTCTCCAGCGCATCGAGGTAGGCCTCGCGGTTCCCCATGCCGGCGTACTCCCCGGCGCCGAGGTACTCGTCGATGACCTGCGGGAACGGCGGGTGGAACTCGTTGGGGCCGATCTCGAAGGTGTAGCCGTAGCCGCCGGTGGCGTTGTAGGACCAGTCCTCCGTGGTGCCGGTGGTGTCGTAGAGCTCCCAGCCGTGGATGTTGCGGTAGCCGTTGGCGGCGGTCATCTCCGCGCCGAGCGCCTTCAGGCCCTCCTCGTCGGGTGCGTTGCCGATCGGGTTGCCGTCCGGGCCGATGGTGTCGGGGTGGACGCCGTTGGGACGGAGCACCAGGTTGGAGAAGGTGTGGTTGGAGATCATGGTCGTGACCTGGCGGCTGCTGATCAGCTCACGGATGTTCTGCGTCTCGGGCTCTGAGAACGGCTCGGGACCGCGGTAGGTCGGGTCGGCCAGGCCGGTGGGCCGCTCGGCAGTCGGGTCGGGGAACGTTCCCGCAGCCCCCGGACCGCCCCAGAAGCCGCCGTAGTTGCGGTTCAGGTCGACCCCCAGGCCGAATCCGCCCGGGCTGCTGGCAGTCAACGCGCGGCAGGAGCCGTCAGGGGTGTCCTGTCCGTCCACGACCCGGCAGTTCTTGCGCCGGTAGGCGTTTCCGGGTGTGCCGAGGAGCGACACGGTGCCGCCGTTGTCGAGCTCGCGCAGGTCGACCATGCCGCCGTCGGTGCGGGAGAGGTCGAACCCGTCGACGTTGACCACTGGTACGACGATCACGCGCGACCGGTCCAGAAGGCCGGTGATGCGCGCGTTCTGCCCGTAGTTCTTGACCAGGTCGTAGGCGAACTCCATCGCGAGCTCACCCGAGGGCCACTCGCGCGCGTGGTGCACACCCATCAGCAGGAACACCGGGCGGCCGTCCTCGGGTGCCCGGACGTTGGCACCGATCTCGATCCCCTGCACGGTCTTGCCGTCGAGCGACGGGTGCGGCAGGTCGAACACCTTGGCGATGTTCGGCCGGATGGTCGCCAGCTGGCGCATGTCGTTGTTGTAGTCCTCGAGCGTGCGGTAGCCGTCGCGTCCCGAGGGGAGCGGCGACTGGACAGTCGCGGCGGCGTACGCCGCGTTGATCTGGTTGTTGCGTGCCTCGCGCTCGACGAGGTTGGCGATGCGCACGTCGTACGTCAGACCCGACTCGCGGAGGAGCTCGGCGTCGGACCCGGTGTGCAGCACGACCTCGATGTAGTCGTGTCCGGCGTGCTCGGTGAGGTCGAGCCCCAGGGCCTGGAGCCGTTGCTTGTCCGCACGGGTGGGGGTGTCCACCGTCACGAGCTGGGGGGCGAAGGCGGTGTCGGTGTCTGCGGCCTCTGCCGACCCGGTGATGACGGAGGGCGCGAGACCGAGCAGCGCTGTGGTGAGCGCCGCGGCGAGTGCCGCACGACTGCGGCGTGACCGGTGGATCATTGAATCTCCTGCGTGGGGCGTCGCGGCCCGCGTGTGGTTTGGCGGACCTTCTCCTCCCCATCAACGAGCCGAACCAAACCGGGTCACGC
>NZ_DASSXS010000029.1:0-4066 GCF_035703625.1 Nocardioides sp. | reverse complement strand
CGCGAGGAGATCGAGGCCGCCGACGCGGAGGCGGGGATCGTCACCCCGTCGCCGCCCATCCCCTAGGACGCCGGCTCGCCCCGGCCGACGTGGAAGGCCACCAACCGGGCGCTGGTGAGGTCGAGGTCGGCCCACGCGCCGTCGTACTCGAAGACCGCGACGGCGCTCGTCGGGAAGCCGGACATCATCGCGGTCAGCGCCTCCGGGTCCCCGCCCCCGTCGTCCAGCAGCTGCGCCAGCTGGGCCATGGTCGGGTTGTGTCCCACGACGACGACCACGCGCGCGTCGGCGGGCGCGCCGCGGAGCAGGTCGAGAGCCGTGTCCGCGCCGGCGGTGTAGAGCCCCTCGTCGACGGCGGGCTGGAGGTCCCAGCCGGCGCCCGACGCGAGGGCCGTCCAGGTCTCCACCGCACGCGACGCAGCCGAGACCAGGGCGTGGTCGGGCGCGACGCCCAGACCGGCCAGCCAGCGGCCGGCCGCCGTGGCGTCGGCCCGGCCGCGATCGAGGAGCCGCCGGGCATGGTCGGTCTCCGCGGACTGCTCGGCCTTCGCGTGTCGCACCACGACGAGACGGCGGGAATCCTGCTGCACGGGCTCACATTGACATGCCCTAGCCTCGCTGTCATGCCCTCCGGACCGCTCATGATCATCGGTGGCGCCGAGGACAAGCTCCGCCAGCGCGCCATCCTGACCGAGTTCGTGGGAGCCGCCGGTGGGGAGGAGGCGCGCATCGCGGTGATCGCCACCGCCTCGTCGCTGGGGCCCGAGGTGGTCGAGGTGTACGACGCCCTGTTCCGCCGCCTGGGCGCCGCCGACGTGATCTCGGTGAGACCGGAGAGCCGCGAGCAGGCGCACGACCTCGAGCTGGTGGCCGAGCTGGGCAACGTCACCGGGGTGTTCATGACCGGCGGCAACCAGATGAAGCTGTCCGCCGTGATCTGCGGGACGCCGTTCGGGGACGCGCTGATCGACGCGCACCAGCGTGGTGTCGTGATCGCCGGCACCTCCGCCGGCGCCAGCATCCAGTCCTCACACATGGTCGCCTTCGGCGGACCGGGGTCGACACCCAAGCAGCGGATGACCCAGGTGGCGGCCGGCCTCGGTCTCCTCGAGTCCTGCGTCATCGACCAGCACTTCGAGCAGCGCAACCGCTACGGGCGCCTGCTGATGATCGTCAGCGAGTCTCCGTCGCTCCTCGGGGTGGGCGTCGACGAGGACACCGCGGCCGTCGTGGAGGAGGTCGAGGACCACGAGATCCTCCGGGTGGTCGGCAAGGGTGCGGTGACGATCTTCGACCCGGCCCGGATCGTCACGAACGCCTACGAGGCCAAGCGGGCCTCGCCGCTGCTGTCGAGCGGCGTGGTGCTGCACGTCCTGCCCCATGGCTCCCGTTTCGACCTGACCACCCGAACCCTGGTCCCGCCTCCCCGGTTCGCCGACCCGGCCGAGGCCGCCGAGATGGCCGAGGCCGGCAAGGACCTCCGCCAGCTGGCGCGCGACATCGCCGCCGACGACGTGTCGCCCAGTGCCCTGCGCCGGCGCCGGGCCCGGACCCGCAGGAAGACGCAGCCCGCACATCACGACCCCACACATCAGGACCCCACACATCAGGACGGAGCCTCGTCATGACCGAACGTCCCACTCCCGATCTCCAGCTCCTCGAGACCCGGGTCTATCGGGGCGCGAACGTCTGGTCCTACGACCAGTCGATCCACCTCGTGGTGGACCTCGGCTCCCTGGAGAGCTTCCCGACCAACACGCTCCCCGGCTTCACCGACAACCTCCTGCAGATGCTGCCCGGGCTGCGCGAGCACTCCTGCTCGCGGGGACGCCGCGGCGGCTTCGTCGAGCGGCTCAACGAGGGCACGTGGCTGGGTCACGTCGCCGAGCACTGCGCCCTGGCCCTCCAGCAGGTGGTCGGCCACGACATCCGGCGCGGCAAGACCCGCCAGGTGAAGGGGTCGCCCGGCGTCTACAACGTGATCTACGGGTACGCCGACGAGCAGGTCGGCCTGGCCGCCGGCCAGCTCGCCGTGCGGCTGGTCAACCACCTCGTCGAGGCCGACCGCGACTTCGACTGGGAGAGCCAGCTGGAGGCGTTCATCAAGCGCGCCCAGCGCACCGCGTTCGGCCCGTCGACCCAGGCCATCCTCGACGAGGCCGTCTCCCGCGACATCCCGTGGATCCGGCTCAACCAGCACTCGCTCGTGCAGCTCGGGCAAGGAGTCCACGCGAAGCGGATCCGGGCGACGATGACATCGGCGACCAGCTCGATCGCGGTCGACATCGCCTCCGACAAGGACCTGACCACCCGCCTCCTCGGCGCCGCCGGCCTTCCCGTGCCCCGGCAGGACTCGGTCCGCAGCGCGGACCAGGCGGTCAAGGTCGCCAACCGGATCGGGTACCCGGTCGTGGTCAAGCCGCTCGACGGGAACCATGGCCGCGGGGTCTGCCTGGACCTGCGCGACGAGGCCGACGTCCGCGAGGCGTTCCCCGTCGCCCAGGAGCAGTCGCGGCGCGGCTGGGTGATCGTCGAGTCGTTCATCACCGGCAAGGACTACCGCTGCCTGATCATCGACGGCCGCGTGGCCGCCATCGCGGAGCGGGTGCCGGCCCACGTCGTCGGCGACGGCCACTCGACGGTCCAGGAGCTGGTCGACCTGACCAACGCCGACCCCCGCCGCGGTGTGGGCCACGAGAAGGTCCTGACCCGGATCAGGGTCGACGCCGCCGCCGAGGAGCTGCTGGCCAGCCAGGGCCACAAGCTGGACTCGGTGCCGGAGCAGGGCGAGACCGTCAAGCTGACCCTCACCGGCAACATGTCCACCGGCGGCATCTCCATCGACCGGACCTTCGAGGCGCACCCGGAGAACGTCGAGATCGCCGAGGAGGCGGCCCGGATGATCGGGCTGGACATCGCCGGCATCGACTTCATCTGTCCCGACATCACCGAGCCGGTGCGCGAGACCGGCGGCGCCATCTGCGAGGTCAACGCGGCGCCCGGGTTCCGGATGCACACCCACCCGACGATCGGCGAGCCTCAGTTCATCTCCAAGCCGGTGGTCGACATGCTCTTCCCGCCGGGGGCGCCGGCGCGGATCCCGATCGTCGCGGTCACCGGAACCAACGGCAAGACCACGACCTCGCGGATGATCTCCCACATCTTCAAGGGGATGGGCCGCAAGGTCGGCATGACCTCGACCGACGGCATCGTGATCGACGAGCGGCTCCTGATCCGCTCCGACGCCTCGGGCCCCCGGTCGGCCCGCATGGTGCTGCAGAACCCGCGCGTGGACTTCGCGGTGTTCGAGGTGGCACGTGGCGGAATCCTGCGTGAGGGGCTCGGCTACGAGCGCAACGACGTCGCCGTCGTACTGAACGTGCAGCCCGACCACCTCGGCCTGCGCGGCGTCGACACGGTCGAGCAGCTCGCGGACGTCAAGGCGGTCCTGGTGGAGGCGGTCCCGCGTGACGGCCACGCCGTGCTCAACGCCGACGACCCGCTGGTCCGCGCGATGCGGCGGCGCTGCTCGGGTCAGGTCGTGTGGATCTCCATGGAGGAGCCCGGTTCCGAGGTGCGCGACATGATCGACGCCCACTGCCGCCGCGGGGGCAAGGCGCTGGTCCTCAACCCGTCCGACCGCGGCGAGATGATCGTCGTCAAGCACGGTCGGCGCGAGATGCAGCTCGCCTGGACCCACCTGCTGCCGGCGACGTTCGGCGGTCGCGCGCGGATGAACGTGCAGAACGCCCTCGCCGCGGCAGCGGCCGCCTTCGCCGCGGGCGCACCGCTGCACGACATCCGCCAGGGCCTCCGGACGTTCTCCACCAACTACTACCTCTCCCCCGGACGCCTCAACGAGGTCGAGGTCAACGGGATCAACGTGATCGTCGACTACTGCCACAACGCGCCCGGCATGAAGGCGCTGGGCGACTTCGTGGACCGCGTGGGCGACTCGATGGAGGAGAGCCACGACATGGCCCGGCCCTCACGGATCGGGATCATCGCCACCGCCGGAGACCGCCGCGACGAGGACATGCGCGAGCTCGGCCAGATCGCCGCCCAA
>NZ_DASSXS010000255.1:0-25157 GCF_035703625.1 Nocardioides sp. | reverse complement strand
CCCCCGAGGGCATCTCCGACATCTCGATCAAGCTCACCAGGATTGCCCTGGGTGGGCAGCAGAACTTCACCCGGGAGCTGCGCGAGGGGATGCGGCAGACGCTGAGCCGGGTCAAGGCCGAGTCGGAGGCATAGGTCCGGGGGTCCCAGGTGCTCCCGCCCGGGTCAGCGGGCGCGCCCACCTTCGTCGTACGGATCGGGGACTCCGGCGGGCATGCGGTCGGCTTCCGGGACGACCACCGGCTGGGCGCGTCTGGCGAGCATCCGCCGTTGGGTCATCTCCTCGCCCATGTCGCCGGGCGGGTCGTTGCCGTCCATCCCGACCAGCCACACGAGACCGCGGCCACGGCCCGGCTCGCGGCGCGGGCCCTGGTCGTCGCAGACGAGCGCCACGGCGTAGGTCAGTGAACCGGCCGCCTGCCGTTGTGCCCAGTCGATGACCTGGAGGATGTCGGCGCCGACGACGTCGTAGGTGTCGGTCCAGCCCGAGGTCCCCCTCTCGCCGCTGCCGTGCAGATACACCCTGAAGCGAGGGCTGGAGTCCTCCCAGTTGCTGTCGCGCTCGTCAACCTGGTCAATCCGCAGTCGATCCACCCGGGAAGTCTGGCAGCCGGACGGAGCATCGACCTGGCCGAGACCTCCGATCGCGACTCCCACCGCGGCTCACGAACGCAAGACACGAAGAAAAACGGTCCCCGGCCCACACGGGGCCGGGGACCGTCCCCCCACACTCCAGGCTCAGCGGCGGACGCGGAAGGAGCGCGTCACGGTGTCGCTGTTGCCGGACCGGTCGGTGACCGTCAGCGTCACCAGCTGCGGGCCGGCCTTCCTGAACGTCCTGCGGACGACCTGACCCGTGGCGTCCTCGCGGCTGCCGCCGTTGCCGAAGTCCCAGCTGTAGGTGAGGTCGGCCGGGTCGGTCCGGTCGTCCGTGGTGGCGCCGGCGCTCAGGACCACCCTCCGTCCGACGGTCGGCCTCGCCGGCTGCAGGCTGAACGCGGCCGAGGGGGCGGCGTCGATGCCGGTGTCGGTCGAGCCGTAGCCGTAGTCGAAGACTCCACACCCTTGTCCGATCCGGAAGGCCACGTCGCCGGTCAGGTCGCCGTCGGAGGTGGCGGGTCCCTCGGTGTCGCCCAGCATCGACGTCACGTTGAAGCCCAGGCAGGAGTAGCGGAAGCGCCACGGGTTCGCCACGTCCGAGTAGCGCGAGTCCACCTCGGAGTTGCTCGGGTCCTCGTAGTTGTCGGTGTGACCGATGCCGAAGTCGTTGAAGGCGGAGTCACCGTCGGTCGCGGTGTAGGCCGCGTCGTTCAGGTTCGGTGACGACTCGCCCGGCTCGGGCTGGCTGTCCAGCGGCGACTGGGCCGGCGGGTCGTCGGTCCCGGCGTTGCCGTAACCGTGCGCCTCGTCGGTGTAGACCAGCGACAGACCCGGGGCGAAGCCGATCGGGTCACGGTCGATCTGCCCCTGGCCGTCGAGGTCGAACCCGGACCGGTCCCGCATCTCCAGGTAGTAGGCGTGGTCGGCGGCCGCCTCGGAGCCCGCGGCGACGTACCTCCAGCCCAGGGTGCAGCGCTGCGCGGTGGTGAGGTCCTCGCGGCAGCCGCCGTTGAAGACGCGCGGGTCGTCGGGGCCGCCCGAGGACTCGAAGTCGGTGTCGAGCAGGACCTGCTCGCCCGACGGCGTGGTCGCGGTGACCACGACATCGTCGATGAACCAGCCCGGCCGGGCCACGCCCGGGTCGGAGGAGTAGCTGAACCGCAGCGCACCCTCCGCCTCACCGGCCAGCTCACTGATGTCGTAGCTGTCGGAGAGGAACACCGAGTCCGGGTAGTCCCCGAGCTTGCGGTCCGTCGACTCGCTCCCGGCGGCGTAGGAACCGCTGGTGCCGGTGAGTCCGTTGTCGTACTGCTGCTGGCAGCTGTTGGCGTTCGGGTTGCCGGCCAGCGGGTCGGTGTTGGACGTGGTGTAGCCGTTCTCGGACGGGTTGGACGTGTAGCTCTCGCCCCCGTCGGTGGTGGTGAGGACGAACCCGTAGTCGTAGTCCCACTCGATGTCCCACAGGGACTTGAACTCGAGCTTCACCTCACTGCCCTGCGGCAGGTCGGCCAGGCCCGGGATCGCGAGGTCGAAGTTGCGTCCCTCGGTCGGCGAGCAGCCGAAGTCGTTGGCGGACCCGCTCCACCACGCGTGCGTCCGCGTGGCGGTGTCGCCGGTGTCGAACTTCGCCGGGTCGATCAGCTCCCGTCCGGGCAGCTTGGCGACGTACGCCTGCGAGTTCTGCACGCGGCCGTCGGTCCCCTCGCTCAGGGTGTACGGCGTCCCGTCGGGGGTCTGCCAGCGGATGGTGTCGGTGTCCTGCTTGGAGTCGGTCCATCCGGAGACGGTGGGGGACGTGCCCGGCTTCAGCACCTCGGGCACCACCCAGCCCAGCTCCTGGCGGGAGAAGATGTCCATGTTCTGCGACTTGTCGGTCGCCATCAGGTTCCAGTCCCCGTAGGTCTCCCGGCTGCCGGTGGAGTAGAAGTCGGGCAGCCCGAGCGAGTGGCCGTACTCGTGCGAGATCACGCTGGCCTTCTCGATCGCGGTCTCGGGGTTGACGTTGTAGGGCCCGACCCGGACGAAGACCTTGAGGTCGTCGCCCATGTCGGTGGTGGTGGTATCGGAGTAGTTCTTGTCCGTGTACCAGAGCGGCTGGCCCTCGAGGTTCTTCAGCTGGTCGTCGGTGGTGTAGCCGGGCAGCCCCGTCTCCGGGTCGGAGTAGTAGAACTCCAGCGAGGACGAGTGCGGCCAGACGTTGTCGTACGGCGCATCGGCGTAGTCGCAGCCGGCGGCGCTGAGCTGGGACGAGCCGTGCCCGCCGCAGCCGGCGAAGACGGCCATGAAGAAGTCGACGAGTCCGTCCTTGTCGGTGTCGAAGTCGGAGTAGTCGATCTCCGGGTCGGCGATCACCGCCGCGTCGTAGACGAGCTTGCCCGGGGACCCACATCCGGCGTCGATCTGCTGGAGCGCTCCGATGCCGGCGACGGCGCCGACCAGGGCGGAGCCGTTGGCGTCCGAGCCGTAGTAGGCGGTGTCGCCCGGAAGGTTGTAGACGCCGTTGGAGATCCGGGTCGGGTAGGCAGGTGTCCCCTCGGCGTCCACGGGGGCGTCCTCGAGGGTGGTGCCGGTACAGGTCTGCCCTGCCTCGGCGTTGGTGAAGTCGAAGCCCTGGGCGTAGTCGAAGCCCACGCCGTCGAGGCCGGCCGAGCCCACGGAGGCCTTGGGGTAGAGCTGGCCCAGGGACATCTCCTGGAAGAGGTTGAAGGTCGAGCCCGGCTTCTTCGGGTCGTTGATGACCGCTTCGAGCTCGTCACCGCTGTTGGTGGGCTGGTAGGCGCGGTCGGTGTACTCCACGGGTACGACGGGGAACGGCCGGTCGCCGTACTTGGCGGTGTCGTAGGCCTCGCCGGGCGGAATCACCTTGGGTCCGTGGCTGGAGACCGTGGACCGGGCGCTGCTGGTGTCGAGCACCGCCTTCGTGGACAGGTCGCGCCACACGATGGTGGGCTCCTCCGTCGTGCTGGCGGCGTGGCTCTCGAGGACGAGGGTGGGGTTCTCGCCGGCCGCGATGTCCCCGGGCGTCCAGACGATCTCGTGGGCCGTGACCGGGTGGTCGCCCGGTCCGCGGGCGTCGAGGAAGGTGCTGCCTCGGGGCGCGGTGATGGTGATGGTCGCCCCGCTGACCGTGGAACCGGTCTCGTTGGTGAGCAGGATCCGCGAGGGGTAGTCGTCCCCCGGCTTGACCCAGCCCTGGGAGCTGACGAACGAGTTCTCGATCACGAGTCCGTCGGCGTCGCCCACCGAGCGGGTGCCGGGCGAGGCGGCCGGCGCTGCCGGCGCGGAGGCGGCCTCGGCGGTGAGGAGGGACGGAAGGCCGGCGGAGAGACTGGCGGCGAGCACGGTCGTGACCGCGACACTCGTCAGCCGCCTGGGGTGCAGGGCAGACATGGGCATCCTCGGGAGAAGGGACCGCCGCGCCGAGGGTGTGACGCGACGCACCCCCAACGACCCATGCGCGTCACAGTTACGCACCGGCCGGTCGTCGAGTGTCGTACCCGGCGGTTGAGCAGCGAGCGTGAGCGAGCGTCGTCGAAACCCCGGAACGCACAGCAGGGCGGTGACCGCCGTGGTCACCGCCCTGCCAATGCTTGCGGAGTTTCGACTCGCCCCTCGCGGCTCCTCAGCCGCGGGGTTCGCTCAACCTTCGGGCCACACGAGCGCGCGCTCGTTCCTCACGCGCCCTCTTGGCCCTCGATGAACGCCTCGACCCGGCGGCGGCCCTCGTCGTCGGGCAGCTGCACCGGCGGCGACTTCATGAGGTACGACGACGCCGAGATGATCGGGCCTCCGATGCCGCGGTCCTGGGCGATCTTCGCCGCCCGGATCGCGTCGATGATGATGCCGGCCGAGTTGGGGGAGTCCCACACCTCGAGCTTGTACTCCATGTTGAGCGGCACGTCGCCGAACGCGCGGCCCTCGAGTCGCACGTAGGCCCACTTCCGGTCGTCGAGCCAGGCGACGTAGTCGGACGGCCCGATGTGCACGTTGCGAGCGCCGAGGTCGTGGTCGATGTTGGAGGTGACCGCCTGGGTCTTGGAGATCTTCTTCGACTCCAGCCGCTCGCGCTCGAGCATGTTCTTGAAGTCCATGTTGCCGCCGACGTTGAGCTGGTAGGTGCGGTCCAGCACCACGCCGCGGTCCTCGAACAGCCGGGCCAGGACCCGGTGGGTGATGGTGGCGCCGACCTGGCTCTTGATGTCGTCGCCGATGATCGGAACGCCGGCCTCCTCGAACTTCGCGGCCCACACCGGGTCGGAGGCGATGAACACCGGGAGCGCGTTGACGAAGGCCACGCCGGCGTCGATCGCGCACTGGGCGTAGAACTTGTCGGCCTGCTCCGACCCCACCGGCAGGTAGGAGACGAGGACGTCGGCCCGGGTCTCCTTCAGCACCGCCACCACGTCGACCGGCTCGGCGTCGGCCTCCTCGATCGTCTCCTTGTAGTACTTGCCCAGGCCGTCGAGGGTGTGGCCGCGCTGGACGGTGACGCCCGTGGGCGGGACGTCGCAGATCTTGATCGTGTTGTTCTCCGACGCGCTGGTCGCGTCGGCGAGGTCGAACCCGACCTTCTTGGCGTCGACGTCGAACGCCGCAACGAACTCCACGTCCGAGACGTGGTACTCACCGAACGTGACGTGCATCAGCCCCGGCACGGTCCCGCTCGGGTCGGCGTTGCGGTAGTACTCGACGCCCTGGATCAGGGAGGTGGCGCAGTTGCCGACCCCCACGATTGCTACTCGAACCGAACCCATCGGGTTTCCTTCCTCTGTCACTTCTGCCCGTGTCACGTCTGCCCGGGTCACTTCTTTGTCTTCGCGCCACGCCGCTTCGGCGGTCGGTCCGGCGGGACGACCGGGTGCTCGATCGACGACTCGCTGCCGGTGCGTTCGGCGTTGATGAGGTCGGAGAGCCAGCGCACCTCGCGCTCCACCGACTCGACGCCGTGACGCTGCAGCTCGGCGGCGTACCGGTCGACTTCCTTCTGTGTCATGGCCAGCTGGTTCTGCACCCGGTCCAGCCGCTCCTGGAGGCGGGTACGTCGTCCTTCGAGAACCCGGAGCCGGATCTCCATGTCGGTCTGGCCGAAGAACGCGAACCGGATGTCGAAGTTGTCGTCCTCCCACGCCGTGGGACCGACCTCGGACATCAACCTCCGGAACTCCGCCCGGCCCTGCTCGGTGACCTGGTAGACGATGCGCGGACGCCGGGTGACCGGCGTGGTCGTCGCGGCGACCTCGGCGATGAGGGCGCCGCGGAGCATCTTCTTCAGCGCCGGGTAGAGCGACCCGTAGGAGAGGACGCGCCCCCATCCGAGCATGAGGTTCAGCCGCTTGCGGAGCTCGTAGCCGTGCATGGGTCCCTCGTGCAGCAGTCCGAGGACTGCCAGCTCGATGGTCTCTCCACGACGTGCCACGCGACCTATCGTAGCGATACATCGCGCCGCGCGGTAAACGAACCCGTCCCCGCGTGGGAACGGGCGGCAGGAGGGGTTCGGCGGGTGGCATGTGGCCGATCTCGCGTCCGCGAGGACTTCGCCCGCCCCCGGCGTGTTGCGTACCCTGTACCGAATGCGCCGGACGCGCCGTGTCCGGCGCGGACGCACGAATACCCCTGAAGTCTTCCTCCGGAGTCTCAACCTTGAGTGGAAAGCGCCGGGCCGCTGGTCCTGCAGTGACCAAGAAGTCCCAGCGACCCCTGAGCAACCGTGACCGGGCCAAGAAGGTCGGCAAGTGGGTGTTGATCGTCGGCCTGGTCTTCTCGCTGCTCGGGGCCTCGGCCTTCGTGGTCGCCTACGTCGTCACCGACGTGCCCGATCCGAACGAGGACTTCCAGACCCAGACCTCCTTCGTCTACTACAACGACGGCAAGAGCGAGCTCGGCCGGTATGCCACGCAGAACCGCGAGTCGATCACGCTCGACGAGATGCCGGACACCATCCAGGACGCCGTCGTGGCCGCCGAGAACCGCTCCTTCTGGACCGACCGTGGCATCGATCCCCGAGGCATCCTGCGGGCCGCCTTCAGCAACGCCCAGGGCAACGCCACCCAGGGCGCCTCGACGATCACCCAGCAGTACGTCAAGATCCTCTACCTCACGCAGGAGCAGACCCTCGAGCGCAAGGTCAAGGAGGCGATGCTCTCGCTGAAGCTGCACAACCAGCTGGACAAGCGCCAGATCCTCGAGGGCTACCTGAACACCATCTACTTCGGCCGCGGTGCCTACGGCGTCCAGGCAGCCGCCAAGGCGTTCTTCGACGTCGAGGCCAAGAAGCTCGACCTGCGACAGAGCGCCGTGCTGGCGACCGTGCTGAACAACCCGACCAAGTACGACCCCGCGAACGGCAAGCAGGCCCGGCGCGACCTGAAGGCCCGCTACGACTACGTGCTGTCGAGCATGGCCGACACCGGAGCGATCTCCGCCGGCCAGGCCGACCGTGCCCAGCGCCGGCTGCCGAAGTTCCCCAAGCTCGAGGCCGAGAGCCAGTTCGGAGGACAGCGGGGTCACGTGCTGACCATGGTCCGCGACGAGCTGGTCCGCCTCGGCTTCAGCGAGGACGAGATCGAGGGCGGCGGTCTCCGGGTGACCACCACGTTCTCCAAGAAGGCCATGGTCGCGGCCGAGCAGGGCGTGCTCGAGGCAAAGCCGGAGGGCTTCGGCGACAAGGAGCTGCACATCGGTGTCGCGAGCGTGGAGCCCGGCACCGGCGCGGTGCGTGGCATCTACGGCGGTCAGGACTACCTCGACTCCCAGATCAACTGGGCGATCTCCGGTGGCCAGGCGGGCTCGACGATGAAGCCCTCGGCGCTGGTCGCCGCGCTTCGCGACGGGTACTCGCTCAAGGACACGTTCGAGGGCAACTCCCCGATCGTGCTCGACGACGGCACCGACTTCGAGAACCAGGGTGACGAGGACTACGGCTCGGCCATCTCGATGATCACCGCGACGGAGAACTCCGTGAACACCGCGTTCATCGACATGACCGACAGCATGGAGAACGGGCCGAAGAAGGTCCTCGACGCGGCCGAGGACCTCGGGCTGCCGCCGGCGAAGCCGACCTCGCGGAAGGCGCCCGGCTTCCCCAACTCGAGTCCTGGCCTCGAGCCGACCGCGGGTGTGGCCCTCGGCAGCGCGACGGTCAGCCCGATCAACATGGCCAACGCCTACGCCACGCTGGCCAACGAGGGCGAGGCCTCGGAGCCGTACATCATCGAGAAGGTCGTCGACCGCAACGGAGAGACCCGCTACACCCACAAGGTGCAGAGCGACCGGACCGTCGACGCGGACATCGCCGCCGACGTGACCTACGCCCTGCAGCAGGTCGTGGAGAGCGGCTCGGGCACCGCGGCGCAGGGTCTGGGCCGGCCGGTCGCCGGCAAGACCGGCACCGCGACCAACGGTGACGGCGAGGTGTCGTCGGCCTGGTTCAGCGGCTACACCCCCCAGCTGGCCACGTCGGTGATGTACGTCCGTGGCCAGGGCAACGAGCAGCTCCAGGGCTGGCTCCCGTCGTACTTCGGCGGCGACTATCCGGCCGAGACCTGGACCGCGGTGATGCAGCGGGCCATGGAGGGTCTCCCCATCGAGGAGTTCCCGCCACCGGCGTTCGTGGACGGCGACGCCCCGGAGGAGGGCCACGTCCCGTACACGCCTCCGCCCACGACGACGTTCTCTCCGGCGCCTCCGCCGTCGAAGAAGCCGACCAAGGAGCCGACGACGGAGGAGCCGACGCCGACGCCGACGCCCACTCCGACGCCCACGCCCACGCCCACGCCGAAGCCGACCCCGAACCCCACTCCGACGCCGCCCGGACAGGAGACAACACCGCCGGGCCAGCAGGGGACGGTGCGGGAGCGAGCCGCGTGATCGACACGTGATCGACGACGACCGGGTCCACCCCACCCGCGACGACCCGGTCGGTACCAGTCTGAGCGAGTCTCTCGGGGGGCCTCTCGGCCCCCGCGCCGGCCGGCACCCCTGGTGGACGCCGGTCCGGGTCGTGCTCGCCATGACCGCCCTGTGCTTCGCGCTGGGGATGGTGCAGAAGGCGCCCTGCTTCGCGGACTCCTGGCAGGACGGCGATGCCCGCTACACCTACATGTGCTACTCCGACCTGCCGTATCTCTACACCGGGCGGGGGCTGGCGGAGCTGAACTGGCCCTACACCGACGACGACCAGGTGCGCGGACGCTACGAGGTCATGGAGTACCCGGTCGGGATCGCCTACTTCGCCTGGGCGACCGCCTGGGCCACGCACTGGGCGAACGGGTCACCCGACATCGAGCCCCGGTACGCGATGCCGGCCGACTCCCTGTTCTCCGACGAGGAGGTCGCCGGCGAGGTCCGTCTGTTCGTCGTGCTCAGCGCCCTCGGATTCGCGTTGGCGGCACTGCTGTCCGCGTGGTTCCTCACCCAGGTCAACCCGCGCCGGCCGTGGGACGCCGCGCTGTTCGCGCTCTCACCCGCACTTGCCCTCACGGCCCTGATCAACTGGGACCTCCTGGTCGTCGTGTTCGTGGCGGGGGCGATGTGGGCGTGGGCCCGGGACCGCCCGGGCCTGGCCGGCGCCCTGATCGGCCTGGGAACCGCGACCAAGCTGTTCCCGCTGCTGCTCCTGGGCGGACTACTCGTGATCTGCCTGCGGAACCGGCGGATGCGCGACTTCTGGGCCGCCGTCGGTGCGGCGGTGGCCGCCTGGGTGCTGGCCGACCTCCCGGCGTACCTGACCGGGAGCGAGCAGTGGCAGGTGTTCTGGACGTTCAACGCCGACCGCGGCGCGGACCTCGGCTCGATCTGGCTGGTGATCTCCGAGTCGCTCGACGCCACGTTCGACCCCGGCACCGTCAACGTCGGCTCGTGGCTGTTCCTCGGCGCCTGGTGCCTGGGGGTGCTCGTCCTGGGACTGAAGGCACCCCAGACCCCGCGCCTGGCGCAGCTCGGCTTCCTGATCGTCGCCGGCTTCCTGCTCGTCAACAAGGTCTACTCACCGCAGTACGTCCTGTGGCTGCTGCCCCTCGCCGTGCTGGCCCGGCCGCGCTGGCGCGACCAGCTGATCTGGCAGGCGGGTGAGGTCTTCTACTTCGCGAGCGTGTGGTGGTACCTCGGCGGCGACCTGGACCCGGCCGGGGGCGGGGACGCCGGCTTCTACTGGCTGGCGATCCTGGTGCGGATGCTGTGCGAGCTGTGGCTGGTCGGGGTGGTGGCGCGCGACGTGCTGCGACCCGAGCTGGACCCGGTCGACCGGGATCAGCCGATGACCACCCGGTCGAACGTCGTCGCGGTGTAGCGCACCCGCACCCCCAGCTCCTCGCCGACCTCGGGGACCTTGGGCCCCCGGGGGAGGAACAGCATGGATGCCTGCATGTGGGGTGGCTCGGCGAACAGGCGCTGCTTGCCGTCGACGGTGTACGGCGACCGCACGAACCCGACCGCGTCCATCCCTCCCCGGGCGAGGGTGGCCGCCCGGGACCGCAGTGACGACTCGCCCATCGGTGACTCGAGACCGATCCCGTGGGCGGTGCCGCCGCTGACGATCAGCAGGTGGCCCGACTTGGGGGCGGCGCGGCCGCGGTAGCCGAAGACGTCGCCCCGCTCCACCGGATGGACGTCGAGCACGGTCGCCGTCACCGTCAACGCCTTGCGGTCCCCGAGCCAGAGGCCGGTGCCGATCCGCGGGCGGAAGGTGAAGCCGGGGTGGCGACCCTTGAGCGCCTCCAGCTCGGCACCGGTGAGGTGGCTGACCCAGAGGGTCGTCGTGTCGTCCTGGAGGCCCGACTCGAGCAGGTCGTCGACGAGGTGGTGGACCTCGGTGAGGTGGGACTCCCGGGCGAGGGGCAGGTGGAGCGCGACCCCGGCCAGTCCGCCGCGCCGGTCGTCCGGCCAGGTGAGCTCGCGCAGCCGGGACGGGGTGAGCCCGTGCCGCTGCATGCTGGTCAGCAGCTCCAGGACGTAGCGTGCCCGCGGCTCCCGCTCCAGCAGTCCGAGGAGGTCCTCGGGGCGCCCGATCGTGTGGATCACCCGGCCGGCGTACGCCGGGTCGAGCTCCAGGGCGGCGCCGAAGGGTCGCCAGGGCGTGAGCACGAGCAGGTCGCCCGCGAAGCGGGACGCGACCTCGGGCAGCTCCTCGTAGGTGCCCACCGCCAGGGTGTCGCACCCGAGCCCCTGGTCGGCCAGCCACTGGGCCCGGCGGGCGAGCCGGCCGAGCCCGAAGCCGTAGCCGTTGCCCTTGGCGACCGGCACCAGGCCCGGGGTGGCCTCGGCGACCGTGTGCAGGTGGCTGCGCCAGCGCTCGCCGTCGACGGTGAGGGTGAGGCTCATGCGCGCTTCATGTAGAGGTCGAACGCCCGGTAGAGGAGGGGGCGCAGGGGGAGGTCCCACTCGCCGACGTACTCGACGGCCTCGCCGCCGGTGCCGACCTTGAACTGGATCAGCCCCAGGTGCGGGTCGTCGGACTCGAGAGTGTCGGTGATGCCGCGGAGGTCGTAGACGTCGGCGCCGGCGGCGAGGGCGTCGCGCATCATCGCCCACTGGACGGCGTTGGAGCCGCGCACCTCGCGCTTCTCCGTCGAGGAGGCCCCGTAGGAGTACCACGCGTGGGCTCCCACCCGGATCGCGATCGTGGCCGCGACCAGGTCGCCCTCGTGCTCGGCGAACCAGAGCCGGATCCGGTCGGGGTCCTCGGCGCTGAGGGCGTCGTACATGGTCTGGAAGTAGGGCAGCCCGCGCGGGGTGAAGTGGTCACGCTCGGCGGTGTGCACGTAGAGGTCGTGGAACCGCTTGAGGTCGGCGCGCGCGTCGCCGGGGTCGGCGGCGTGCACGACGACGCCCTCCTTGGCGGCCTTCTTGATGTTGCGGCGCCACTGCTGGTTCATCCCCTTGAGGACGTCGTCCTCCGTACGGCCGGACAGCGGGACCCAGAAGACGTACTGCGGCTGCCCTGCGGCGAAGCCGCCCTCGACGGACTGCGGCCTCCACCCGAGTGCCTCGAGCTGGGACACCACCCGGGCGCCCGTGTCGGAGGTCTCCAGCGGCGGGACCTGCCCGAGGCGTCGTACGCCGTCGTCGGCGATGCCCTCCTTGACCTGGGCCGCGCTCCAGCGGCGCGTGATGACGGGCGGGCCCATCCGGATCCCGAACGCGCCTCGGCCGCGCAGGTGCCCGGCCAGCGGCTCGAGCCAGGCGGCGAGGTCGTCATCCGCCCAGTCGATGACCGGCCCCTCGGGGAGGTAGGCGAGGTACCGGCGCAGCTTCGGCAGCTGGCGGTACAGCACCAGTCCCGCCCCGACGAGCTCGTCGCCCCGGAACCAGCCGAGCGACTCCCGCCGCCACTCCGACTTCACCAGTCCCCAGGCGGGGGTCTGCAGGAAGCTGGCCGATCGCCGCCCCCGGATGAAGCCGAGGTGCTCGGACTCGGGAATCTCGCGGACGCTCAGCACGGCCCCGAGGCTACCGGCCGCCGTTGAGTTGGGGATTGGTGACCGTCGAGTTGGGGATCCGTGCGCGGTTGGTGAGCGGGAAGCCCCAATTCGAGGAGCGGGAATCCCCAACTCAACGTCAGAGGCGGTCGCGGAGCCAGGTGAAGTCGGCGCGGTGCTCGTCGGCGCCACCGGGGGTCTCGCACACCACGGGGGCGCCGGCGTCGCGGACCACGGCCGCGAGCAGGTCGGGGTCGATCCGGCCCGCACCGAGGCTGGTGTGCCGGTCGGCGCCCGAGTCGAAGTCGTCGCGGCTGTCGTTGCAGTGGACCAGGTCGATCCGTCCGGTCACCCGTCGTACGTCGTCGACGACCGTCGCCAGGTCGTTGCCCCCCGCGTGGGCGTGGCAGGTGTCGAGGCAGAAGCCGACCATCTCCGACCCCTCGGCGGCCGCGATCGCCTCCCACACCCGGGCGATCCGGTCGAGGTGGCGGGTCATCGCGTGGTCGCCGCCGGCGGTGTTCTCGATCAGCAGCGGCAGCTTGAGGTCGGTCGCCTCGATCGCCTTGCGCCAGTTGTCGAACCCGGTGGCGAGCTCGTCCTCCGACCCCACGTGGCCCCCGTGGACGATCAGCCCCTTCGCCCCGATCTCGGCCGCGGCGTCGACGTGCTTCTGCAGGAGCTTGCGGGAGGGGATCCGGATCCGGTTGTTGGTCGTCGCGACGTTCACGATGTACGGCGCGTGGACGTAGAGGTCGATGCCGGCCGCCGACGCGTCGTCGCGGAGCCCGTCGGCACCGCCGGCGTACCGGACCTCGGGTCCCTTGTAGCCCTGCGGGTCGCCGAGGAAGAACTGCACGAGGTCGGCGTCGCGAGCGGCCGCCTCGCCGACGGGGTCGGTCTGGTCGATGTGGGCGCCGAGCCGGAGGGTCATGCGGGGTCCCGGCGGAGGCGTGAGCGCAGCGAGCGGCTTCGTGGGGTGCTCATCCCGCCATGCTAGAGAGCGTCGCCGACGCCAATTCTCTGGACCCCGGCTGTCACTGTTAGCATCGGGCGTTCCTTCGGGTACCCGCCCTGCCGACGCAGGTCGACGTACCGGAACCGCCGCCTCCGGGTGGCGCAACGCAACGCCCTCCTGCCACGGAGAGACCGTGGTCGCCGAGTCCAGAGGAGGTGGGACCGCTGTGCGTGCCTACGAAGTGATGGTCATCCTCGAGCCGAGCCTCGAAGAGCGGACCATCGAGCCGTCGCTCGACAAGTACCTCAACGTCATCCGCAAGGACGGCGGCAACATCGAGTCCGTGGACGTCTGGGGACGCCGCCGGCTCGCCTACGAGATCGCCAAGAACGCCGAGGGCATCTACGCCGTCATCTCGCTCGCGGCCGAGCCGGCCACGGTCAAGGAGTTCGACCGCCAGCTCAACCTCAACGAGTCGGTGCTGCGCACCAAGGTGACTCGTCCCGAGGTCCACTGATCCACGGAACAGATCAGCCGGGCGGATCAGCCCGGCGGATCGGCACTGTGGATCGGCCCTTCCGCCTGTCGGCGCCGCAGGCTTTGATGGGGCGAGACCGTGACCTCACCGAATCAACCTAGGGAGACCTGACATGGCAGGCGAGACCGTCATCACCGTCGTCGGCAACCTGGTCGACGACCCGGAGCTGCGCTTCACCCCCTCGGGTGCGGCCGTGGCCAACTTCCGGATCGCGTCCACGCCGCGCACCTTCGACAAGCAGACCAACGAGTGGAAGGACGGCGACGCGCTGTTCCTGACCTGCTCGGTCTGGCGGCAGGCGGCTGAGAACGTCGCCGAGTCCCTCCAGAAGGGCATGCGGGTCGTGGTGCAGGGCCGCCTGAAGTCGCGGCAGTACGAGACCCGCGAGGGCGAGAAGCGCACGGTCTTCGAGATCGACGTCGACGAGGTCGGCCCCTCGCTCAAGTACGCCACCGCCAAGGTCACCCGCACCCAGCGCTCCGGCGGCGGTGGCGGGTACGGCGCCCAGCAGGGCGGCGGCCAGCAGGCCAACGACCCGTGGGCCACCCCGGCCTCCCAGGGCGCGCCTGCCGGCCAGTCCGGCGGCGGCGCGGACCCGTGGGGCGCACCCGGCGTGGGCTCCGACGAGCCCCCGTTCTGATCACAACCCACTACACAACAACGTCAACAGCCACCATTCCGGCGTCAGCCGGGCTCTGAAAGGAGAGCACCACAATGGCGAAGGCAGTGATTCGCAAGCCGAAGAAGAAGGTTTGCCAGTTCTGCAAGGAGAAGGCGACCGGTGTCGACTACAAGGACACCGTGCTGCTCCGCAAGTTCATCTCGGACCGCGGCAAGATCCGCGCCCGCCGGGTGACCGGCAACTGCGTCCAGCACCAGCGCGACGTGGCCATCGCGGTCAAGAACGCCCGCGAGATGGCGCTGCTGCCCTACACGTCGACCGGTCGCTGAGGAGGACGGGACACATGAAGCTCATCCTGACCCAGGAGGTCACCGGCCTCGGTGCCCCCGGCGACGTGGTCGAGGTCAAGGACGGCTACGGCCGCAACTACCTCGTGCCGCGCGGCGTGGCGATCCGCTGGACGCGTGGCGCCGAGAAGACCGTCGAGTCGATCAAGGCGGCCCGCGGAGCGCGCTCCGTGCGCGACCACGACCACGCGGAGGAGATCCGGACCAAGCTGGAGGCCGAGCCGGTCAGCATCAAGGTCCGCGCCGGTGAGGGCGGGCGCCTGTTCGGCGCCGTCACCGTCACCGAGATCGCCGACGCCCTCGCCGCCACCAGCGGCGAGCAGGTCGACAAGCGCACCATCGCGGTCGAGCACCCGATCAAGTCCCTCGGCGCGCACGAGGTCACCGTCAAGCTGCACGACGAGGTGTCCGCCACGGTGGCCCTCAACGTCATCCCGGCCTGAGCCCCGCGCCTGCTGGACAGGTGGTGAGTCAGCCCGTGGCCGGTGGTTCGGCCGCGGGCTCGACCGCCCACGGGCGCCCGGAGTAGGCGAAGAGCAGGCAGATCAGGGCGATCAGTACCAACGTCGCCCCCAGGTACGCCGTGACCTCGAGCGTCCCGACGCCGGCCCCGAAGACGATGACGGGCAGCACCGCCGCGAGCACGAACCCGGCCATGGCCAGGCGCAGCCAGGATCCTGCCCGTGGGTCCTCGGCCGCCATCGCGACGGCGGCGAGCGAGTGGCACAGCAGGGCCGCGAAGCCCAGCTGCGGAAGGTTCAGCGCCCAGCCCAGCGAGGGGTGGATGGCGTAGGCCGCGTCGCTGAAGCCCGGCAGCCACAGCGGCACCGACACCGCCCCCGCGAGCCACGCCAGCGTGGTGAGGCCGCTGCGGCGGGGCACGTCGGACGGCAGGCCCCGCACCCCGAGGATCACCAGGAGCCAGCCGACGGGATCCGGCAGCGCGTCGTACCCCCCGACGAGCGGGGCGGTCAGGGCGACGACGACCAGCCCCATCGCGATGGACTGGAGCGGCCGCATGGCGGCAAGCGTAGGGCCCGGTCGCGTGACTAGCGGACTGCCGTGGCCCCGGTCCGCAGCCAGGCGTCGCCCCGGGCGCGCCTGGTGAGCACCACGAAGCGGGCACCCATGAAGACCACGGTGAAGGTGACCCAGACCGCCAGCAGGCCGCCACCGGCGGCCACCGCGACCAGGACCGCCGGGACGTAGGCCGCCAGGGTCGCCAGTCCGCCCCAGGCCAGGTAGGTGCCGTCGCCGGCACCGATCAGCACGCCGTCCAGGACGAACACCACCCCGGCCACCGGCTGTCCGAGCGCGGCGATCAGCAGCACCGCCACCAGTCGGTCGTGGACCTCGGCGTCGCCGGTGAACAGCGGCCCGAGCAGCGGGCTGGCGGCGGCGAGCAGCAGTCCGGTGACCACGCCGCTCACCACGCCCCAGCGGACCATGCGCGCGGTGACCTCCCGGGTCCCGGCGACGTCGCCGGCGCCGAGGTAGCGGCCGGTGATGGCCTGGGCCGCGATGGCGATGGCGTCGAGGGCGAAGGCGAGGAAGGTCCACACGGTCAGCGCGAGCTGGTGGGTCGCCAGGTCCACCGCCTGCTCGCGGGGGCCGGTCGCGCCGAGGGTGACGGCGTACGTCGTGAGCAGGAGCGCGGCGCGCAGGGTGAGGGTGCGGATGACCAGCGCCACCCCGGCATGGGCGGCGGCCCGGATGCCCGGGAGGTCCGGAGCGAGGCCTGCCCCCTCGCGGCGGGCCGCGCGCACCACGACGGCGACCAGGGCCGCGGCGCTGGCGACCTGGGCGAGCACGGACCCCCAGGCGGAGCCGGCGAGCCCCAGGCCCTCGACCGGTCCGGCGCCGTAGACGAGCAGCAGGTTGAGCGCCACGTTGAGGGCGTTGCCGGCCACGGCCACGACCAGCGGCGTGCGGGTGTCCTGCAGGCCGCGCAGGATCCCGGTGGAGGCCAGCATGACCAGCAGTGGCGTGGTCCCGAGGAAGGCGATCCGCAGGTACGTCGTCGCGGGCCCGGCCACGGCGGCGTCGGCACCGAAGAGGCCCACCAGCTGCTCGGTGAACAGCATGCCGGGGACGGTGACCAGCACGCCGATCAGCACCGCCAGCCAGACCCCGTCGACGCCCTGGGTGAGGGCCCCCCGCAGGTCGCCGGCGCCCAGCCGCCGGGCGACGGAGGCGGTGGTGCCGTAGGCGAGGAAGACACACAGGCCGACCGCGGTCTGGAGGACGACCGCCGCCACGCCCAGGCCGGCCAGTGGCTCCGTGCCGAGGTGGCCCACGATCGCGGCGTCGGCGAGCAGGAACAGCGGCTCCGCGACCAGCGCGAGGAACGCGGGAACCGCCAGGCGCACGATCTCGCGGTCGTGCCCGCGGGTGTCGGAGCGGGTGAGGGCCACCCGAACAGACTAGACCCCCAGTAATGGCCACAAGGCACCTCTGCCCATGACGTGGTCCAGACACGGGACTGTGCATGAGTGGTGGGCTTCTGTGGGAATCCCGGCGGACTCCCCGCCGTGTCGACAAACCAACATGGAAATCCCGGATGGCGGTCAGGTGAACGCCGACTTCACCGGGAGATTTTCCTCCACACCTCGGGAGAGACGTTCCCGCAGGTCACGACCGTGTTCTTGCCAACGAAGCAGCGAGTATCCACAGGCATATCCCCACGCTGTGCACATCCCGTGGTCGGTTCCCCACGGGTTCGCCCCGGTTATCCCCAGGGGGCTGTGGACACGCGGGTTCAGATTCCCGCGTGCGCAGCGTAGGTTCCGGCGGGGCGCCGGACAGGGGACGAACGCCGACATGACCCGCGAGGGTGGTGTCGGCCCCTCCCCCTAGGGTCGGCGCACGCCCGACGTCGTCAGCGCACCAGTCACCCGAGGAGGCCGCCCGTGAGCGTCACCGATCACGACGCCCCCGGCCTCGCCGACCCCGGATTCGACGAGTGGGGCGACGGTCCGGCGAGCTTCGCCCCCGGCGAGGCGCCCTCACGTCCGGGCGACCGTACACCCCCCCAGGACAACGCCGCCGAGCAGAGCGTCCTGGGCTCGATGCTGCTGTCCAAGGACGCCATCGCCGATGTCGCCGACATCGTCCGCGGCGTCGACTTCTACCGGCCCGCCCACGAGGTCATCCACGACGCGATCATCGACCTCTACGGACGAGGCGAGCCCGCCGACCCGGTCACCGTCGCCGCCGAGCTGCAACGGCGCGGCGAGCTGCAGCGGGTCGGCGGGGCGCCCTACCTGCACACGCTGTCGGCCAACGTGCCGATCGCCGCCAACGCCGCCTACTACGGCGAGATCGTGCGCGAGAAGGCCGTGCTGCGCCGGCTGGTCGACGCCGGGACCCGCATCGTCCAGATCGGCTATGCGGGAGAGGGCCAGGTCGACGACGTGGTCGACCAGGCGCAGGCCGAGGTCTACAAGGTCACCGACCGTCGCGCGGCCGAGGACTACGCGCCCCTCTCCGACATCATGGACGGCGTCCTCGACGAGATCGAGGCCATCGGCAACCGCGAGGCCGGCCTCTACGGCGTCCCCACCGGCTTCGCCGACCTCGACGACCTGACCAACGGTCTCCACTCCGGCCAGATGGTGATCGTCGCGGCGCGACCCGCCATGGGCAAGTCGACGCTCGCCCTCGACCTGTGCCGGGCGGCGTCGATCCACAACAACCTCACGAGCTGCTTCTTCAGCCTCGAGATGACTCGCTCCGAGATCACCATGCGGCTGCTCTCTGCCGAGGCGAAGGTGCCGCTCAACGCGATCCGCAACGGTCAGATGAGCGACGAGGACTGGGGCAAGCTGGCCCGCAAGATGGCCGAGGTGTCGTCGGCGCCGATGTTCATCGACGACTCGCCCAACATGACGATGATGGAGATCCGGGCGAAGGCCCGCCGGCTCAAGCAGCGCCACGACCTCAAGCTGATCGTCATCGACTACATGCAGCTGATGACCTCAGGCAAGAAGGTCGAGTCCCGCCAGCTCGAGGTCTCGGAGTTCTCCCGGCAGATCAAGCTGCTGGCCAAGGAGCTCGAGGTCCCGATCATCGCCCTCTCCCAGCTCAACCGTGGTCCCGAGCAGCGCAGCGACAAGCGGCCGATGATGAGCGACCTGCGCGAGTCGGGCTCGCTCGAGCAGGACGCGGACATGGTGATCCTGCTCCACCGCGACGACGTCTACGAGCGAGAGTCGACTCGCCCGGGCGAGGCCGACCTGATCGTCGCCAAGCACCGCAACGGTCCGACCCGCGACATCACCGTCGCCTTCCAGGGCCACTACAGCCGCTTCGTCGACATGGCCCACTGACCCAGTCGTCGCCCGCGTTCATCGGCACTTTCGCCCCGGTCCGTCGACAGGAGCCGATACTGGGGTGCATGACCGGCGGCCCGGCCGAATCCGCGACGGGGCCCCACGCGGTCACGTGGAGGAACTGGTGAAGGCGCTCGAACAGCTGCAGGCGGTCATCGCCGTGGCGGTGCTGCTGGTGGTCGTCGTGGTCTGTGCGCAGCGGGCGTTCGGCTGGCGACGCGACCGGCGCACGAGCACGACCAGCAACCCGTTCGAGGTGATGACCGAGCTCTTCAGCCCAGCCCGGCACGCCACGATCATGGAGCTGCGCAGCCAGGAGGAGCAGGGTCCCGTCACGCCGGTCCCCGACGACCCGACGGCCGAAGACACGACGGGCACCGGCGATCCGTCCAGCGCCTGACCCCGGGTGACGATGAGAACCCGCCGTCGCTCTGGTCACTCCCTGTACCGGAACACTCACCACCACCAGCCGAGGAGCGCCTGATGTCCCTCACCCGGGTCCACAACCTGTCCATCTCCCTCGACGGTTTCGCCACGGGTGAGCCCCAGTCGCTCGAGGCGCCCTTCGGCCATGCCGGGGAGCGGCTGCACGAGTGGATGTTCGGCACCCGGTTCTGGGGTACCGGGGGCACGGCAGGTGTCGACGACGCCTTCGCCGAGCGCCACGGGCACGGCATCGGCGCCGAGATCATGGGCGCCCACAAGTTCGGGCCGCCCGGCTGGCAGGACGACCCGGACTGGACGGGCTGGTGGGGCGCGAACCCGCCCTTCCACTCGCCGACGTTCGTCCTCACCCATCACCCGCGGCCCCCGATCGAGATGGAGGGCGGCACCACCTTCCACTTCCTCGACGCCACCCCGGGCGAGGCCCTGGCGACCGCGCGGTCAGCCGCCGGCGGCCAGGACGTACGGATCGGGGGTGGCCCCACCGTCGTCCGCGACTTCGTCGCCGCCGGGCTCGTCGACCACCTGCACCTGGTCCAGGTCCCGATCGTGCTCGGGCGGGGCGTCCGCGTCTGGGACGGCCTGGAGGCCCTCGAGGACGTCTACGACATCGAGGCGACCTCCTCGCCCAGCGGCGTCACCCACCTGACGTTCACGCGGAAGGCCGCCGCATGATGCACCCATGAGTGGTGAGCTGCTCGCGGTGTTCGGGCTGGCGATCGCGTGTGGGCTGGGCTGGTTGCTCGCGGAGGTCGTCGGCCAGTCGATGGCGGAGGGCGCGAAGGACGCGGCGTTCCGGCGCCCGTCGTTCGCCCTGCGCCGCCGACGTCACCGGGGGCTGATGACGGTCGGCTCCGTCAGCGGCCTGCTGGCGTGCACCTCGTGGTTCATGTGGCTCGCCGTCGTCACGAACGATTTCGAGGACGACGCCGCGGACGCCCGGATGTTCCTCGCGCTGGGCGTCGGCTTCGGCCTCGGTGCGGTCACGCTCCTGACGGCCTGGTGGCGCCTGGCCGGACGACCACCCCGCTAGCAGCGACGTCCCGCGCGGGTCAGAGGAACTCGTCGAGCGCCACGAGCAGCCGGTCGATCTCCTCCGCCGTGTTGTACGGCGCGAGCCCCACCCGCAGGGCAGGGTCGTCGAGGTCGAGCGCCCGGAAGGGCTCGTAGGCGTAGAAGGATCCGGCCACCGCCACCACCTTCCGCGACGTCAGGTGCGTCTGTGCGTCGCGCGCGTCGCGGCCGCCCAACGACATCAGGAAGGTCGGGGTCCGCTCACGGGCCCTCGAGTGCAGGGTGACCGCGTCACCGAAGCCGTCGAGCCCCTCCTGCAGGCGGGCCCGGAGCGCCGTCTCGTGGTCGTGCATCGCGGCCATGGACTGCGCGAGCCGCTCGCGGCGGGTGCCCGCAGCTCCGGGGTCCAGGGCGGCGAGGAAGTCGACGGTCGCGGCCGCGCCGGCCAGGATCTCGTAGGGCAGGGTGCCGAGCTCGAACCGTTCCGGCACCACGTCGGGGGAGGGGACGAGCTTGTCCGGGTGCAGGGACTCGAGGAGCTCCGGGACGCCGGCCAGCACGCCACAGTGGGGACCGAGGAACTTGTAGGGGGAGCAGACGAACAGGTCGGCGCCGAGCGCGGGTACGTCGACCAGGTGGTGGGCGGCGTAGTGGACGCCGTCGACGAACACCAGGGCGCCGAGCTCGTGGGCCTGGTCGGCGATCCGTCGGAGCGGCGGAATCGTGCCGACGACGTTCGAGGCGGCGGTGACCGCGACCAGCCGGGTGCGGTCGGAGAGGGCCAGCTCGTAGGAGTCGAGGTCGAGCTCGGTGGTGGCCGGGTCGATCTCGATCCAGCGCACGGCGACGCCGGCTCGTTCGGCGGCCTGGACCCAGGGACGGACGTTCGCGTCGTGGTCGAGCCGGCTGAGGACGATCTCGTCACCGGATCGCCAGGTCTTGGCCAGGTGCCGCGAGAAGTCGTAGGTGAGCTGCGTGGCGCTCCGGCCGTGGACGATGCCCTCGGCCGGCATCTTGAGCAGGTCGGCGTACGCGGCCCGGAAGCCGTGCACGGCGTGCTCGGCGTTGAGGTCGGACTCCCCGAAGGTGCCGCGGTTGGACAGCGGACCGGTGAGCGTCGCCGTGATCGCGTCGGCCACCGGGGTCGGCGTCTGGGTGCCGGCCGGACCGTCGAAGAACGCGAGACCGCTCGCCAGGGCGGGAAAGTGTGCCCTCAGTGCGGTGGGATCAAGAGCCATCCGGCGCCTTTCTGCTCGCGGCTGGCCCACCAAGGTCTCACAGGGCGCAGCGGCCCGCGTCAGTCCTCGGTGGTGACGCGCAGTACGACGCGCTCCCGGTCCCCTTCGTCCTGCAGGCTGTAGCCCACCGCCGCGAGCGGCTCCGCGTCCGGACGATCCGACGGGCTCACCGACCGGTCGAGCCAGTCGCCGGCATCGAAGTTCAGGAAGAAGACACTGGCCGCGTCTGCCGCGTCGGGGACCGCGTGGGTGAATCTCCCCGTCCCGGTGAGGCCGCCCGGGCCCGCGAGCCGGTCGAGGTACTCGCTGTTGGCACCGACCAGCACGTCGTCGCCGACCCGTCGCCACTCGAGCGCGGTGCGGTCGGCTCCGGCCAGCTTCTCGAGCGCCGCCTCGACGTCGTCGGCGTTGCCGGAGATCCGGGCGGCCACGCCCGCCCTGGTGGGATCCATGAACAGCCGGTCCGGGTCGAACCCGGCACCGACCGACACTGCGACGGAGTCGCCGCCGAGAGCCTCGACGTCCGCCACGGTGAGCCCGGTCTGCTGCTCGAACGCGGCCGCCGCATTTCGGTCCGGCTGCCCACCGAACGGCATCGACGCCTCGGCGAACCGCTGCACGAAGGCCTCGCCCCAACCGTCGCGGAACCCGGCGTTCAGCGCCGCCGCGGTGTCCGTCGGGAGGTCGCCGAGCACGTCGTCCCCGGCGGTGCCGGCGAGGAGGTTGCCGGTCGTGCCCTCGATCCGGTCGGAGACCACCTCCAGCTCCAGGGCACCGTCGTCGAACCGGACGACGCCGCCGAGACCCGCGAAGCTCATCAGCGCTGCTCGCTGGTCCGCGGGGATCGAGGGCTTGGGGAACTCCGCCTGGGACCACTCCTCCTCGTCCACCACCACCTCGCCCTGGTGAGCCGGTCCGGGTGCTGCCGCGAAGTGCTTGCGGGTGAAGGCCTTCTGCTCGGCGGGGGTCATCGTCTCGAGCTGGGTGAGCTGCTTGTCGAGCTCGGCCTCCGACGCCAGGTGACCGCCGCCCCCGCGCCTGCCCGGCCGGACCGTCGAGGAGGCCTCCATCGCGTAGGCCTCGCCGGATCCGTAGTCGGCCGCGCCGGCGACGGCGAAGGCTCCCATCAGCATGCCGAGCGGGTCGAACCCGCCCACCGGGGTGATGTAGCCGTACGGGCTGTCCTCGATGGCCGACACCAGGGCAGGACCCGCCTCGGGTGCGGCGTACAGGGTGACCACGCCCGGCTCGCCCGCGCGCCCGGTCCAGTCCTGGAACTCGGCGTCCTCCGCGAGCGGCGAGCCCGCGGCGTCGCGCAGGACGGCGTCGGCCACCTCGTCCGACTCGGCGAGCACCGCCCACTGGTCGCCGAGGGCATACCCGAGGTCTCCGTCGGCACAGCGCGCGAGCCGCTCGAGGCCTCCCACCGCCCGGTCCCGGTCGCCGACCTGGACGACCGCCACCGGCTGGGGGCCACCCTCGTCGACGAACGCGAAGGCGAACCGGGTGCCCATCCAGGGCTCCACGTCGTCGTACCCGAGGTCGCACGGCAGGTCGGTGCGGACCTCGTCGAACACGTTCTCGCGCAGGTCTCCGGCGCTGGTGAGTCCGGCGTCCTTCTCCAGCGAGGGGAACTTGCGGAGGAAGCCGAGCGCCGCCAGCTTCTGACCCCCGGCAGGGTCGAAGTCGACCGCGACGTAGGCCAGCGTGCTCGCCGGCAGGGACTCCGCCGGCTGTGCGCCCTGTCCCATGAACGACTGCCAGGCCCACACCGCGCCGGCTGACGCCCCGAGCACGGCCAGCGCACCCACGCCGGCGACCATCCGGCGCCGCCGGCCGTGTCCACGCTCGGTCCGGGGGAGTCGCTCGCCCCGGTTCGGCTCCAGCTGTTCTGCCGCACCGCCCGGGGTGTGCTCGCTCATGGCCGGTTCTCCCGTTCTGCACGGTCGATCCGCGCCGGTTGATGATACGCCGCGCCCGGCACCCCCGTCCGGTGTCCGGCAGAGGATGTGGTCTCGGGGTGGACACTTGCTCCATGGTCGACGTCGATCCCGAGAGCTTCGAGGTGATGGTGAGCGAGGCGCTCGACGGCATTCCGGTCGAGCTGGGCGAGCTGATGAGCAACGTGGCGGTCACGGTGGACCACGACGGCGGCCGTCCGGGACTGCTGGGGCTCTACCAGGGAGTCCCCCTGACCCGACGGTCGCGGCTCTACGCCGGCGCCCTGCCTGACCGGATCACGATCTATCGGCGTGCCATCTGCGCGATGTGCAGCAGCGAGGCCCAGGTCGTCGAGCAGGTACGGCGGACGGTCGTCCACGAGGTGGGCCATCACTTCGGGATCGGCGACAAGCGTCTTCGTGAGCTGGGGTGGTGAGTGATCGCCCGCGCGCGTGACCTCCACGGAGGCCTGCTCGTTGAGGGGGTCATGTCACTGCCTCGGGCCGGGGCACGCGCCCTCGTCGCATTCCCGTTCGCCTGCCTTCTCGCGGGCACTGCCCTGATCGCCACCTCGCTCATCGGCTGGTCCCTCGACGTCGACGCAACGCCGGTGGACCGGGTCCGGGACGACCTGGGGCTGCTGATCACCTCGGCGATCGCGGGAGGCGCCGCGGGGGCTCTCGTGGCGTGGGCGTTCACCACCAGGGCCGCGCTGCTGGCTGCGGGCGCCCTGGTCGGCATGACGCCCGCCTTCATCCAGGCGAGCGCCTACTTCACCGGCGCGTACTGACCGGGCGCCTCCTGACCGGACTCCGCCGGACGACGGAGCCTGACCACGTTGTCGGTGCGGGTGCCCGAGACGCCGTCCGGTGAGGTCATCTCGACCTCCACCACCCGGGCTCGCTCCACCCTCCAGCCGTCGAGGTCCAGCGACACCAGGACGTCGTCGGCGCTCGGGAAGGTGACCTCCGGCAGGGGGTCGGTGTGCCACGAGGGGTGGCCCTGGTGCCCGATCACGAGGAGGGTGCCGCCCGGAGCGACGGACGCCGCGGCCCGGCGCAGGACCTTCTCCCGGGGCAGCTCGACGGGCGAGTGCAGGTAGGCGGTGGTGACCAGGTCCCACTCCCCGGCGGGCAGCCCGCCGTCGAGGTCGGCCTGCAGCCACTCGATCCGGTCGGCCAGCCCGGCCGCCTCGGCTTCTGTCGCGGCGTGGGCGAGTGCGGCCGAGGAGATGTCCACGCCGGTCACCGTCCAACCCTGCCGGGCGAGCCAGATCGCGTCGGCCCCGGCACCGCAGCCGAGGTCGAGGGCGGTGCCCCGGACGGCCGGGGCCTGCGGGCCGGTCAGCTCCGAGACCATGACCTGGTTGGGCCGGCCGCTCCACGGCTTCCGGCCGGGACCGTAGAAGGCCTCCCAGAACTCGACCGGGTCGGCGGGGTGCTCCCCGTGGGTGTGGCCACCCCGGCGGGCCTCGACCGCCAGCCCGGTCTCCTCCATGACCAGGTCGGCGTTGATCTGGGCGCCGGCGAAGGCGCCGCCGGCTGCGGCGCCACCCACCTGCGCGGAGAGGTCGGTGACGTTGCCGGCCACCCACACCCCGGGTACGTCGGTGCGGCCGGTCGGGTCGCCCGGCACGTACTCGCCCATCCCGCTCGGGTGCTCGACCGTGGTCAGTCCGAGGTCGCCGAGGAACCCGGCTCGCGCCACCATC
>NZ_DASSXS010000199.1:0-3527 GCF_035703625.1 Nocardioides sp. | reverse complement strand
CCCGGCCACGATGGTCGGGAGTGCGAACGGAATGTCGATGACGACGTCGAGAGCGCGCTTGCCCCAGAAGCTGTCCCGGACGAGGACCCAGGCGATGACCGTGCCGACGACCACGTTGACCACGGTGACCAGCACCGAGGTGAAAACCGTCAGCTTGATCGCAGCCCACGTCTGGGGGTTGCTCAGAGTTGCGACGTAGGCGTCCCAACCCCCGCCGGCCGCGGTCACCACGATCGCAGCGAGCGGGATCAGCACGAGCAGGCTGAACCAGGTGACCGAGATGCCGAGCGCCAGCGCGGATCCCCGGGTCAGGTTCGTCGAGGTGGAGCCGCCCGAGCCGCGGCCCGGCCGGCGCGTGTGCGCCGACCGGGCCGAGACATCCGCTACTGCAGTGGTCACTCTTCGGTCCCGGTCTTCGCCTGGAGCTTCGGGATGATGCCCTTGACGTCGTCGAAGAACTTCGCGTCGGCCTCTGCCCAGCCACCGAACTGCTCGTCGATCGTGTACAGCGTGCCCGGGGTCGGGAACGGGTCCGCCGGGTCGTTGGCGCCCTCGACCTCGGGCAGCTCGACGCCGTCCACCACCGGACGGAGCCCGGACTGGGCGTAGGCCGCCTGCGCCTCCGGGGTGATGAGGAACTCCAGGAAGCCCTGCGCGGAGTCGGGTGCGTCGGTCACGACGGCGGCCGGGTTCTCGATCAGCAGGGTGTCGTCGGGGACGATGTAGTCGAACGGCTCACCGTTCTGGATGGCGAGGATCGCCTCGTTCTCGTAGGAGATCAGCACGTCACCGTTGCCCTCGGAAAAGGCGGTCGTCGCGTCGCGCGCCGACGCCGGCAGCGCGATCGTGTTCTGCAGCAGCTTGGTGACGAACTCCTCGCCCTCCGCATCGCCGCCGCCCGCCCCGGTGGCGTGGGCCCACGCGGCGAGGATGTTCCACTTCGCCGAGCCGGACGAGGCCGGGTTGGGCGTGATGATCTCGACGCCCGGCTGCACCAGGTCGTCCCATCCCTGGATGTCCTCCGGGTTGCCCTCGCGCACGACGAAGGAGACGACCGAGGACGTCACGATGCCCTTGGTCTCGTTGTCCTTCCAGTCCTCGGCGACCAGGCCGGCGTCGACGAGACGCTGCATGTCGGGCTCGAGGGAGAAGTGCACGACGTCAGCGTCGAGTCCTCCCTCGACCGCGCGGCTCTGGTCACCCGAGGAGCCGTACGACGTCTGGAAGGTGACGCCCTCGCCCTCGGAGGTTCCCTCGAACTCCTCGAACACGGGCTCGTTGGCCGCCTCGAGCACCGAGAAGCCGACCAGGCTGAGCCGGTCTCCGCCGGTGGCCCCACCACTGGCGCCCGAGCAGGCGCTCAAGGCGAGAACGCCGGTCAGCGATGCCGCAAGCGCGGCCTTGAACTTGGAAGTCATGTCCATCTCTCTCTGTTTGCGCTCCCTTCCGGTGCGGCGTGGGAGCTGCCGCACTTCGACCCGAGAAGGTGCGTATCTGACTATTGACGAGCAGAGTAGTCGACATTAGTGAGATAGGCCGAATTCTGAGATGCGTGGCGTGTCTCACCCGTCCAGATGGGGGAGACGATGCGCGCCGGGTTGAGCGTCGGGACTATCGTGGGAAAGTCGTGGCAGAGACCGGTTGCGGGCGGAACTGGAACACGTTTCAGTTCTCACATACCGCGGGTATCATTGGTCTCGGCAGCAAGCAAGGAGAGGTAAGGGAGCGGTGACCAAGCAGGTCAAGCAGCTCGACCGGGTCATCATCCGGTTCGCAGGGGACTCGGGCGACGGCATGCAGCTGACCGGCGACCGGTTCACGCAGGAGTCGGCCGCCTTCGGCAACGACCTGTCGACCCTGCCCAACTTCCCGGCCGAGATCCGGGCGCCGCAGGGCACCCTGCCCGGCGTCTCCTCGTTCCAGGTCCACTTCGCCGACCACGACATCCTCACCCCCGGGGACGCCCCCGACGTCCTGGTCGCGATGAACCCGGCCGCGCTGCGGGCCAACCTCGGCGACCTGCCCAAGGGCGCCACCATCATCGTCGACACCCACGACTTCACCTCGCGCAACCTCACCAAGGCGGGCTACGCGGCCAGCCCGCTCGAGGACGGGTCCCTCGACGAGTACGCCCTGCACCCCGTCGACCTGACCGGGATGACGGTCGAGGCGGTCAAGGAGTTCGGGCTGTCCCGCAAGGACGCGGCCCGGGCGAAGAACATGTTCGCGCTCGGCCTGCTGTCCTGGATGTACGGCCGGCCGATCGAGTCCACCATCTCCTTCCTCGAACGCCGCTTCGCACGTGTGCCCGCGATCCGCGACGCCAACGTCACGGCGTTCAACAAGGGCTGGCACTTCGGCGAGACGACCGAGGCCTTCGTCGTCTCCTACGAGATCAAGCCGGCTCCGATGCCCCCGGGCACCTACCGCAACATCACCGGCAACCTCGCCCTGGCCTACGGCCTGATCGCCGGAGGAGTGCAGTCCGGACTGCCGGTGTTCCTCGGCTCCTACCCCATCACCCCTGCCTCCGACATCCTCCACGAGCTGTCGAAGCACAAGTCGTTCGGCGTGACGACCTTCCAGGCCGAGGACGAGATCGCCGGTATCGGCGCCGCCCTCGGAGCCGCCTTCGCCGGCAGCCTGGGCGTCACCACGACCTCCGGCCCCGGCATCGCGCTCAAGTCGGAGACCATCGGGCTGGCCGTGATGACCGAGCTGCCCCTGCTGGTGATCGACGTCCAGCGCGGCGGCCCGTCGACCGGCCTGCCGACCAAGACCGAGCAGGCCGACCTGCTCCAGGCCATGTTCGGTCGCAACGGCGAGTCGCCGGTGCCGATCATCGCGCCGCGCTCGCCCGGCGACTGCTTCGACGCCACCCTCGAGGCGATCCGGATCGCCATCACCCACCGCACCCCGGTGATGCTGCTCTCCGACGGGATGCTCGCCAACGGGTCGGAGCCGTGGCGGATCCCCGAGGTGTCCGAGCTCCCGCCGATCGACCCGGCGTTCGCCACCCAGCCCAACCACGGTGAGGGCGAGGACCGCGACTTCTGGCCCTACGTCCGCGACGAGGCGACCCTGGCCAGGCCGTGGGCGATTCCCGGCACGGCGGGACTGGAGCACCGGATCGGCGGCCTGGAGAAGGGCGACGGCCACGGCAACATCTCCTACGACCCGGCCAACCACGACTTCATGGTGCGCACCCGTCAGGCCAAGGTCGACCGGATCGCCGAGACCCTGCCCCCGATGGAGGTCGACGACCCCACCGGAGAGGCCAGGGTGCTGGTGCTCGGCTGGGGGTCGACGTACGGCCCGATCGGTGCCGGCTGCCGCCGGGTGCGCAAGGCGGGCTACCACGTGGCGCAGGCCCACCTCCGCCACCTCAACCCGTTCCCGAAGGACCTCGGCGAGGTCCTCGCCCGCTACGACAAGGTGCTGGTCCCCGAGATGAACCTCGGCCAGCTCAGCATGCTGCTGCGCGCGAAGTACCTCGTCGACGTGATCGGCTACAACCACGTCCGCGG
>NZ_DASSXS010000323.1:0-4366 GCF_035703625.1 Nocardioides sp. | reverse complement strand
CGGCACCAACTTCGCGCTCTTCAGCGAGGTGGCCGAGCGCGTCGAGCTGTGCCTCATCGACGGCGACGGCGAGGAGCTCACCGAGCATCGGATCGAGCTCACCGAGGAGGATGCGTTCGTCTGGCACTGCTACCTCCCGTCGGTGCAGCCCGGGCAGCGGTACGGCTACCGCGTCCACGGGCCCTGGGACCCGTCTCGCGGACTGCGGTGCAACCCCCACAAGCTCCTGCTCGACCCCTACGCCAAGGCCACCAGCGGCGAGATCGACTGGGACCAGTCTCTCTTCGGCTACGACTTCGGCGACCCCGACTCGCGCAACGACGACGACTCCGCGCCGCACATGACCTACGCCGTCGTGATCAACCCGTTCTTCGACTGGGAGGGCGACCGAAGTCCCAGCGTCCCCTACAACGAGACGGTCATCTACGAGGCCCACGTCAAGGGGCTGACCCAGCTCCACCCCGAGGTGCCCGAAGACCTCCGGGGCACCTACGCCGGCCTGGCACACCCCGCCGTCACCGATCACCTGGCCAAGCTCGGCGTGACCGCCATCGAGCTGATGCCGGTCCACCAGTTCGTCCAGGACAGCACGCTGGTGGAGAAGGGCCTGCGCAACTACTGGGGCTACAACACGCTCGCCTTCCTCGCACCGCACGCCGACTACGCCGCGACCTCGCGCGACGAGCAGACCCGCGGCCAGCAGGTGCAGGAGTTCAAGACGATGGTGAAGTCGCTGCACGCGGCCGGCATCGAGGTGATCCTCGACGTCGTCTACAACCACACCGCGGAAGGGAACCACCTCGGTCCCACGCTCAGCTTCAAGGGGATCGACAACCCGGCCTACTACCGACTGGTCGAGGACGAGCCGCAGTACTACATGGACTACACCGGCACCGGGAACTCCCTCAATGTGCGTCACCCACACTCGCTCCAGCTGATCATGGACTCGCTGCGCTACTGGGTGACCGAGATGCACGTCGACGGGTTCCGGTTCGACCTGGCCTCGGCCCTGGCCCGCGAGTTCTACGACGTCGACCGCCTCGCGACCTTCTTCGAGCTCGTGCAGCAGGACCCGATCGTCAGCCAGGTGAAGCTGATCGCCGAGCCCTGGGACGTCGGCCCCGGCGGCTACCAGGTGGGGAACTTCCCGCCCCAGTGGACCGAGTGGAACGGCGCCTACCGCGACACCGTCCGCGACTTCTGGAGGGGCGAGCCGTCCCTGGGCGAGTTCGCCTCGCGACTGGCCGGATCGTCGGACTTCTACGAGCACTCCGGGCGCCGGCCGGTCGCCAGCATCAACTTCGTGACCGCCCACGACGGGTTCACCCTGCGCGACCTGGTCTCCTACAACGAGAAGCACAACGAGGCCAACGGCGAGGACAACAACGACGGCGAGAGCCACAACCGCTCGTGGAACCACGGCGCGGAGGGGCCGACCGACGATCCCGAGGTGCTGGCCCTGCGCGCCCGGGACCAGCGCAACTTCCTGGCCACGCTGCTGCTCAGCCAGGGCGTGCCGATGCTGCTGCACGGCGACGAGCTCGGCCGCACCCAGGACGGCAACAACAACACCTACGCCCAGGACTCCGAGATCTCGTGGGTCCACTGGGACCGGGCCGACCAGCCCCTGGTGGAGTTCACCGCCGCGGTGGCGAGGCTGCGACACAACCACCCGACCTTCCGCCGCAAGCGCTTCTTCACCGGTACGACGGTGCGCACCGGCAACGGCGAGCGCCTCAACGACATCGTCTGGCTGCACCCCGAGGGCCGGGCCATGGAGCCCGCGGACTGGGAGAGCGACGGGAAGACGATCGGGATGTACCTCAACGGGAACGGCATCGCCGGAAAGGACGTCCGCGGCGGCACCATCGTCGACGCCCACTTCCTGCTCTACTTCAACGCCGGCGACCCGGTGGAGGTGACCCTGCCGCCCGCGGAGTACGCCGACGCGTGGGACGTCGTCCTCGACACAGGTGACGCGCTCGACGACGTGGAGATCTGCAAGGCCGGGACCCCCATCGCCCTCGAGTCACGCAGCCTCGTGGTGCTCCGTCAGCACGCCGGGCCCGAGGAGGAGCCGGACCACTCCGTGGCCGCCTCCCTCGCCGCGCAGGCGGCCAACGGCTGAGCATGCGCACCCCCAGGAACACCTACCGGCTCCAGATCACCGAGCAGTTCGACCTGTTCGAGGCCGCGCAACGCCTGCCCTACCTGCGTGACCTCGGAGTGGACTGGGTCTACCTCTCGCCGCTGCTCGCCGCGGAGCCCGGCAGCAGCCACGGGTACGACGTCGTGGCACACGACCGGATCGACCCGGCACGCGGTGGCGAGGCGGGGCTGTCAGCGCTGGTGAAGGAGGCGCGGCGCCTCGACCTGGGCGTGCTGGTCGACATCGTCCCCAACCACGTCGGCGTCGCCACCCCGGTCGAGAACGGCTGGTGGTGGGACCTGCTGCGGCACGGACCGGCCTCGGTCCACGCCGACGCCTTCGACGTCGACTGGCCCGCGGGCGGCGGACGGATCCGGATCCCGGTGGTGGGCGACGACGACCTGCCGGCGGAGGGCGGGCCGATCGCGAACCTGGTCCTGGTCGACGGCGAGCTGCGCTACCACGACCACCGCTTCCCGATCGCTCCCGGAACCGAGGGCGAGGATCCCCAGGAGGTCCACGACCGTCAGCACTACGAGCTGGTGAGCTGGCGGGTGGCCGACCACGGACTCAACTACCGCCGGTTCTTCGCGGTCAACACCCTCGCCGCGATCCGGGTGGAGGACGCCTCGGTCTTCGACGCCTCGCACGCGGAGATCAGGCGCTGGTTCGACGAGGGGCTCGTGGACGGGCTGCGGGTCGACCACCCGGACGGGCTCCGCGAGCCGGGCCGCTACCTCGAGGACCTGGCCGGGCTCACCGGTGGCGCCTACGTCCTGGTCGAGAAGATCCTCCACCCCGGTGAGGACCTGCCCGCGTCGTGGGCGACCGCCGGCACCACCGGGTACGACGGCCTCGCCCTCATCGACCGGGTGCTGACCGACCCGGCAGGCCAGGAGCCGCTCGACCTGCTGGAGACCCGGCTCCGGGGTGCCCCGGTGCACTGGGAGCAGCTGGTGCACGACAGCAAGCGCGCGGTCGCCGACGGCATCCTGGGATCGGAGGTCCGGCGCATCGTCCGGGAGCTGTCGGAGGTTGAGGTGCGAAGGCCGTCCGGGCCTGAGCCTCGAAACCCCGTAACGGAGGCGGGGCCTCCGGTCGAGGCCCTCGTCGACGCCGTCGCCGAGCTGCTCGCCTGCTTCCCCGTCTACCGCTCCTACCTGCCCGAGGGTCAGGCCCACGTCGACCAGGCCTTCGCACTGGCCCGGCGGCACCGCCCCGACCTGACCGCCACCCTGGACCAGCTCCAACCCCAGCTCTCCGATCCGGAGTCTGCCCCCGCCCTGCGGTTCCAGCAGACCAGCGGGATGGTGATGGCCAAGGGCGTCGAGGACTGCGCCTTCTACCGCTGGTCGCGGCTGACCTCGCTCAACGAGGTCGGGGCCGACCCCGCGATCTTCTCGATCACGCCGCGGAAGTTCCACGAGCAGATGGCGGCGCGTCAGGCCGAGTGGCCCGACACGATGACCGCGCTCTCGACGCACGACACCAAGCGGGGCGAGGACGTCCGCGCCCGGATCGCCGTCCTCGCCGAGATGCCGTCCGTGTGGGAGGCCGCACTCGACGAGCTGCTCCGGCTCGCGCCGGTACCGGACCCGGCGTTCGGGGCATTGCTGTGGCAGGCCGTCCTCGGCGCCTGGCCCGCCGACGACGACCCTGACCTGAGGTCCCGGCTGCACGGCTACGCCGAGAAGGCGATGCGCGAGGCGGGCGACCACACCACCTGGACCGCTCCGGACGCGGGATACGAGCGGGCGGTGCATGCGGCGGTCGACTCGGCCTTCGACGACGAGGACGTGGACCGGGTGCTGCGCAGGCTGCTCGAGGCGACCGTGCGGCCGGGCCGGTCGAACGCCCTCGCGGCCAAGCTGGTGGCGATCACCATGCCCGGGGTTCCCGACGTCTACCAGGGCTCGGAGCTGTGGGAGCAGTCCCTCGTCGACCCCGACAACCGACGCCCGGTCGACTTCGGTCTGCGGGAGCGGCTGCTGGCCGACCCCGGGTCGAACCGCCCCGACCGGACCAAGCTGCTGGTGACCAGCGCGGCGCTGCGCCTGCGCCGCGACCGTCCGGACCTGTTCACGACCTACGCGCCGGTGACGGTCGAGGGCCCGGCCGCGGATCACGCGTTGGCGTTCGACCGCGGCGGCGCGATCAGCGTGGTCACCCGGCTCCCCGTGGGTCTCGCGGACGAGTGGGGCGACACCCGACTCGAGC
>NZ_DASSXS010000254.1:0-3155 GCF_035703625.1 Nocardioides sp. | reverse complement strand
CCGGTGGTTGAGCAGCGAGGCGCCCCAGCGCCGAGCGTCGTCGAAACCCCGGAACCGTGCGCAGGGCCGCAACCAGCCCTCACCCACCTGAACCAGGCGAAGCCGGCGGCCGGCACAGACCGCGGGCAAGTCCGGGGAGGTCAGCGATCCGATCCTCGATCAGCGCCCTTCGTTTCGCACGACTCCACCCCTGGACCTGCTTCTCGAACCGGAACGCATCATCGATGCGGTCGAACTGTGCCGACCACACGAGCTTGACCGGCCTTCGCCTCGGGATCCGGGTGTACTTCGCACCCAACCCGAGGTTGTGCTCGCTGATCCGACGTTCCAGATCCACGGTGCTGCCGACGTAGTAGGAACCGTCCGCGCACTCGATGATGTAGGCCCACCCCATGCCGGACGACGTTCCCTGCCTGCCCAGCCTTGAACCGTGCGGTTCCGCAGCTGTGGAGAAGGTCGCGGCCCACACCGCCCTGCGCACGGTTCCGGGGTTTCGACGACGCTCGCTGGCGCTCGCTGCTCAACCACCGGGAAGGGTTTCGACGACGCTCGACGACGCTCCCGGCTCAACCACCGGGGTAGGAGTGTCGACGACGCTCGCTGACGCTCCCTGCTCAACCACCCAGGGAAGGGGTTTCGACGATCGGGGCGCCTCGTGGCTCAGCCGCCCAGGGCCGGTGGCTAGCTGGTGGCGCGGTGCAGGGCCACGATGCCGCCGGAGAGGTTCCGCCACTCCGGAGCCCGCCAACCGGCGTTGGCCACCAGGTCGGCGAGGCCACGCTGGTCCGGCCAGGCCCGGATCGACTCGGCCAGATACACGTAGGCGTCCGGGGAGGACGAGACGGCCCGGGCGATCCCCGGCAGTGCCTTCATCAGGTACTCGAGGTAGACCGTCCGAAACGCATCGTTGGTCGGGTGGCTGAACTCGCAGACCACGAGCCGGCCCCCGGGGCGGGTCACCCGCCGCATCTCCCTCAGGCCGGCCCGCGGATCCACGATGTTGCGCAGACCGAACGAGATGGTGACCGCGTCGAAGGTGTCGTCGGCGAACGGCAGCCGGGTCGCGTCACCGGCGGTGAAGGGCAGGGAGGGCCTGGCCTGCTTGCCCACCCGGAGCATGCCCAGCGAGAAGTCGCAGGGCACGACGGTGGCGCCCCGCTCGACGAACGGCTCGCTCGAGGTGCCGGTACCGGCGGCCAGGTCGAGCACGAGGTCACCGGGCTCGGGTGCCACGGCGTCGATCACATCGCGTCGCCAGCGGCGGTCCTGGCCGAGGGACAGCACGTCGTTGGTCAGGTCGTAGCGGCGCGCGACGGCGTCGAACATCCGGCGTACGTCGGTGGGCTGCTTGTCGAGCTCGGCACGGGCCACGCAGAGAGCCTACGGCGGGCCGCCCGTGCGCAACGAACCGGTCACGATGGCACGCGGACGCAACCAAATCCGCCGATTCGGCGTCTCCGTGGTGACACTGGAACCGTCTCGGGTCAAGGAGAAGTGATGAAGGCACTGCGCACACTCGTGCTGGCCGTCCTCCTGGTCGGCATGCTGTCCGTGGCGGCGTACGGCGCAGGCTGGGCGCTGTCCTCCCACCAGGCCTCGGCGGCGAGGGACGGCCAGCCGGCAACGGAGCCTGGGGAAACGCCGAGCGAGTCCACCCTCCCGGCCCGCCGGACGGTCCCGGGGCAGGAGCTGAAGCCGGAGTTCCGGCTGGAGGCCGGCGATCGGAGCGTGAAGGTCCGCGCGCTGCAGTCGCGGCTCTACCAGCTGGCCTGGTTCCCGGAGCTGACCACCGGCCGGTACGGCTCCGCGACGCTCGCGGCGGTCCGGGGCTTCCAGGACAAGCGCGGCCTCGTGGCCACCGGTGTCACCGACCAGCGCACCTGGGACCGGCTGGTCTCGATGACGAAGAAGCCGACCCACGACCAGCTCTTCAACATCCTGCACCCGGGCCCGGCCATCCTCTCGGAGGGCGACAGCGGCACGGAGGTGCGCGACCTGCAGGCCCGGCTCGTGGCGATCCAGTGGATCTTCGGGGACGTGACCGGCAGCTACGACCGGGAGACCGTCCGGGCGGTCCGGGGATTCCAGGCCAAGCGAGAGATCCCGGTCACCGGCGAGGTCGACCAGCGCACCCTGGACCGGCTGCACGCGATGACCGTCCAGCCGACGTACGAGCAGATGCACAACATCGAGCCGAAGCTGGGTGCGCTCGACCCCCGGTGCAAGACCGGGCGGGCGCTGTGCGTCGACAAGTCGTCGAACTCCCTCCGGTGGGTCGTCGACGGTGAGATCGTCTCGACCTTCGACGTGCGCTTCGGCTCCGAGGAGCTGCCCACACGGGAGGGGGCGTTCACGGTCTACTCGAAGTCGCGCGACCACGTGTCGAGCCTCTACGACACCTCGATGCCGTTCGCGATGTTCTTCTCCGGCGGCCAGGCCGTGCACTACTCACCGGACTTCGCCGCCACCGGCTACAACGGCGCTTCGCACGGCTGCGTCAACGTCCGTGACTACGACGGGATGGTGCAGCTCTTCGACCAGGTGCAGGTCGGCGACAAGGTGATCGTCTACTGGTCCTGACGCTCGTGCCCTGGGGCGTTGTTGATGTTCGTGTGACGCGCGCTCAACATCCTGAGACCGTGGGCAAGATCCTGCTGATCGACGACGAACCCGAGATGGTCCGGTTCATCCACCGCGCCCTGGAGAACGAGGGCCACTGCGTGGTCACCAGCACCGACGGGGCGGCGGGGCTGGCTCGAGCACTCGCTGATCAACCCGACCTGGTCGTGCTCGACCTGCTCATGCCAGGCGTCAACGGCCAGGCCGTGCTCGGAGGGCTGATCGCCCACGACCCCGACCAGAAGGTGCTGGTGCTGTCGGCCGCCGCCGACGTGCAGACCCGCGTCGAGTGCCTGGAGCGTGGCGCCGTGGACTTCATGCCCAAGCCCTTCGCCGTCCGGGAGCTGCTCGCCCGCGTCCGCACCCGCCTCCGCGGGGTGCCTGACGCCGGGACGCAGGACCTCGTCAGGCTCGGAGGTCTCACCCTCGACCTGCGTCGCTGCGAGCTGCGGGTCCGCGGACGGGTCTGCGAGCTCACCCACCGGGAGTTCCTCCTGCTGCAGTGCCTGATGCGGCGCGAAGGCGGTGCCTGCACG
>NZ_DASSXS010000318.1:0-25248 GCF_035703625.1 Nocardioides sp. | reverse complement strand
ACTCCTGCCTTGCACCACCCGGGCTGAGCCGGCCCGTAGCGTGGGGTCCTCCGAACGACCGGGAGGTGCAGTGACCACAGGAAAGCCCTTCGACTACTGGCTCACGGACATGGACGGCGTTCTGGTGCACGAGGAGGTGCCGATCGACGGTGCCCAGGAGTTCGTCGACGCCCTCAAGGGCTCCGGGCGGCCCTTCCTGGTGCTCACCAACAACTCCATCTACACGCCCCGCGACCTGCGCTCGCGCCTGCTCGGCAGTGGGATCGACGTCCCGGAGGAGTCGATCTGGACCTCCGCACTGGCCACCGCGCAGTTCCTCGTCGACCAGCGCCCGCACGGGACGGCGTACGTCGTCGGCGAGGCCGGACTCACCACCGCCCTGCACGACATCGGGTACGTCATGACCGACCGTGCCCCGGACTACGTGGTGCTCGGTGAGACCCGGACCTACTCGTTCGAGGCGATCACCAAGGCGATCAGGCTGATCGACGGCGGCGCCCGGTTCCTCGCCACCAACCCGGACACCAGCGGTCCGAGCCAGCAGGGCAAGCTGCCGGCGACCGGCTCGGTGGCGGCGTTGATCAGCACGGCGACCGGTCGCCAGCCCTACTACATCGGCAAGCCGAACCCGTTGATGATGCGCAGTGCGCTCAACCGGCTGGGTGCCCACTCCGAGACCGCCGTGATGATCGGCGACCGCATGGACACCGACATCATCAGCGGCCTCGAGGCGGGGATGCGCACCATCCACGTCGGCACCGGCTCCACCCGGCCCGACCAGGTCAGCGAGTATCCCTACCGCCCGACCTGGACGGTCGGATCCGTCGCGGACCTGGTCGACCTCGCGCGACGGACCGACATGGTCGACAGCGAGTTCCGGCCGTAGGGACCTACCAGTTGTGGTGGTGGGTCAGCGGCAGCACCACGTCCGCGCTGATGGGCTCCACCCGCTTCTGGTGGTTGAGCGCGTGACGCAGGAGCGAGGAGTGCCGGTAGACGTCCTTGCGCGCCTTCATCAGGCTGCCGAGCGGCGCGTGCTCGGCGGTGACCCGCCACGGCGTGAACGACAGGGCGTCCATCTTGTCGAGGTTTTCGGGCCCCGAGATGTCCTGCTGCGGGATCCGCAGCCTGGCCACGGTCACGTAGGGCGAGAGCGACTCGGGCCACTCCACGGTGAGGTCCTCGACCGGCATCCGGTCCAGGTCGGTGCACAGCTGGACCTGGAGGTCGAAGGCGTAGGGGCGCTCCTTCAGCTCGGCCACGAGGGCCGGCCGGGTCAGCTCCGACGCCAGGCCGGGCTCGATCTCACGCCGTACGACGGCCTCGGCGCAGTGGGAGTCGGGAGCGATCCGGACCTTCGCGATGCAGTCCCCGTGACGGACCGCGCCCATCGTCCAGTAGCTCGACAGCAGCGCGTTGACCGACGGCGTCTGCTGCAGCCTGAGCATGGCCAGGAGCTCGTCCCAGGCCCAGTCGTCCTGCTCGAAGGTCCCCTTCCCGGTCACAAAGTCCGAGAGGAAGCGGTGCGTCCCGGGGCGGCCCTGCGCGAAGTAGGTGGACGCCTGCAGGAACAGCTCCTGGAAGAAGAGGTAGTGCTCCAGCGTGTTGCAGAAGAAAACGGGTCCGTTGATCGTGGTGTAGTCGAAGGTGTGGGTGTCGGGCTCGTCCTCGAGGAGTGTGGGGCCGGTGATGCCGAAGATCTTGAGCGCCATCCCCACCGACGTGCCGAGCCGCACGTCGGCTCCCGCGTGGGGTGAGCCGTTGGAGAAGCGGATGAGCGCGCCGTGCCTCCCGGGCGTGGCGTAGATGCCCTGCGCGTAGCCGTCCGGCAGCCCGTCCAGGATCTCGAGCTCGGCCCGCACCAGGCCGTACCCCCGGGCGTGCGCGTCGCGGACGGAACCGCCGCTCCCGTCGGTCGTGGCGGACCTGGCGACGTAGTCCTCGGCCTTGTCGATGACGACCTTCAGGTGCTCGTCGAACCGCGGCTCCGCAACCTCGAGGTCCGGCGTGTAGGGAACGAAACCTGGCGTCATCGTCTTCGACCTTTCTCGACTGTGCGGCCGTGCTCGCGCCGGCCCCGGGCCGGAGCCCGATGGGACCCCATCGACGTTAGTGCCGGGCACCGCCGGTCCACATGGCCCGGACGGGCTGGTCCCCCCCTGTACGCGACGGCTAGTGGAGCAGGGCCTTCATCACGACGATGACCACGCCGAAGCTCCCGGCGCCGATCGCCTCGACCAGGGCCATCCGCCGGCCGAGCCCTGCCCGCATCGCGCCCAGGTAGCCCACCGTGAAGAGCAGCCCGACCACGAAGAAGAGGGCGATGTAGCCGGCCGTCGGCGGATACACGCCGAACAAGACGAGCAGCAGGTAGACGACGACCCCGGGCAGCCCGCCGACGAGCACGCCGATCTCCTCGCGCGCCGACTCGGCCGTCCGCTGGTGGATGAGCCCGGTGTGTTCTCCCTCGAGCTGCTTCGAGAACGAGTGGATGTAGACGTGCGCCGACCAGTACACGAGCAGCACGCCCAACGTGGCGACGACCACGCGGGTCGACTCGTCCGCGTGGGCGAGGACCCCCAGCGTGGCCGCCGAGACCACCGCGCCGTAGAGCAGGTCGGCCGCGTCGAACCGAAGCAGCAGTCCCTCGGCGCCGGGAGCTCGTGACAGGCTCACCAGACGAGCGTAGCCCGGCCCCAGCACCGGTGACGCGAATCGGGCCCGGACATGGGCAGTCCCCGGCGCCACTGGCTGGACGACGGGGACCTGGAAGGTCGCAAACCGCGGCATGCGCCCTTCGTGATCGAGCGGTACCCCGTCCCCCGTCCGGGAATCGGGTGCCGGTCGGGCCTGGTTCACGTGCGGTCAGTCCTCCCGCACCGCTGGCAGCACCTCACGGCCGTAGGCCTGGATCATCTCCCGGTAGTTCGGCCCCATGTTCGCGACGTAGACCTCGTCGTAGCCGGCCGAGACGAAGGACCGCATCTGGTCGACGTGCTCCTCGATCTTGTCACCCGCCACCACGCTGTCGGCCGTCGCGGAGCGCGTCACCAGCTGGGAGGCCTGCTCGAAGTGCTGGGGGGACGGAAGGACCTGTGCCAGCTCGCCGGGCACTCCGGCGTTCGCCCACAGCCGGTGAGCGTGGTCCACGCCCTCGTCCACCGTGTCGGCCCACGCCACCTTGTAGCCGCCCTGGGCCGGTTTGCCACCGGACTTCTCCTTGAACGACGACACCACGTCCTCGTCGTCCTGCGTGCAGATGAAGCCGTCGGCGATCCGGGCAGCCGCCTCGAGGGCCTTGGGACCGAAGGCGGACATGTAGATCGGCGGCGGCTCGTCCGGCAGTGTGTAGATCCGCGCGGTGTCCACCTGGTAGTGCTTCCCCTGGCGGGTGACCACCTCGCCGGTCCACAGCTCCCGGATCAGCGACACCGCCTCCTCGAGCATCTCCAGACGTACGTCGAGCGACGGCCACGGGCCGCCGAGGATGTGCTCGTTGAGCGCCTCCCCCGTGCCCACGCCGAGGACGAACCGGCCGTCCAGCAGGCATGCCGAGGTGGCGGCCGCCTGGGCGATGACGGCGGGGTGGGTGCGGACCGTGGGGCAGGTGACGGCCGTGGTGACGGGCAGGGAACACGCCTGGGCGAGGGCGCCGATCACCGACCAGACGAACGGACTCTGTCCCTGCTCGTCGTTCCAGGGGTGGAAGTGGTCGCTGATCCAGAGCGCATCGAAGCCGGCGGCCTCGGCGGCCACCGCCTGCTCGACGAGCTGCTGGGGCGAGTACTCCTCGCAGGAGAGGAAGTAGCCGACACGCATGGGTCCTCCTGAGGTCGGGTGGGCACTCCCGTTACCCCGAGTCCGCCGACCCATGCAGCGGGAGGACCGACGAGGGCCCGCCGGGGCCCGTCCCCGGGTCGTCGAGGGTCAGGACGGCCGCTCCGGTGACCGTGCCCTGCGACAGGTCGCGGAGCGCCTGCCCGGCTCGCTCGAACGGGTACGGCGTGACTGTGGCGCGCAGGCCGATCCGTCCGGCGAGCGCCAGCAGCTCCTCGCCGTCGGCGCGGGTGTTGGAGGTGACGCTGGTGAGGGTTCGCTCCCGGAAGAGGTGCCGCTGGTAGTCGAGTCCGGGGATGTCGCTCAGATGGATGCCGGCCACCGCCAGCGTGCCGCCCTGGTCCAGCGCCTCCAGCGCCACGGGAACCAGCTCGCCGGCGGGGGCGAACACGATCGCAGAGTCCAGGGGCTCGGGAGGCGCGTCGTACGCCGCCCCCGCCGAGGCCGCTCCCAGCTCGAGGGCGAGCCGTCGCGCCGGCAGTTCGCGCGTGAGCACGTGGACCTCGACGCCCTGGGCCAGGGCCACCTGTGCGGTCAGGTGGGCGCTCGCCCCGAAGCCGTAGATCCCCAGCCGACCTCCCGGCGGGACCTGTGCCCGACGGAGAGCGCGATAGCCGATGATGCCGGCGCAGAGCAGCGGGGCCAGCTGGACGTCGGGGACGCCGCGGGGAAGGTGGTACGCGTAGGCGGCCGGAACCACGGCGTACTCCGCGTAACCCCCGTCCTCGTCCCAGCCGGTGTAGCGCGATGCCCGGCAGAGGTTCTCCTCCCCCCGGCGGCACCACCGGCAGGACCCGCAGGTCTCTCTGAGCCAGGCGATCCCGACCCGGTCGCCAACTGCCAGCGCGGTCACTGCCTCGCCAGCCGCCACGACGTCACCGACCACCTCGTGGCCGGGGACGACCGGGCTCCGATGAGGAGGCAGGTCGCCGTCGGCGACATGCAGGTCAGTGCGGCAGACGCCGCAGGCCCGGACCCGCACCAGCACGTCGCGCGGCCCCGGGGCGGGTACCGGCACCTCCTCGAGGCGCAGCCCGCGATGCCCGGCGCCGTCGGTGCGCCACGCCCTCATCACCGTGGGGACCGCCACGTCACCGGCTCCTGCGCAGGATCCCGAAGACACCTCTCACGCCGCCAATGATTGCACCGTCAATCTGTCCATACCGGTCATCGCGGCAGCGGATACTGGTCGCAGGGGACGAGAGAGGTGACCACTGATGAACGAACATTCCCCTGCCGTCCTAGCCTGCGTCAGCCTCGATGGCGCACCCTCGGCGATCGAGTACGCCGCCCGAGAAGCACTCCTCGCGAACGCGCCCCTCCACATCATCCACGTCCTCCGGATGCCGGCCGTGGATGCCTATGCCGGTGTCTACGGCGGGGCGATCGAGGAAGCCGACACCGCCATCCACGACGCGGTCGAGCGCGCCCGCACCCTCACCGACGACCGGGTCGCGATCACGGCCGAGCGGGTGGACGACGGGGCGCTGATCAGTCATCTCGTGCACCGCGCGAACCGCGGGCGGCTCGTCGTCCTGCAGCACCGGCGGATGAGCCGGGCCAGGAGGTTGGTGACCGGGTCGACGGTCAACGCGGTCGCGGCCAAGACCACCGTTCCCGTCGTGTCGGTGCCCGAGGGCTGGACCTGCGGCAACCGGGAGTCGGTGGTCACGGTGGGCATCCAGGACGCTCAGGAGGCTCCGGGCCTGCTGCGCGCGGGCTTCGAGGAGGCCAAGATCCGCCATGCCCGACTCGCTGCGGTCCACACCTGGTGGCTCGACACCGACTGGGAGCCCTCGAGCCTCGACCAGGAGTACCGCGCCGACCGGGACGCCTCGACCCGCCGCGAGCTGGGACCGATCCTCGATGCCGTCCACCAGGACTACCCGGGAGTCAGGGCGAGCCTCGAGGTCTGGAATGCGCCGCCGGCAGACGCGCTGCTGGATGCCGCGCGCGAGTCCGAGGTGCTGATCCTGGGTCGCCGCCACCACCTGCTCCCGCTGGGGAGCCATCTCGGCCCGGTGGCGCGGGCGGTCCTGGCGCACGGCGACTGCCCCGTCTACCTGACTCCGGAACCTCATCGCGCCGAGCACCACACGCGCGGCTCCAACATCTCGGGAGTGATGTACTGACGACCGCCTGAGGCCTCTCCCCGGCCCGCGCCCCACGGGTGCGGTCAGTTGAGGGTGCGCATGGTGGCGGGTACTCCCCCGCCTCGGTGGATCTCCTCGACCAGCTCCTGCAGGGCGGTGAGGGCGACCCGCTGCGGCATCGGGCCGTAGGACACGCGCGCCACCCCGAGCTCCTCCAGCCTCGCCAGCGACGGCATCCCGGGGATACCGATGCAGGTCAGCCGCTGCGGGCCGAACGCGTCGACCAGCGTGGTGACCTGTTCCTCGTCCAGTCTCGCGGGCACGAACACCGCCGGGGCGCCGGCGTCGAGGAAGGCCCGGCCGCGCTCCACGGCGTCCGCGAGCACGTCGGCGGGGTCGCGGTCGCCACCCAGCACGAAGGCGTCGGTGCGGGCGTTGAGCACGAAGTCGACACCCTCCTGCTCGGCCACGCGCATGATCGCCTCGACCTGGCCGGCTGCCTCGTTCAGCGGCTTCATCTGGTCCTCGATGTTGGCGCCGACCACGCCGAGCCCGATCGCGCGGCGGACGGTCTCGACCGCGTCGCCGTACCCGCCCTCGAGGTCGGCGGTGACCGGGAGCTCGCTGTCGGCGACGATGCGGCCGACCATCTCGAGCATCAGGTCGACCGGGATCTGTTCGCCGTCGTCGTAGCCGAAGGTGGCCGCGATCGAGTGGCTGGCGGTGGCCAGCGCCGTGGTGCCGGGGGTGGCGGCGACGGCCCGTGCGCTGACCACGTCCCAGACGTTCACCACGGTCAGCAACTCCGGGTCCCGGTGGAGCCGCAGCAGCTCCGCCGCGCGGTCGGCCGTCGTGGACTTGTCGGGTACAGGGGTCATGGACCCATTCGACCACGGTCAGGTGGCCAGCAGCACCAGCCCGGACAGGGCGACGAGCCAGCTGACGAAGCTGCCGACGAGGAAGTACTCGGTGAGCTGGTGGATCTGCTTCTGCCCGCGGTCCGACGAGAGCTCGGGGAACCGGAGCAGACCCTTGGCCGCGATCACGATGCTGGCGGCGGTGAGCTGCCCGGCCACGCCGAGCCCGACGATGACCACCCGCTCCATCGGCCCGAGGAGTCGACCGCCCTTGAGCTGCCTCTCCGGATCGTCCGCCCCGCCGTGCCGCGCGGGGTGGACCGTCCGGGTCACCGTCAGCACGAGCCGTACGACGACGTTGCCCGTGCTGAGCTGCACCAGGACGACGCCGATGAGCAGCAGCGCGCGCTCGGGCCCCAGGTCGCTCAGGAAGGGGAGCGGCAGCTCCTCGATCCACGCCCCGAACAGTCCGCCCACCTCCCCCGCGCTGACAGAGACCAGCACGGCGAGCATGAGGGCCCCGCCGAGCAGGGCGAGCGGTACGCCGGCGGTCCGACGCCCGGCGAAGGCACTGGTGACCGTCTGCCCCCACGCCACGACGACTCCGGCGATCACCACCAGCGCCACCAGGTCCACCGGGTGGGTCAGGTCGGCGCACAGTCCGACCAGGATGGCGCCGATCGCTCCGAGGCACTCGGGCAGGATCCGGACCGGCTTGACCGACTGCACGAGGTCGGCGATCCCCACACCGATGAGGAGCACCGCGATCCAGCTCATGTGATGGCTCCCATCAGCTTGTCGGCGGACACCAGGGCCGCGAGCCCGTCGCTGCGGACCCGCTGCGAGATCGCCGAGGGACTGACACCCAGCCGCTCAGCGATCTCGCGCTGGCTGGCCCCGGCCATCAGATCACGCAGCACGGACAGGGAGCGCTCCGACAGGCGCGCAAGCGCACTGTCGACCAGCACCAGCAGGGCACCGACGGCGGCGGGGTCCGGGCCTCCGGCGTCGTCGGACCGCAGGTAGGCGGTACGGCGTTCGCGGCTGCTCGGCCGACCCTCCGCGGACTCGACCAGGGTGAGAGCGTCGCGGGCGACCCACCAGCCGGGGCCGTCCTCGACCCGGGGCTCCCGCTCGAGCAGTCGTACCGGCCCCCAGCCGATCCCGTGCCGCAGGTCGAACTCCGGCAGCATGGCCAGCCGGAGCCGGAGCGCGACCTGGAGCGCCGCGCCGACGCTGGAGAAGGTGCCCTGGAACTCGTCGCCCAGGGTGATCCGCAGCGGCGTGGTCGGTGCGAACTCCTCGTTGGCCTCGGCCAGCGCGGTGGCCAGCCGGTGGTGGAGTGCGCCGCGGTCGGCGACCCGGCGGGAGCCGATCAGGTCACCGATCAGCGTCGCTGAAGCTTCCATCTTCATCTCGCTCATGGTGAAGCCCCAGACTTGATATCTGCCACGGATTGGCCGACCAAAAGGAGACTATACCTTACTTTCGTCATGAATAAAGATGATGACTTCACATGGTGATGAATGAAGCCGTGAGCCTCAGCCCAGGGCGATCTCCGCCAGCCGCTTCGCGACCTGCGCGGGCTCGTGGGCCAGCGCCGGCGTCGACACCACGACCTCCGTGGTCACCCGGCCGGGTTCGCGAGCGGCCCACCAGGGTCCGCCGACCTGCAGGCGGTCGCGTTCCATGACCGCGAGCAGGCGTTCGTTGACCTCGTCCTCGTCTCCGGCCGCGTGCAGCAGGAACGTCGGGGTGTGCGGCTCGGTCGGGTTCGGGGTGATCCCGAGGCCGGGGAGCTCCGCCGCCAACGCCTGCGCCCAGGCGTGGCACTCCGCCATGCGCGGCAGCAGGTCGCGCAGGCCGGCGAGTGCCGCCAGCGCCTCCGGAGTCGACCGGAAGATGGTGCCGCCCATCCGGGTGCGCCAGACGCGCGCCTCGGCCAGGAAGTCCTCGGCTCCCACCAGCGCCGCGCCCGCGAGCCCACCCAGGCCCTTGTAGAAGGACACGTACATGCTGTCGGTCAGCGCTGCGATCTCGGCGAGGGGCCGGTTCCAGTGGGGCTGCGACTCCCAGATCCGCGCACCGTCGACGTGCAACGGGACCCTGCGGTCCCGCGCGGCCGTCGACAGCTGCACCAGCTGCTCCCAGGTCGGGAGCAGGCAGCCGGCGTCGCGCAGCGGCAGCTCGACCAGCACCGCGCCCAGGGTGCCGACCACACCCTTCAGCGACTCCGCCGTCGCCACCTCCGGCCCGCTGGTCAGGTGCTCGACCTCGAAGCCGTGCAGCCGCCGGGGTCCGTCCATCTCGTGCACCAGCAGGTGGGAGAGGTCGGGCATGGCGACGCGACGGGTTCCGGCCCGGTCGCACCAGACCCGCAGCGCCGACTGCTGGGCCATCACGCCGCTGGGGAAGAACGCCGCGGGCCGCCCGAAGAGCTCCGCCAGCCGGCCCTCCAGCACCTCGACCGGACCGCGGGCGCCGTAGGAGTCCCACCGGACGTCCAGCTCGTCGGCGAGGTCGGCGAGCCGGCGCAGCGTGGCACCCGGCGTCTCGATCGGGTGCCAGAGAACGGTCCCGTCGGCAACGGCGGCGAGGTCCCGGAAGCGGCTCATGAAGTCGGACACCGGGAAAGACTCACGGTGCGGGTGGCGACCGCGCAAGTCCCACGGACGCGGCATCAGCCCCAGAAGACCCGGTCCACCACGGCACGTGTACGCCGGGTGCGGCGCAGGTAGTCGTTGACCAGCTCGGCCGAGGCACCCGGTGGGTAGCCCATGACACTCGCGACGGCGGCCTTCTCGCGGGTGTCGCGCGGCAGGTGGTCGCCCGGCCGGCCGCGCACCAGGGTCACCGCGTTGCGCACGCGGCTGACGGTCCGCCATCCGTGCGAGAGCCACTCGGCGTCCTCCTTCTCGAGCAACCCGGCCTCCGCGGCGGCATCCAGCGCCGCGAGGGTGCGCGGCGTCCTGAGCCCGGGCACCTGCCCTGCGTGCTGGAGCTGCAGCAGCTGCACGGTCCACTCGATGTCCGCGAGGCCACCCCGGCCCAGCTTGAGGTGGGTGTTGCGGTCGGCACCGCGCGGCAGGCGCTCCTCGTCGACCCTGGCCTTGATCCGGCGGATCTCGAGGACGTCGTCCCGGCTGAGCCCGTCGGCGGGGTAGCGCAGCGGGTCGATCAGCTCGGTGAAGCGTTGCCTCAGCTCCTCGTCGCCCGCGACCGCCTCTGCCCTCAGCAGGGCTTGCGCCTCCCACACCTTCGACCACTTGGCGTAGTAGGAGGCGTAGGAGTCGAGCGTGCGGGCGAGCGGTCCCTGCTTGCCCTCGGGCCGCAGGTCGGCGTCGACCTGCAGCGCCGGGTCGTCTCCGGGGAGCAGCAGCAGGCGCCGCAGCTCGGTGGCCACCGCGTGGGCGTAGGTCGACGCCTCGCGGGGGTCGGCGCCCGGCTGCGGGTCGTGGACGAACAGCACGTCGGCGTCGCTGCCGTAGGAGAGCTCGAACCCGCCGTACCTGCCCATCGCGACGATCGCCATCCGGGTGGGCGCCGCGTCCAGGCCGCGTTGCCGACGGACCGCGCGACCGGCGACGTCGAGGGTGGCCGCCAGCGTGGCGTCGGTGAGCCGCGACAACCCGGCACCCACGTCGGCGACATCCGTCTCGCCGAACAGGTCACCGACCGCGATCCGGAACAGCTCGCGCCGCCGGATGCCACGGATGGCGCGCACCGCGTCGCCCGGATCGTCCTGGCGGCCGGCGGTGGCCACCATCTCGGCGGTGAGCGCCTCGGAGTCCAGCGGGGTCAGGTCCTCCCCCAGCATCCGCACGCCCTGGGGTTCGCGTTCGAGCAGGTCGGTCGCGTACCGGGAGGTCGCGAGCAGCCGGGCCAGCCGCTCGGCCACCTGGCCCTCGTCGCGCAGCGTCTTGAGGTACCACGGCGTACCGCCCAGGGACTCGCTGATCCGGCGGAAGCCGAACAGTCCGGCGTCGGGGTCGGGGGCGTCGGCGAACCACTCGAGCATCACCGGGAGGAGGGTGCGCTGGATGCTGCTGGAGCGGGTGACCCCGCTGGTGAGGGCCTCGAGGTGGCGCAGGGCGGCCTTTGGGTCCGCGTAGCCGAGCGCGGCGAGACGGTCGCCGGCCGCCTCGGGCGTGAGCCGGGCCTCGGGTCCGGCGATCCGGGCGACGGCACCGAGCAGGGGGCGGTAGAAGAGCTTCTCGTGCAGCCGTCTGACCTCACGCCGATGGTGCTGCCACGCCCTGTCCAGCGCCTCGACCGGATCGCGGGTGAAGCCCATCGACCGCCCGAGCCGGCGCAGCGAGGCCTCGTCCTCGGGCACGACGTGGGTACGCCGCAGCTGGTGCAGCTGGATGCGGTGCTCGAGCTGGCGCAGGAACGAGTAGGCCTCGTGCAGGGCCTCCGCGTCCTCCCGCCCGACGTAGCCACCCTCGGCCAGCTCGGCGAGCGCGCTGAGCGTCGCGGGAGCCCGGATCCGCTCGTCGGCGCGGCCGTGCACGAGCTGGAGCAGCTGGACGGCGAACTCGACGTCTCTCAGGCCGCCGGGGCCGAGCTTGAGCTGTCGCTCGGCCTCCCGGGCCGGGAGGTGCTCGACGACCTTGCGGCGCATCGCCTGGACGTCGCCGACGAAGCCCTCGCGCTCGGCGGCCCGCCAGACCATCGGACCGATCATGTCGACGTACTCGCGCCCGAGCCGCAGGTCGCCCGCCACCGGCCGTGCCTTCAACAGGGCCTGGAACTCCCAGGTCTTGGCCCACCGCTCGTAGTAGCCCTGGTGACTGGCCAGCGTGCGCACCAGAGGACCGGCCTTGCCCTCGGGGCGAAGGGCCGCGTCCACCGGCCAGATCGTGCCCTCGCGGGTGTGCTCGGAGCAGACCTGCATCAGGTGCCCGGCCAGCTGGGCGGCCACCCGGGCGGCCTCCGCCTCGTCGGTGGTTCCTGGGGAGGTCGCGCCGCGACCGTCCTGAAGGGCGGCGTCGGCGGGCTCGAAGACGAAGACGACGTCGACGTCGGAGACGTAGTTGAGCTCGTGGCCCCCGCACTTGCCCATGGCGATCACGGCGAGGCGGGTCCTCGACGCCGGCGCGCCCACCCGGGCCCGGGCCACGGCGAGGGCAGCGTCGAGGGTCCCGGCCGCGAGGTCGGAGAGCTCCGCGGCGACGTCGTCGACCCCCTCGTGGTGGGCCAGGTCCCGGGACGCCAGCCGGACCAGGTTCCGGCGGTACTCCACGCGGAGCGCCTCGACCGCCTCGGTGTCCTCGAGCGTCGCGACCGGCGACTCCTCGCCCGGATCGGCGCCCACCGCCCGCAGCAGGCCGGCCCGGATCGCGAAGGCCGGGGCCCGGGTCGAGCCCAGGGTCGGGTCCGCGAGCTCCTGCCACTGCTCGGGGTGGCGGACCAGATGGTCGGCCAGGGCCGCGCTGGCACCGAGCACCGACAGCAGGCGCATCGCGGTGCCCTCGTCCCCGGACACCGCGGAGAGCAGCTGCTCACCGTCGTCGGACGCCTCCGCGAGCCGGACCAGGCCGAGCAGGGCCAGGTCGGGATCGGCGGTCCGGGCCAGGAGGGCGAGCAGCGGCTCGGCCGCCTCGCCGAGGCGATCCAGGTTGCCCAGGGATCGCTCGGCGTCCACGAACCCCATCCGGACCAGGCCGGCCTTGCCGGTGGAGCTCCTGCTCACCGCTGCGCCCCGGCCATGGCGACGAGGGCGTCGGCCAGAGGGCGCCACGCCTCGTCGAGCTCGGTGCGGGCCGCCTCGATCTCGGCGAGCACGGCGTCCTGGTCGATCCCGCGCTCGAGCTGGTCGTCGCGGTCTCCGGCGGCCCAGGACCGCACGATCGGCGCGTCCGCCTCGGGGTGCAGCTGGATCCCCCAGACCTTCGGTGCGAACCGGGCGATCTGCAGCTCGCCCTCGGCGGTGGCGGCGAGCTCGACGGCGCCGTCGGGCAGGGTCGTGACCACGTCGGAGTTCCACTGGATCCCGCGGATGGCGGGGGCCAGGCCGGACACGAGCTCGTCGTGCGTCGCCTCGGGACGCCACCCCACGTCGTACAGGCCGACCTGCTGGCCGCCCGGGTTGACCTCGACGCTGCCGCCGAGGGCCACCGCCACCAGCTGGTGGCCGAGGCAGACGCCGAGGGTGGGCACGTCGGCCGCGGCCGCCTCGCGGACGCGCTCCTTGACCGTCGCCAGCCACGGGTGGGTGGCGTCGTCGTTGGCGCCCATCGAACCGCCCAGGATCACCAGGACGTCACATGCTTCGAGGCCGGGCAGGTCGTCACCCGCCCAGGGACGGCAGACCTCGAGGGCGGCGCCTGCCTCGGCCAGCCATGTGCCCAGATGGGCAGGCGGGCAGGCGGGTTCGTGCTCGATGACGAGGACCCGGGTGGACACGTGGTCCTCAGCGTTCCCCGTGGTCGGCGATCATCGCGAGGAGGACGAGCAGGACGCCCACGATCGAGGGCAGGATGCTGACCGGCGTCTGGGCGAAGAACAGGCCGATCATGATGAGCACCACTCCGGCGGCGATCGACCACCGCTTCGCTGCGAGAGTGCCCTCCCGCAGCGCGCGCAGTGCCATCCCGGAGGTCCCCAGGATCAGCAGGGAGGGCACGGCCATGACGATGGCCTCCGGCCCGAACCCGGTGCCGACGAGCCAGCCGGCCAGCCCGGCCGCCAGGCCGGCCAGCACGATGGCCGCCCACAGCAGGATGCCGATCTGCCGGGCACGGCCAGGGCTGTAGTAGGACAGGTCGCTCATGAGGGTTCCCGTCACACGACCGGCAGCATGCGGTCGCGCTCGAACGCGGAGACCTGCCCGCGGTAGTCCTCCCACTCCGCATGCTTGTTGCGCAGGAAGAAGTCGAAGACGTGCTCGCCCAGGGTCTCGGCCAGCAGCTCCGAGCCCTCGGCGATGCTGATCGCCTCGTAGAGGGTCTTGGGCAGGGGCTCGATGCCGAGGCTCTTGCGTTCGCGCTCGGTGAGCGACCACATGTCGTCCTCGGCCTCGCGCGGGAGCTCGTAGTCCTCCTCGATGCCCTTGAGCCCGGCCGCGAGGACGACCGCGAACGCCAGGTAGGGGTTGCAGGCGGCGTCGATCGTGCGGAGCTCGATGCGGGTCGACTGGCCCTTGTTGGGCTTGTACATCGGAACCCGGATCAGGGCGGAGCGGTTGTTGTGGCCCCAGCAGATGTACGGCGGTGCCTCGCCGCCGCCGAGCAGCCGCTTGTAGCTGTTGACCCACTGGTTGGTCACCACGCTGATCTCGCTGGCGTGGTGGAGGACGCCGGCGATGAACTGCCGACCGACCTTCGAGAGCTGGTACTCCGCGCCGGCCTCGAAGAACGCGTTGCGGTCACCCTCGAAGAGGGAGACGTGGGTGTGCATGCCGGAGCCGGGATGAGTGGTGAACGGCTTGGGCATGAACGTCGCCCAGATGCCCTGGCTGAGAGCCACCTCGCGGATCACCGTGCGGAAGGTCATGATGTTGTCGGCCGTCGAGAGCGCGTCGGCGTACCGGAGGTCGATCTCCTGCTGGCCGGGGCCACCCTCGTGGTGGCTGAACTCGACCGAGATCCCCATCGACTCGAGCATCGTGATCGCCTCGCGACGGAAGTCGGCCCCCATGGACTGCGCGGTGTGGTCGAAGAACCCGCTGCGGTCCACCGGCACCGGGTCCTCACCGGGGACCGGGGTGTTCTTGAACAGGTAGAACTCGATCTCGGGGTGGGTGTAGAAGGTGAAGCCCTTGTCGGCCGCGGCGCCGAGCGTGCGCTTGAGGACGTAGCGCGGGTCGGCGTACGACGCGGCGCCGTCAGGCATCACGATGTCGCAGAACATGCGCGCCGTGGACGGGCCCTCGCCACGCCAGGGCAGGATCTGGAACGTCGACGCGTCGGGCTTGGCCAGCATGTCGGCCTCGTAGACGCGGGCGAAGCCCTCGATGGCCGATCCGTCGAACCCGATCCCCTCGTCGAAGGCGTTGTCGAGCTCGGCCGGGGCCACCGCCACTGACTTCAGGAAGCCCAGCACGTCGGTGAACCACAAGCGCACGAACCGCACGTCCCGCTCCTCGAGAGCCCGGAGCACGAAGTCTTCCTGCTTGCCCATGGGGAACAGCGTAGGGCTACCCGGCGCCCGGCCCGGGTAGCAGCCTCACACTCCGCGACGTCCCGTCCCGACCTCACCGCAGCGGGATCCGGAAGACCGTGGTCGAGGATGGTGGAAAGCGGTGGGTGAAGCCCTGCGCCCCGACCCTCCGCTCGCGCACGTGGAGGCGCACGCTGGGTGGGGCGTCGGGCACGTTCCAGGACCTGAAGGACTGCCCCACGACGGTGCGCACGTTCGCGCGCCCGCCGGACCGGCGCCCCACGAGCCGGACACGGGTGGAGACCGCCTTCCCGGGGAGCCGGTTGACCACGAGGATGTTCACCGCCCCCCGGGCGCGAGTGGCCGCGACGACCAGGGCGGGATACGACGCTGGTGCCGTCGCGCGGGGGTGGCGGACCCGGTTCCGGACGATCCGGGACGCGAGCAGCGCACCGCCCGCCGAGAACATGGGCGAGAGCGCCTGCCGGGTCACCGCGTCGGCGGTGAAGGTGTAGTCGGGCCTCCCCCCGAGCACTCCCCGCTGGCCCTGCCAGAGGAAGGCGTCGCCGTTCCCCCACGGGATCCGCAGGTTCATCCACTGCCCCCAGAGCGAGGCCATGTAGACCGCATGGCTGACCGAGGTCGACCAGGCCGGCCAGGCGCTTCGGTCGCCGTACAACGCGGCGAACTCGGTGAGGTGCAGCGGCGTGGCCGACGGCATCGATGCGCGCAGCGCACGCACCCTTCGCTGGATCGAGCCGGACTTGACCATGAACTGGTCATGGCCCTCGAGCGGTCCCGACCACGTGGCCTCCGATCCGCGAGAGCCGCTGAAGAGGACGATGGCGTGAGCGGCCATGCAGTCGTAGTCGCGGCGGCCCACCAGCCGGTTGAAGGCGGCCTCTCCCCAGCTGGAACACACCTTGATCGAGGGGTCGACCGCCTTCATCCTCCGGGCGAAGTCGAAGTACCCCTGGTGGATGCTGCGGTACGACGCACGCACGGTGCTCCCCTGCGGCGGCAGTGCGCCGTTCTCCCCGTCACCGAAGCCGACCTGCCCGTGCTCGGCGTCCAGCGTGAACACCCGGGCGTCGGGCGCGGCCGCCGACAGGCTACGGACGCGGTTCCAGACCTGGCCGTCGATCACGACCCGCACCGACCGGGGCGCCACCGGCGGATACAGCACCTCGAAGGTCTGCGCCGCCGACCCGTCCGAGGCGATGCCGAACCTCGGGTGGGCACATGCCTTGCCCAGGTACTCGCCGCGGACGACCCGGCTTCCGCCGAACGCGTACTGGCGCAGGGCCCGCCCGTGGTCGCGCGAGAGCCAGTACCGTGACTCGCGGTGGTGCTGCTCGTTCCCGATCTCCCACCAGCGCACGCCGTACGGCGCCTGGTGGCCGTTGGCAGCCCTGACGTCGGCCCAGTCGACCCCGCCGTTGGGGTTGGCCGGATCGCCGGCCCGGCCGTTCATGTACTCCACCCAGTCGGCCGCGTCCTGGGGAGTCTCGTTGACGAAGGGCACCATGATGTTCGCCCTGGCGCCCACCGTGTCCACGAAGCGCATCGCCTCGTCCGGGCCGAAGTCCAGGCCGCTCGTGAGGGCACGCGCTCGGCCCCCACGCCCCTGCGGTCCGACCACCTGGCAGCCGCGCTCGCGGCCGATCGCGCGCTTCCAGTCGTACATGTTCGCGACGGTGCCGCCGGGGAACCTCAGTGCCTGGAGCCCCGCCCTCTGCGCGCCGGCCACGACCGCCGGCACCGGCGCGTCCGTCAGTGGGTCCCACAGGCCGCGCCCGTTGGCGTCGAAGTGGTGGTTGGCGCCGAGCAGCTGGGTCGGGGCCGGCCCCCGGTTGCCGTGGGCGTTGACCACGATGGTCGTCCCGCGCTTGCTCCGCGAGGCCGCGTTCACCTCCGCCGCGGCCGAGATCGGTTGTCCGATGAGCACGACCACGCTCACGGCAAGCGCTGTCCTTCGCACGTCACGGCCTCCCCCGTGGTCAAGACGTGATGGGCGGTCTCGTCGCCGCCGACGGACATCACAGCATCAATTCCGACGCTTCGCCGGGGTTTTGCCGTTCCGGCTCCGAGGAGGTCAGTCGGACGGCACGACGCGCACGCAGCAGCCCTCCGTGCCCGGGACCTGCTCGGCGCGGACCCCGACACAACCCAGCTGGTCGGCCACCGAGCCGACGAATGCCAGGTTCATGCCGCACACCAGGTCGCGGTGGTCGGCCGCAAGCCGGTCGAAGGGACAGTTGGCCAGGTCCAGGGCGGCGTCCACCCGCGGCTCGTAGCCGAACGGGGCCAGCGCGACGGCCACCCGGTCGAGCTCCCGTCCACGGCGGGTGCGCGCCTTCTCCGGCGCGGCGTCGACGGCCAGCCTGCCGGCGGCGTCGGCGGCTGCGGTGACCGCCTCAGCCATCGGAGTGCCGTCCAGGGAGCGCTCGATCGCGTCGGCCAGCACCTCTGCGGCCAGGTCGTATCGCCGGTGCGGCAGGCTGACCGAGACCTCGCGCGCGGAACGACGGTAGAGCTTGGCCGGCCGCCCGGCACCGGGGCCGCTCCGGCCGGTGAGCCGCCGGAACTCGGTGACCAGCAACCCCTCGTCGACCAGCCGGTCGAGGTGGAACTTGGCGGTGTGCCTGGGCACCTCGACACCCTCGGCCGCCTGCTCGCGGCTGACCGCCTCGTCCTGGTCGGAGACGAACCGGTAGAGCGCGCGGCGTACCGGATCGGCGAGCGCCCCCAGCGTTGTCACCCGGCGGGCAAAGCCCTCTTCCGCAGCTCCTGCCATGGGGACGTTTCTATCAGATGGATTGCTTGCCGAAAACCCCGTGACGGGTCTATCGTCGATGTTGTTGTCTCTTACACACGAAGGAGTTCGACCATGGCCACTACCCACGCCTGGGACGGGATGGCCCACGACATGCATGACGTCGCGGCGATCACCCGGGCCGAACCGGCCCACCAGGCCTACCTCGCCCTCTGGGTCGGCTACATGCTGCTGCCACTGGTGGTCGGCCTCGACAAGCTCGTCGGCTTCCTGTCGGTGAACTGGGAGGGCTACCTCGCGACGTGGGTCAACGACATCGTTCCCGGCTCCGCAGCCGACGCGATGATGATGGTCGGCGTCGTCGAGCTCGCGGCCGCCGTGCTCGTCGCGGTGTCCCCGCGGATCGGCGGATACGTCATCGCCGCGTGGCTCGCCGGCATCACCGTCAACCTGATCACCATCGGCGGCTACGCCGACATCGCCCTGCGTGACATCGGCCTGATGATCGGCGCCCTCGCGCTGGCGCGTCTCGCCATGACCTACCACGGCAAGGAGATCGGCAGCTGACCGCCGCCGCGGAGCTCAGCGCGTGACCTGGCTGCCCGGCACCGTGCCCTCGAGGTCGGCCAGCCAGGCGGCCGCGCCCGCGTCGGAGGGCATCCGCCAGTCGCCGCGCGGCGACATGGTGCCCCCGGCGAGCACCTTGGGGCCGTTGGGCAGCGCCGAGCGCTTGAACTGGCTGGCGAAGAAGCGCTTGACGAACACCTGGAGCCAGTGCCGGATCTCCGGCAGGTCGTAGGCCACCCGGCGTTCCTGCGGGAACCCCGGTGGCCACTCCCCTGCCTGCGCGTCACGCCAGGCGTGCCAGGCCAGGAAGGCGATCCGTCCCGGACGGTGGCCACGGCGGATGACGTGGAAGAGGGTGAAGTCCTGCAGCGCGTACGGGCCGACGGTGTCCTCGGTGGCCTGGGGCCTGCTGCCCTCCTGGTGCGGGATCAGCTCGGGAGTGATCTCCTGGTCGAGCACCTCCTGGAGAACCTCGTTGGTGTCCGGGTCGAACTGCCCACTGTCGATCACCCACCGGATGAGGTGCTGGATCAGCGTCTTGGGCACCCCTGTGTTGACGGCGTAGTGGGACATCTGGTCGCCGACGCCGTAGGTGCACCAGCCGAGGGCCAGCTCGCTGAGGTCGCCGGTGCCGAGGACGATGCCGCCCCGGTGGTTGGCCAGGCGGAAGAGGTAGTCGGTGCGCAGGCCGGCCTGCACGTTCTCGAACGTCACGTCGTAGGCCTCGGCGCCGTCGGCGAACGGGTGGTCGATGTCGGCCAGCATCTGCCGCGCCGCAGCGGTGATGTCGAGCTCCTCGAAGGTCACCCCGAGGCTCTTGGACAGCCGGGTCGCGCAGGACTTCGTGGTCTCGCCGGTGGCGAAGCCCGGCATGGTGAAGGCGTGGATGTCGCTGCGGGGCCGACCGAGGCGGTCCATGGCCTTCGCCGCGACGATCAGGGCGTGGGTGGAGTCGAGGCCACCGCTGACGCCGATGACGACCTTCGGCTGGCCGATGGCGTGCAGTCGCTGTTCGAGCCCCGAGACCTGGATGTTGTAGGCCTCGTAGCAGTCGAGGGCCAGCCGCTCCGGGTCGTCGGGCACGAACGGGAACCGGTCGACCTTGCGCCGCAGGCCGATGTCGCCGGTCGGCGGCGCGAGCTCGAACGGGACGGTCCGGAAGGCCGGGTCGGAGTCGTCCGGCGTACGCACCCGGCGTGACTCGAGGCCGCGCCGGTTGTCGTCGAACGTCCCCTGGCGCAGGCGCTCCTGCCGCACCCGGTCGAGGTCCACGTCGGCCACGCTGCGCCGCGGGCCCTCGGGGAACCGCTCGCTCTCGGCCAGCAGCTCGCCGCACTCGTAGATCATGGTCTGTCCGTCCCAGGACAGGTCGGTGGTCGACTCCCCCTGCCCGGCGGCGGCGAAGGCGTAGACCGCAGAGCAACGCGCGCTGGCGCTCCTCACCAGCAGGCGCCGGTCCTCCGCCCGGGCCACCGTGATCGGGCTGCCGGACAGGTTGGCGAGCACGGTGGCGCCGGCCAGGGCGGCCTCGGCGCTGGGCGGCACCGGGACCCACATGTCCTCGCAGATCTCCACGTGCAGCCGCAGTCCCGGTACGTCGGTGGCGTCGAAGATCAGGTCCGGACCGAGGGGCACCTCGGCGCCGGCGACCCGGATGCTGGCGCCCCGGCGGTCGTCGCCGGGCGCGTACCAGCGGCGCTCGTAGAACTCGCGGTAGGTGGGGAGGTAGGACTTGGGCGCGACACCGAGCACCCGCCCGCGGTGGATGACGACCGCGCAGTTGAGCACCCGGGTGCCGTGCACGAGCGGTGCACCGACGACCAGGACGGGCAGCAGGTCGACGGAGCCCTCGACCAGGTCGGCCACGGCCTGCTCGACGCCCGCCAGCAGCGTGTCCTGCAGGACCAGGTCGTCGATGGCGTACCCGGAGAGGGCGAGCTCGGGAAAGATCGCCACCGCCACACCCTCGTCGTGGCACTCGCGAGCCTGCGCGAGGACGGTGCGGGCGTTGGCTGCGGGGTCCGCGATCTCCACGGGGATGGTGCAGGCGGCGATCCTGGCGAACCCCTGGGCGTACGCCGAGTAGAAGTCCACGTCCCGAGTCTCCCACGGCCTGACCGATGAGTTCACGTCCCGACGCCGGTCTGCCCAGCGAGACCGCTTCCACACCGAGGAGGAGTGCCATGACCGCGATCAGCCCGTGCCTGTGGTTCGACGACAACCTCGAGGAGGCCGCCGAGTTCTACACCAGCATCTTTCCGAATTCCTCGGTCGGGCACCTCGCCCGCTACAACGACGCCGGCCCGGGCGAGCCCGGCACCGCGATGGCCGGCGAGTTCGACCTCGACGGCCTGAAGTTCCGCGGCATCAACGGCGGACCGGCGCACGCCGGGTTCAGCGAGTCCATCTCGTTCTCGGTCGCCTGCCGCGACCAGGCCGAGGTCGACCACTACTGGGAGGCCCTGACCGCCGACGGTGGCGAGGAGTCGATGTGCGGCTGGCTCCGGGACCGGTTCGGCCTGTCCTGGCAGATCGTGCCGGACCGCCTCTACGAGCTGGTGTCCGATCCCGACCCCGCGCGGGCGAAGGCCGCCACGGAGGCGATGCTCGGGATGCGCAGGATCGTCGTCGCCGACCTGGAGTCCGCGGCTGACCGGGCGTCCGCCGCCTTCTAGCTGCTCTGTCCGGCCGCCGGGACCGCGGTCGGGGCCCTACACGTTGCGGTCGAACCCGAGCCGCCCCAGCGCGAGCCCGATCCCGAACCGGCTGCCCGCCTGGACCAACCGCCCCAGCCCGGCCACGTCGTAGCGCACGGTGCGGACCGACACCTCGAGCCGTCGAGCGATCTGCTCGTCGGTCAGGCCGTCGGCGAGCATCCTGGCCGTCTCACGCTGGCGGTCCGACATGTGTCGCAACGGGTTGTCGGACTCCGCGAGCTCCAGCGGCACCGACCGCGCCCTGACCGCCTGCCAGTAGGCCAGGGCCGCCGCCACCGCCCGGTGATGGGTGGTGAGCAGCACGGAGCGCCGCCCGTCGATGCGCGGCCCCTCGAGCAGCACCGCCCGGTTGTCCAGGATCTTGGTGTCCACCGGAGCGACGGTCCAGTGCCCGGTGAGCCAGGGCTGCGACAGCAGCAGGCCCGCTGTCTCCGGGTCGCTGCGCTCCTTGTCGTACCAGCTGCGCACCCGGGTCCCGCCCTCGACGACTCTCCGGTTGCGGTCCCTCGTCTCGACCAGGACGTCGCGCGAGGCGCCGCTGCACACGGAGACGACGTCGCGACTCCTCGCGACGAGGGCCTCGATCGCGGCGCTGAAGCGCTGCTCGCCGATCGCGAGCAGCCGGACCTCCGGGTTCAGGCTGCGACCCCGGCGATCGACCATGCCGACCGCCCGCCGCCGCTCGAGCATCAACGGCAACGACGCGTCGAGCGCCCCGTTCCGACCCGGACCGGGCACGTCCCGAGACCCCGTCATCACACACCCCCATGCCGGTCGGCGCTGCAGCAACCTGCAAGGACGCCGACCCGTTCCCTTCAACCCGCTCTACTCTACGGCCGGCTCCGGGTCCGGAGCCGAATCGACGCGGGACATGGGGACCCGCCCGATCAAGGACCCGCAACCCGGGGCAAGGCCGGGCCGCTCCAGAACCTGCCTCTGCTGAGGCGGGGCACGGGGGGGCCGGGCCGGGGGTGCATGCATCCCCGGCCCGGTCGGCTGTCGGCGCGGGACCACGACGCCTCGACGTGGTAGACCCGAGGGCATGCCGATCGCCGAGACCCCGCAGCCGCCGTACACCGCGGTGATCTTCACCTCGACGCGCAGCGCAGGCGACAACGGCTACTCGCGGATGCTGCGTCGGATGGAGTCGCTGGCCGCGGAGCAACCCGGCTACCTCGGCATCGAGTCCGTCAAGGACGGTCTTGTGGGGATCACCGTGTCCTACTGGCGCGACGAGTCGGACGCGGCGGCCTGGAAACAGGTGGCGGAGCACCTCGTCGCGCAGGACCGCGGCCGGCAGGTCTGGTACGACGAGTATCGGGTGCGCGTCGCGAACGTCACCCGCGACTACGGCAAGGGGTGAGGTGCGCGAGCCGCCCGCCGACGTGACCGCCACCGAGGTCCTGTCCGTCGTGCGCAGCCACTGGGATGCCGATGCCATCACCCTCGTCTACCTGCCGGTCGGTTTCGGGGCCCACCACTGGCGCGCGTCGGGCCGGGCGCGGCACTGGTTCGTCACCCTGGACGCGCTGTTGCCCCGGCACACCGCCGCGACGCTCGAGGCGGCGTACGCCGGTGCCGCGGGGCTCGCGGCCGGTGGTCTCGAGTTCGTGCTCGCGCCCTGCGCGGGGACCCACGGTGGCTTCACCGTGCCGCTGGCCGGAGGCGCGCTCTCGGTCACGCCCTGGCGCGAGGGCTCGCCCGGGGACGGCACGATGACCGCCGACGCAGCGGCGAGCACCCGGGCCAGGCTCGACCGGCTGCACGCCGCGACGGCTCCACACGGTCTCCCCCGATGGCGCCCGCTGGTCGGCGCGGGGCTGACCGACGACCTCGCGACCCGGACCAGGCGCCCGTGGACCGAAGGCCCCCACGGGGAACGGGCCCGTGCCGCTGTGCAGGCACGGCTGGGTGAGATCGGCACCTGGATCACGACCTACCACCGCCTGGCTGGGTCGGCCGACGCGTGCGCCTGGGTGGCCACGCACGGTGAGCCGCACACCCGCAACCAGCTCGACACCGCCGAGGGCACCCTGCTGGTGGACTGGGAGTCACTCAAGCTCGCTCCCCGGGAGCGCGACCTGCGCACCCTCGGCGAGGCCGGTCACCCGCAGCCGGACGCGGACCCGGCGATGCTCGAGATGTTCGACCTCGAGTGGCGCCTCGACGAGATCTCGCAGTACGCGACGTGGTTCGAGGCGCCCCACGCCGGATCGGAGGACGACCGGATCGCCCTCGGCGGGCTCCTCTCCGAGCTCGACCGGACGTGACCCCCACCACAGCGACGTCGGTGGCTGCCGGGGCTAGCCTGATGTCGATCCGTGGACTCCAGCAGGGAGCCGCGAGACGACCTTCGAAGGAGCTCCGATGAGCACCACGGCCAACGGTCCCGAGGAGACCGCCCCCTACGGCAGCGGGCCGTCGCAGTCCGACGCTCCCAAGCCGATCAAGCGGGTCCGCACCCAGCACCTTCGGGAGATGAAGGCGCGGGGCGAGAAGTTCACGATGCTCACCGCTTATGAGCAGTACGCGGCGCAGACCTTCGACGAGGCCGGCATCGAGGTGCTCCTCGTCGGTGACAGTGCCTCCAACAACGTCTACGCGAACGAGACCTCGCTGCCGGTCACGGTCGACGAGCTGCTCCCCCTCACCCGCGCCGTCTCCCGATCGGTCCACCGCGCCCTCGTCGTCGGCGACCTGCCGTTCGGCTCCTACCAGGCCTCGCCGCAGCAGGCCTACGCCACGGCGGTCCGGTTCCTGAAGGAGGGCGGGGCCCACTGCGTGAAGCTCGAGGGCGGCCGCGAGATGGTGCCGCAGATCGAGCTCCTCACCCGCGGTGGCGTGCCGGTCATGGCCCACATCGGGTTCACTCCCCAGTCCGAGCACGCGCTGGGCGGGTACCGCGTGCAGGGACGCGGCGAGACCGCTCAGCGGATCCTCGACGACGCCAAGTACGTCGAGGCCGCGGGCGCCTTCGCGGTCGTGATGGAGATGGTGCCCGGCGACGTGGCCGCCAAGGTGACGCGCGAGCTGTCCATCCCCACCATCGGCATCGGCGCCGGGCCGGACTGCGACGGCCAGGTTCTGGTCTGGCAGGACGCGTTCGGCCTGCGGACCGGCCGGATGGCCAAGTTCGTCAAGCAGTACGCCGACGTGCACGGCGTCCTGCTCGAGGCTGCTCGCGCCTACGCCGACGACGTGCGCTCCGGGACGTTCCCCGGACCGGAGCACACGTTCTGATCCCTCATCGGGTTGTGTGCTCAGGTGGCTGTCCTGGCGACCACCTGAGGACACGACCCGAGCTTGTGGACAGCCGCTTGCGAAGGACCGTGACTCGACCAACGATTCGCGGGCATGAGCAGCGAATCGTGGAGCGAGCTTGCGCACGCGCAGGCCGGGATGGTGTCCCAGGGCCAGCTCACTGAGCTCGGCGTATCCCGCTCCTTCGTGCGCAACCAGCTGCGCGCTCGCCGGTGGGCACAACGGACGTCGTCGGTGTTCAGCACCACCACCGGTCCGCTGTCGCGGTCGCAGTGCCTGTGGCGGGCGGTCCTCCACGCTGGACCAACCGCCATGATCGGCGGTCTCACCGCTGCCGAGCTCCACGGATTGAAGAACTGGTCCCGTGACGACATCACGGTGCTGGTGGACGACGAGCTCTCGTTCGACCCCATCGAAGGCGTGGACTTCGTCCGGTCCCGGCGGCCGCTGGCCAGCATGCGGTCAATGCGGGATCTGCCCCTGTGCAGGCTCGAGCCCGCCATCTTGCTCTTCGCCGGCTACGTGCCGAGTCGACGAACCGCGCACGGTGTCGTCGCGGCGAGCGTGCAGCAGCGCCTCACCACTCCGGATCGCCTCAACAACTGGCTTGCCCGGATGACTCCGCTACGTCGGGCACCCGAGTTCCGGACCTTGCTGCGTGACATCTCGGGCGGTGCTCACTCATTGTCTGAGATCGATCTTCGCCGCGCGTGCGAAAGGTTTGGGCTCACCACCCCGCGGGGCCAACGGAGTCGTCGGGACCGAAGGGGACGGCGCCGATGGACCGATGCCGAGTGGGACCTTCCGGATGGTTGCGTGCTCGTGCTCGAGGTGGACGGGGGCTACCACGACGAAGTACGACAGGCAGCCGCGGACAGGTCGCGGCACCGGAAGTTGGTGACCCGCCGACGCATCATCGTCAGCTGCTCGTCCTACGAGCTGCGCCACGAACCCGAGTCCGTGATGGAAGACCTGATCGCCCTCGGAGTGCCCCGAACCCGCTGAGCGGTCCCGTGTGCTCAGGTGGCTGTCCTGGC
>NZ_DASSXS010000266.1:0-4255 GCF_035703625.1 Nocardioides sp. | reverse complement strand
TCGCGGTAGTTGATCGTCATGTGGTGCCCGAACACCTTGCTCACGCCGTACGGCGACCGTGGCCACAGCAGGGTGCGCTCGTGCTGCGGGGACTCCTGAACCTTGCCGAACATCTCCGAGCTGGACGCCTGGTAGAAGCGGTCGCCGGTCGGGTCGTCGCCGGTGTGCAGCCGGATCGCCTCGAGGATGTTGAGCACCCCCATGCCGGTGACGTCGCTGGTCACCTTGGCGTTCTCCCAGGAGTAGGCGACGTACGAGATCGCACCGAGGTTGTAGACCTCGTCGGGGCCGGAGTCACGCAGCGCGCGGATCAGGCTGGACATGTCCGTCAGGTCGCCGTTGTGCAGGGACACGTCGGGCAGGAGCTCGCGCACCAGGTCACGCTTGGGGTTGTTCTGGCCGCGGATCAGCCCGTGGACGTCGTACCCCTTGGCGAGCAGCAGCTCTGCCAGGTAGAGACCGTCCTGGCCGGTGATGCCGGTGATCAGCGCCGTGGACATGGGCGGATTGTGTCAGTCAGGCGGGGTAGGCGTCCCCGGCCGCCTGCCGCGCGGACCACGCCGAGCGCACCATCTCGCGCAGGTCGTGGCGCATCTCCCACTCGATGTCGCGCGCGGCGAGCTCCCCGGTGGCCACGATCCGGGCCGGGTCGCCCGGCCGTCGGTCGTGGACCTTCGGTTCGAAGTCGATGCCTGTGACGTCCCGGATCGCGTCCATGATCTCCCGCACCGAGGAGCCGTTCCCGCTGCCCAGGTTGTAGACCCGCTCGAGTGGTTCGCCCGCTTCCATCCGTCGCGCGGCGGCGACGTGCGAGACCGCGAGGTCGCTCACGTGCACGTAGTCCCGCACGCAGGTCCCGTCCGGGGTGTCGTAGTCGTCGCCGTTGATCCGAGGCGTCTCACCCCGGTAGAGCATGTTGAAGACGATGGGGAAGAGGTTGTGCGGGCTCGTGTCGTAGAGGCCGTCTGAGCCGGAGCCCACCACGTTGAAGTAGCGCAGCGAGGTGTGCGTCAGGCCGTGAGCGCGCTCCGCGTCGGCGAGCAGCCACTCGCCGATCAGCTTGGACTCCCCGTACGGCGACTCCGGGTTGGTGGGGGCGTCCTCCGTCACGAGGTCGACGTCTGGCGTCCCGAAGGTCGCCGCGCTGGAGGAGAACACCATCCGGGCAACGTCCGCCGCCAGCATCGCCGATAGGAGGCTCACCGTGCCGGTGACGTTCTGTGTGTATGTGTGCAGCGGCCGCTGGACCGACACGCCGGCGTACTTGAAGCCGGCGACGTGGATGACGCCCGTGACCTCGTGCTCACGCAGCGCCCCTTCTACCGCCGAGGTGTCGAGGAGCGAGGCACGCACGAACGGCACGTCATCGGGCACGAACTGCTCGAAGCCGCTGGACAGGTCGTCCAAGACCACAGGCGATATCCCGGCGTCTTTCAGCGCCTGCACCACGTGCGAGCCGATGTAGCCCGCTCCTCCGGTCACCAACCACGTCATACGGACTCCTCGTTGCTCACGCCTGGGGGGCGACTCAGCATAGGGGCGATGGAGTCATGCCCCGGTTAGGGTGAGCGGCATGCGAGTCGTCGGGAGCCTCATACTCGCGCTGACCCTTGCCGTGGGCAGCGGCGGGGCCGCGTCGGCGCTCCCCACACCTGAGCGCGACGCGCTCGCCGGGCCGCTGGTCGGGCGCACGATCGTCATCGACCCGGGCCACCAGCTGGGCAACCACAACTTCCCCCGGAAGATCGCCCGCCTGGTCCCGGCCGGTGGTTTCCGCAAGGCCTGCAACACCACGGGCACCGCCACCCGTGGCGGCTACCCGGAGGCGACCATGGTGTGGCAGGTCTCGCGGATGCTGGCCACCCGCCTGCGCGGCCTGGGTGCGGACGTGACGCTGACGCGGCACAGCAACCGCCAGGACCGGTGGGGGCCGTGCGTCGACGTACGCGGCCGCGCCGGCAACCGGGCGGGTGCGGACCTCAAGGTGAGCGTGCACGGTGACGGGTCCACTGCTGCCCGCGCCCGCGGGTTCCACGTGATCGCCCCCACCGACCGCCGACCGTGGACGCACGACATCTACCGGCCCTCGCAACGGCTGGCGCGCGAGACCAGGGCAGCGCTGCGCGGCGTCGGACTCCCGGTGGCCAACTACACCGCGGGCGGCGACGGGGTCGACTTCCGCTCCGACCTGGGCACCCTGAACCTCGCGAACATCCCGTCGGTGATGGTCGAGCTCGGCAACATGCGCAACTCGTCCGACGCGCGCCGGATGACCTCCCGGAAGGGTCGCGCCACCTACGCCCGCGCGCTCGCCCGGGCCGTGGTCAACCACCTCCGCTGACCCCTATCTTGTCGGGCATGGCGGGGGACACGGGGGCGTTGGCGCCGCTGCGCGAGCGCAACTTCCGATGGTTCTTCGTCTCCAGCCTCATCAACATGGCCGGCTCGACCATGGCGCCCGTGGCGCTGGCTTTCGCCGTCCTCGAGGTCTCCGACTCGCCGAAGGCGCTCGGTGCCGTGCTCGCGGCCAACTCGATCCCGCTGGTGCTGTTCATGCTCTTCGGCGGGGTGATCGCGGACCGGCTGCCCCGGGTCCTGATCCTGCGCACGGGCGGCCTGGTGCTCGCGCTGACGCAGGGGTTGGCCGCGGGGCTGATCATCACCGACCGGGCCGAGCTGTGGATGCTGATCGTCCTCGAGGCCCTCAACGGCGTCACCCTGGCACTCGTCTTCCCGGCATTCGCCGCGATCATGCCGCAGCTGGTGCCGCGCAACATGCTGCAGTCGGCGAACGTCCTGCAGTCGATGTCGCGCGGTGCGCTTCGGGTGGTGGGCCCCAGCATCGCCGCGCTGCTGGTGGTCACGATCGGGCCCGGGTGGGCACTGGCTGTCGACGCCCTCACCTGGCTGGTCGCCGCTCTCCTCCTGCTGCGGGTCGTGCTTCCCGCACCAGTGCGGGACGGGTCTTCGCAGTCCACGTTCGCCGAGCTGAGGGAGGGCTGGTCGCTGTTCGCCGGTACGACGTGGCTCTGGGTGATCGTCCTGGCGTTCGGAGTGCTGAACATGATCCACTCCGGTGCGTTCAACACGCTCGGCCCCGTGATCGCCAAGGACACGATCGGCGCTCAGGGCTGGGGCTACATCGTCTCCGCCGAGTCGTTCGGGTTGCTGGCGATGACCGGCGTGATGCTGCGTCGCAGGCTGGAGCGGCCCTTGTTCTTCGGCATGCTCGGGATCGCGACCGCAGGTTTCCCGATCGTGATGCTCGGCGCCGACCCCGAGCTCGTGCCCCTGGTGGTGCTCGCGTTCGTCGCGGGCGCGGGCATCGAGCTGTTCAGCCTGGGCTGGACCCTGGCCATGCAGGAGCACGTCGAGGAGCGGATGCTCTCGCGCGCCTACTCCTACGACGCCCTCGGCTCGTTCGTGGCGATGCCGATCGGGCAGCTGGCCTACGGTCCGCTTGCCCTGGCGTTCGGCTACCGCGACGTGCTCATCGTCAGTGGCATCGCCTACACGGCCATCTGCCTGCTGACGCTGGTGTCGGCGTCGGTGCGCAACCTGCAGCGGACTCCCGCCGAGGTCACCACCCACGCCTGAGACGAGGCCCCCTCGGTGGCTGAGCCTCGAACCCGGTCGGGAGGCTGGGCGGTGGTTTTCTGTTGGTTGCCGCCCTGCGTGGGTGCGGGGGTTTCGAGGCTCGGGCCGTGGGCGGCCCTCGCACCTCAACCTCCGGATCCTGGCCGTCGTCCTGCGTGGACGGCCCTCGCGCCTCAACCTCTGGATCCTGGCCGTCGGTGGTTGAGGTGCGAAGGCGCTCTGGCGCCTGAGCCTCGAAACCCCGGAAGGGTGGCAGGGCGGTGGTTTCCGTGGTTGCCGCCCTGCGTGGGTGCGGGGGTTTCGAGGCTCGGGCCGTGGACGGCCCTTGCACCTCAACCTCCGGATCCTGGTCGCCGGTGGTTGAGGTGTGAAGGCGCTTTGGCGCCTGAGCCTCGAAACCCCGGAAGGGGAGGCAGGGCGGCGAGCACCGCCGTCAATCTCCAGAACGGCGTGGGGGGCGACTGGCGAGGTCAGGGAGGGCGTCGAAGCGGCCCTCGATCAAGGCGATCCGTTTCGCCCTGCTCCAGCCCTGGACCTGCTTCTCGTAGAGAAACGCGTCCTCGACGCGGTTGAACTCGGCTGCCCAGACCAGCCGAACGGGACGGCGGCGGCGGACGCGTGTGTAGGCCGCGCCCAGGCCGAGGTTGTGCTGACTGAT
>NZ_DASSXS010000008.1:0-2097 GCF_035703625.1 Nocardioides sp. | reverse complement strand
CCGGTCAGGTCGACGGGGTGCAGGGCGTACTCGTCGAGGGACCCGTCCTCGAGCGGGCTGGCCGCGTAGCCCGCCTTGGTGAGGTTGCGCGAGGTGAAGTCGTGGGTGTCGACGATGATGGTGGCGCCCTTGGGCAGATCGCCGAGGTTGGCCCGCAGCGCGGCCGGGTTCATCGCGACCAGGACGTCGGGGGCGTCGCCGGGGGTGAGGATGTCGTGGTCGGCGAAGTGGACCTGGAACGACGAGACGCCGGGCAGGGTGCCCTGCGGCGCCCGGATCTCGGCCGGGAAGTTGGGCAGGGTCGACAAGTCGTTGCCGAAGGCGGCCGACTCCTGCGTGAACCGGTCCCCGGTCAGCTGCATGCCGTCGCCCGAGTCTCCTGCGAACCGGATGATGACCCGGTCGAGCTGCTTGACCTGCTTGGTCACCGCTCCCATCCCTCTCGTTGCTTGCTGGCCAGACCAATGATACCCGCGGTATGTGAAAACCGAAACGTGTTCTAGTTTCGCGCTCCATGGGTCTGTGCCACGACTCGCCCACGATAGTCCCGACGCTCAACCTGGCGCGCATCGTCTCCCTCATCTGGACGGGTGAGACACGCCACGCGTCTCAGAATTCGGCCTAAGTCACTAATGTCCACTACTCTGCTCGTCAATAGTCAGATACGCACCTTCTCGGGTCGAAGTGCGGCAGCTCCCACGGCCGCACCGGAGGGAGCGCAAACAGAGAGAGATGGACATGACTTCCAAGTTCAAGGCCGCCCTGGCGGCATCGCTCACCGGGGTACTCGCCCTGTCCGCGTGCTCGGGCGCCAGTGGTGGTGCCACGGGAGGAGACCGGCTCAGCCTGGTCGGCTACTCGGTGCTCGAGGCGGCCAACGTGCCCGTGTTCGAGGAGTTCGAGGGGACCTCCGAGGGCGAGGGTGTCACCTTCCAGACGTCGTACGGCGCCTCGGGTGACCAGAGCCGGGCCGTCGAAGGTGGGCTCGACGCCGACGTCGTGCACTTCTCGCTGGAGCCCGACATGCAGCGCCTGGTGGACGCCGGCCTGGTCGCCGAGGACTGGAAGGACAACGAGACCAAGGGCATCGTCACGTCCTCGGTCGTGTCCTTCGTGGTCCGCGACGGCAATCCGAAGAACATCACGGGCTGGGACGACCTGGTCAAGCCCGGCGTCGAGATCATCACCCCCAACCCGGCCTCGTCCGGTTCGGCGAAGTGGAACATGCTCGCCGCCTGGGCCCACGTCACCGGAGCGGGCGGAACCGACGCCGAGGCGGAGCAGTACTTCACCAAGCTCCTCCAGAACACCATCGCCCTCCCGGCGTCCGGACGAGACGCCACCACGGCGTTCTCCGAGGGCAACGGTGACGTGCTCCTCTCCTACGAGAACGAGGCGATCCTCGCCATCCAGAACGGTGAGCCGTTCGACTACGTCGTCCCCGACGACACGCTGCTGATCGAGAACCCGGCGACGGTGCTGACGGACGCTCCCGAGAGCGCCCAGAGCTTCCTGGAGTTCCTGACCTCGCCCGAGGCGCAGGCGGACTACGCCCAGTCCGGCTTCCGGCCGGTCGTGGACGGCGTCGACCTGCCCGAGGTCGAGGGTGCCAACGACCCCGCTGACCCGTTCCCGACGCCGAGCACGCTGTACACGATCGACGACGACTTCGGCGGCTGGGCCGAGGCCGACGCGAAGTTCTTCGACGACGCCGAGGGGATCATCCCGAAGCTCCAGGCGAAGACGGGCGCCGAGGGCGAAGAGTGACCACTGCGGTAGCTGATGTCTCGGCCCGAGTACACCCACGGCCACCAACCTGACCCGAGGGTCAGCGCTGGCGCTCGGGATCTCGGTCACCTGGTTCAGCCTGCTGGTGCTGATCCCGCTCGCCGCGATCGTGGTGACTGCTGCCGGTGGGGGCTGGGACGCCTACGTCGCGACGCTGACCAACCCACAGACGTGGGCCGCGATCAAGCTCACGGTCCTGACCTCGGTGCTGGTCACCGTGGTCAACGTGGTCGTCGGCACGGTCATCGCCTGGGTCCTCGTCCGGGACAGCTTCTGGGGCAAGCGCGCTCTCGACGTCGTCATCGACAT
>NZ_DASSXS010000315.1:0-3768 GCF_035703625.1 Nocardioides sp. | reverse complement strand
CCTGATCACCCTCTCGATCTTCCAGATCCTCCAGGCGATCGCCGCGATCGCCAGGGACGAGGTGTTCGTCAGCGGGGTCAGCTACACCTACGCGATCGACCTCGCCACCTGGGGCTGGATCCACCTGGCGCTCGGCGTCCTCGCCCTCTGCATCGGCCTCGGGCTCCTCGCCGACATGACCTGGGCCCGGGTGGCCGGCATCGCGATGGCGGTCCTGGTGGCGCTGGCGAACTTCGCGTGGCTGCCCTACTACCCGCTCTGGTCCGTGCTCGTCATCGGGTTCAGCGTGCTGGTGATCTGGTCGCTGACGACGCAGCTGAAGACGGCCTGACTCGGCCGCAGTCGTTGTCGGCGAACGACGTTTGCCGCGTACGAACATCGCCTACGATGGAAATGGCGGTCGCCAGCTCGGGACTGCGGGGCGCCTTGCAGCTCAGGTTCTCCAAGCCCGTGGACAGCGGAGGAGGCCGTTTGTGTCGACGGATATGTCCGGCACCGACGCCCGCGCTGCCCAAGCGGACCATGACCGGTCCCCGACGGACTCCCTGTCCGGGGCGGTGCCCCGGCTGCCGCGCGTGTACGTGCCCCGGGCGCGCCTGTGGCACGGGTTGGACGTGGCGACCCAGAACCCTCTCACCCTGCTCGTTGCCCCGGTCGGGGCCGGCAAGACACTCGGGGTCAGCGGATGGTTGCGGCGAACCGGCCGATCCCTCGAGGACACGACCTGGGTGCATGCGGACAGGAGCTGGACCCCGGCCCGGTTGACTGCCCGGCTGAGCGCAGCGGCAGCGTCATCGAAGAATGCATCGGTGCCGCGGCTCGTCGTCGTGGACGACGCCCACCAGCTGCCGCCGTCCACGCTGCGCATGATCGACAAGCGGCTTGGCGAGCAGCCGCTCGACATGCGGCTGCTCCTGCTCTCCCGGTGGGACCTGCCACTTGCCAGGTTGGTGCCGGAGCTGCTCGGGCACTCCACCACCCTGCGTGGCGAGCTCCTGCGGATGGACCCGGCCGAGTCGGCCCAGCTGGTGATCGAGCACGCGCGCACCGAGGACCCGGCCGTCCTCAAGGCAGTCTTCGAGCGGGCCCAGGGCTGGTGCGCCCTGGTCGTCCTGACCGCGCGCGCCATCGCCACCGCTCCTGACCCGCTGGCGGCTGCCAACCGGTACGCCGCGGGCGGCGCCTCGGTGGCAGACCAGGTGGCGAGCGAGGTGTTCGCTGCCCTCCAGCCCCGCGAACGCCACCTGCTGCTCTGCCTGGCCGGGGAAGAGATCGTCAGCACCGTCACCGCCAGGCATCTGTCGCACGACTCCCGGGCCGAGGAGATCCTCTCTGCCCTGGAGACCACGGGGCTGCTCGTGGGCCGGCTTCCGGCCGAGCGCGAGTTCGCCCCGGAGCGTCCCGACGGAACTGACGAACCCGTGCGCTACCGGATCCATCCGCTCATGGCCGAGGTGACCCGGCGCCGCCTGGTCGCCGGAGGCGTCGACGTGTCCCGCGCCAGAGCGAACGTCGTCCGTGCCGTGCGGCTCGACCTGGCACGCGGCAACCGATCGCGCGCGGTCTCCAGGCTGGTGGCCGTCAACGAGCTGGACGAGGCAGCGACCGTCATCGCGTCCGAGGGGCTGGCCCTCACCACGCAGGGACTCGGCGCCATCATCCGGGACTTCGCGGCCAGGCACCCCGAGGCCGTGGAAGCCAACTCCGACTGCTGGTTCCCCGTCGCGTTCGAGCGGTGGCTCGACAACGACGTACCCGCGGCCACCCACTGGATGGACCGCTCCCTCGAGGTCGAGCTGGCCGCCGACCCGACCTCGGCGCGCACCGCCTGCCTCCGGCTGATGCGCTCCCGGCTGGGACTGGAGGGGATGGTCGCGGCAGTCGGACACGCCAAGCGAGTGGAGCTGCTGTCACACGGCCGCGCAAAGCCCCCTCCTGAGCTTCCCCTCCTGCTCAACGAGCTCGGAGCGACCCAGAGCTGGCTGGGCGACCTGGCCGAGGCGGAGATCAACCTCACCACCTCGATCGGCCTCTGCCGCAACCGGAACCTGTCCGCACTCGCGACCTCCGCGATGAGCCACCTGGCCCTGACGCAGTACATGCAGGGCCGCGAGCGCGCCTGCGCCGAGGTGGCGCTCCAGGCGCTGCAGGAGCTCGGCCAGGAGCTCACGTGGATGCCTCGCCACGCCTCGACCCCGGCCGGGGTCGCCTACCAGCTCGCCGTGCTGTGCGACCTGGCGGGGCAGACCGGGAAGTCGATGCAGACCGACGACGAGGTGGCCGTGCACGCAGCCGACCTCGTCGCCCGGTTCTGGGTGCGGATGCGCGACGCGCGGATGGCCCTGATGTCCGGATCGGTCTCGTCGGCGGAGCGGACCATCGAGGGCGCCCTCGACCTGCCCGAACTGCCCGACCACCTGCGCGTCGTGGTGCTCCTCGAGCGGGCCTTCCTGGCCAGTCTCGCGAGCGACCAGTCCCTGCTGAAGGAGGTCTCGGACGACCTCAGGAACCTCGGTGCGGTCGGCGAGGCGGCCCTGGCACAGGGTCTGTGCGACGACCTGGCAGGCGATCGACGCGGAGCGGCGGACCAGTTCGCCGCCGCTGCTCTCGACGTGACCTACTCCCAGCCGGCGACGAGGGCGCTCGCACTGGCGTGCGAGGCTCAGCTGCGAGACGTCCTGGGCGAGCACGAGGCCGCGCTCGACCGCCTGCGCGAGGCAGGTGTGGCCACCGAGGTACGCCGCAACGCGGTGCCCTTCCTCGGGTGGAGCCACCAGGGCACACCCATGGCCCCCCTGCTCGCACGCCTCGATGGCACCGCTTCCACCCCGTGGGTGCACGACCTGACCGAGGCAGCGGCCGAACGCCCCGACATCACCACCGTCTTCGCACCCACGACGGCCACGCCGCGAGAGCGGCTGTCGACCCTCGACTCCGTCGTGCGGCCGACGCTGAGCCCACGGGAGCGTGAGGTGCTCAACGAGCTCGCCCGCGGTTCGACGTACGCCGACATCGCGGCCAAGCTGTTCGTCTCCGAGAACACCATCAAGACCCACGTGTCGAGCCTGTACGGGAAGCTGGCCGTCAGCCGGCGCAGTGAGGCGCTGTCCGTGGCCCGCAACCTCCACCTGCTCTGAGTCGGCTGCGTCAGCGGGCGCGGTTGAGGGTCGAGCGTCGACATTGGTGGCTGGTTCAGGTCGCCAGCGTCCGCACCAGCTGGACCGCCGCCCACGTCAGCAGGCCGACCACCGTGACGCTGAGCGCGGCCAGGGCGACCAGGGCGGCGACACCCTCGATCACCACCCTGGTGCGCCCCGGCCCCAGCACCGACCCGCGCGCATGACTCTGCTGTACCGACATGTCGAGCTCCTCCCGTCCCAGCCGATCGCGGCTGCCCTGCGCGACACCTTCGCCGTCCCCTCCGTACGCCGCCTCCCCCGATACACGTGAGGTGCCAGCCGAACCGACCACCCAAAACAGGTGACCCACTGGCCACGCGCCTGACGCACTGTGTCGCCACAGGCGATCCCCACTGCCCAGGAGGCCCCGATGACCGACAATCTCTCCTCCGCCACCACGCAGTCGGACGTCTCGTCCGGCGTACCGAGGTCCATGACCCGACTCGTTGACCACTGGGGGCTGGTGCTCACCTACGGCCTGCTCACGATGGGGCTCGGCCTCGTCCTGGTCCTGTGGCCCGACCAGACGCTCAAGGTGCTGGCCGTCCTGATCGGCATCCAGCTCATCCTCACCGGCGCCTTCCGGCTG
>NZ_DASSXS010000292.1:0-6804 GCF_035703625.1 Nocardioides sp. | reverse complement strand
GGTCCCCTGCGGGGCGTCGGCCCGGTGCGTGGCGCTGATCGTCGCCGAGCCCACCACGCGGGTGCCGTCGTAGACCACCGCGGCCTGGCCGGGGGCGATGCCCTCGGCGGGCTCGAGCAGCTCGATGTCGACCTCGTCCTCGTACACGGAGACCACGGCGCGGTGCTCGCTGCCGTGCGCCCGCAGCTGGACGGTCCCCTCGAGCCGGGACGGGATCGTGCCGCACCAGCGCGGCCGGATCCCGGTGATCCGGTCGACGCCCAGCCCCGAACGCGGTCCGACGGTCACTGTGCCGGCGACCGGCTCGATGTCGAGCACGAAACGCGGCCGGCCGTCCGCAGCCGGACGCCCGAGCCGGAGCCCCTTGCGCTGCCCGATGGTGAAACCGTAGGTGCCCTCGTGGCGGCCGAGCACCTCTCCGGTCGCGGAATCCACGATGTCGCCCCCGTGGTTCGGCGCCCGGTCCCCCAGCTTCTCCCGCAGCCAGCCGGCGTTGTCGCCGTCGGCGACGAAGCAGATGTCGTGGCTGTCGGGCTTGTCGGCGACGAGCAGCCCGCGCCGCTCCGCCTCCCGGCGTACGTCGGGCTTGGTGGAGTCACCGAGCGGGAACAGCGAGTGCGCGAGCTGATCCTGGTCGAGCACCCCGAGCACGTAGGACTGGTCCTTGGCGGAGTCCACCGCCCGGTGCATCTCGATCAGGCCGTCGGGCCCGGTGCGCAGCTGCGCGTAGTGCCCGGTGGCCACGGCGTCGAAGCCGAGCGCGAGGGCCCGGTCGAGCACGGCGGCGAACTTGATCTTCTCGTTGCACCGCAGGCAGGGGTTGGGCGTCCGCCCGGCGGCGTACTCCCCCATGAAGTCCTCGACGACGTCCTCGTGGAAGCGGTCGCTCAGGTCCCAGACGTAGAACGGGATGCCGATCACGTCGGCGGCGCGCCGGGCGTCGTTGCTGTCCTCGATCGTGCAGCAACCGCGGGCCCCCGAGCGGTAGGACTGCGGGTTGCGGGAGAGGGCGAGGTGGATCCCGGTGACGTCGTGGCCCGCCTCGGCAGCCCGCGCCGCAGCGACCGCCGAGTCGACGCCGCCGGACATGGCAGCGATGACCTTCATCGCAGTGTTCTCATCTCTGGGCGCTCCTCGCCCGTTCGACGACCGGCCCGATCGCCTCGACGAGGGCGTCGACGTCGGCCTGGGTGCTGGTGTGGCCCAGCGAGAAGCGCAGGGAGTGTCTCGCGGCCTCGTCGGTGCAGCCCATGGCCAGCAGGACGTGCGAGGGCTGGGGTACGCCGGCCGAGCACGCCGAGCCGGTCGAGCACTCGATCCCGCGGGCATCGAGCAGCATCAGCAGCGAGTCGCCCTCGCAGTCCGGGAACCCGAGGTGGGCGTTGCCGGGCAAGCGCTCGTGGCTCTGCTCGAGCTGGGGACCGTGGAGGTGGGCGTCCGGCACCACCTCGATCACGCGGCGTACGAGGTCGTCGCGCAGGGCCGCCACCCGGGTCGCGTGGTCGGCCTGCTGCTTGACGGCCACCTCGACGGCGGCAGCGAAACCGGCGATCGCGGGGGTGTCGATCGTCCCGGACCGGACGTCTCGCTCCTGGCCGCCACCGTGCACGAGCGGCACCAGGTCCAGCTCGCGGGCCACGACGAGGGCGCCGACGCCGAACGGCCCGCCGATCTTGTGTCCGGTCAGGGTGAGGGCATCGACCCCGGAGGCGGCGAAGTCCACCGGCACGGAGCCCAGGGCCTGCACCGCGTCGGTGTGCACCGGGATGCCGTGCTCGGCAGCGATCTCGACCGCGTCGCCGACCGGTTCGAGGGTGCCGACCTCGTTGTTGGCCCACATCAGTGAGATCAGGGCGACCGAGTCGGGGTCCCGCTCGACGGCCTCCCGCAGGGCATCGACCTCGAGACGAGCCCGCTGGTCGACGGGCAGCAGCTCGACCTCGGCGCCTTCCCGCTCGGTGAGCCAGTGCAGCGGGTCGAGCACCGCGTGGTGCTCCACCGCGGTGCTGAGGATCCGGGTGCGGCCGGGGTCGGCACCGCGCCGCGCCCAGAACAGCCCCTTGAGGGCCAGGTTGTCGGCCTCGGTTCCGCCCGAGGTGAACACCACCTCGCCGGGTCGGCAGTTGAGCGCCTGGGCGATCTTCTCCCGTGACTCCTCGACGACGCGGCGGGCCTGCCGCCCGGAGGCGTGCAGGGAGCTCGGGTTGCCGACGTCGGCCAGCCGGGCGGTCATCGCCTCCGCCGCCGCCGGAAGCATCGGCGTCGTGGCGGCGTGGTCGAGGTAGACGGTCATGGCCGTCCAAGCCTACGGCGCGCCGCCCCATTCCCGTTGAATCGGGGCTTCCCGCCCGTTGAGTCGGGGATCCGCGACCGTTGAGTTGGGGATTGCCGTCTCCGGGAGTGACAACAATCCCCAACTCGAGGAGCGGGAAACCCCTACTCGACGGGCGGGAATCCCCGACTCAACGAGAGGCGGGGGAGCCAGGGGTGGTCCGGGTGCAGGCGGCGTACGGCGTCGCGCAGCCAGGCCTGCCGATCGGGTGCGAGCAGCGGCCAGGTGCGGGCGAGGTCGCGGTCGTCCTTGGGCCGGTCCAGCGCTGCCTTGTAGAGCAGCACGATCTCGGGGTTGAGGTAGCGGATGCCGTCGGAGGCGACCCACGTCGCCTCCTCGAGCGGTACGACGTGGTCCTCCATCCGCTTGCTGGTCCAGAGTCCGTCGCGGTCGGGCGTGATCGGCAGGTCGATGATCCACGGATCCTGCGCGCTCCTCCGCACCCAGATCTGGCTCCGGACGTCGAGCACGTCGGGGTGCTTGTCGTTGAGGGGCCTCAGGGTGCCGCCGTGGTTGCTCCACAGGTGCCAGCGGTCTCCCACGTGCTCGCGCAGGGCCGGGATGTCGCAGGCGAGGATCGAGAGGTCGACGTCCTCGTGCTCGCGGAGCACGCCGGTGAACGCCTCGATCGCCCACCCGCCGACGATCCACCAGGGTCGCCCGAACCCAGACATGAACTCCGCCAGGCCGGGCGGGTCCAGCGGATCCCAGGGCCCGTAGAGCGCGAAGAACTCCTCGTCCTCGGCCACCTGCTCCGGCGTCAGGTCGAGCGGCTCCCTCACGTGGCCGCCAGCTCGGCCACCAGCGCGCGGTGGTCGCTCTCGGGGATCTCGAGGGTGTGGGTGCCGATCGCGGCGAAGGCGGGCCCCACCAGGACGTGGTCGATGTCGACGGCGTTCGGCAGCGAGATGCCGAGCACCGAGGCACCGGCGGCCGGCCAGGTCGGCTGCCACCCCTCGTTGGCCAGCTCGGCCGCCGAGCGGTAGCCCGTGTCCACCAGGGCCCGCATCGGCGGGTGGTCGGGGGTCGCGTTGAAGTCGCCGGCGATCAGGTCGGGCTGCTCGTCGGACGCGGCGGCCCGGATGAGGTGGTGGTCGCGGCGCCACTTCGCGATGTCCGTGGGGTCGTGCGGGTGGACCGCGAACAGCGTGTGCTCCCCCATCGGCACCCGCCAGGAGCCCCAGGTGGTGCCGAGGCGACTCGGCCTTCCGAGCGGCACGTTGGCAAAGACCATCGTCCCCTCCACGCCCGGCGCGGGCCGGCCCGCCCGGTGCCCGAGGAGGGCGTCCAGCCCGGCCCGCTCCATCCGGGCGAGCGCCTCCGGGGTCACCTCGGTCGCGACCAGGACGTCGACGTCCTGCTCGCTCGCCGCGCGCACCACGTCAAGCCCGTCGGTCCGGCCGGCGTAGAGGTTGGTCACCATCACCCGCAGCGGCTCGGCACCCTCGCGCGGCGGCGGGTTCGCGCCCCAGATCATCGGCGCGAACCACCCGAGGTGGAGCGCGACGCCGACGGCCACCGCCGCGCAGGCCAGGCCGGCGCCCCAGGTGCGTACGACGGCGAGGCGGATCAGCACCACGACCAGCGCGGCGCCGTACGCCACGATCCCGAAGGGGGTGAACGCCTCCAGCTTCACCCACAGGTCGCCCCACGGGTCGAGCAGGCGCACGAGCGTGAGCACGATCCCCGGGACGAGCAGCAGGACGAGGAGCAGCGTCACCGCCATGCGCCCCCGCGTCATGCGGGCGAACCTACCCCGCGGAGGGCCCCGGGTCCGTGAGCAACACGAGGTCGTCGCGGTGCACGACCTCCCGCTCGTAGGCCGCCCCGAGGTCGCGCTTGAGCTCGTGGGAGGACCGGCCGATCAGGCTGGGGATCTCGTCGGCGTCGAAGTTGACCAGCCCCCGCGCGACCGGTCGACCGGCGGCGTCGGCGAGGTCGACGGGGTCACCGGCCACGAAGCTGCCGGTGACGCCGGTGATCCCGGCCGCGAGCAGGGACGCACGCCGCTGCGTGATCGCGCGTACGGCGCCGTCGTCGAGCAGCACCTGTCCGCGGGGCTCGGTTGCGTGGGCCAGCCAGAGCAACCGGGTCGGGCGTCGCCGCCCGGTGGCGTGGAAGAGGGTGCCGACCGGTTCGCCGGCCAGGGCGGCCGGTGCCTGCTCCGCGGAGGCCAGGACGACCGGGATGCCGGCCCCGGTCGCGATCCGGGCGGCCTCGACCTTGGTGTGCATGCCGCCGGTTCCCACGCCGGCGGTGCCGGAGCTGCCGATCCGGACGCCGTCGAGGTCGTCGGCGGCGGCCACCTCCCGGACCAGGCTGCTGCCCGGCTGGGCCGGATCGCCGTCGTAGAGGCCGTCCACGTCGGACAGCAGGACCAGCAGGTCGGCGTGGACCAGGTGGGCGACCAGGGCCGCGAGCCGGTCGTTGTCGCCGAACCGGATCTCGCTCGTGGCGACCGTGTCGTTCTCGTTCACGATCGGCAGCACGCCGAGGTCGAGCAGCTTGGCGAACGTCTGGTAGGCGTTGCGGTAGTGGGAGCGGCGGGTCATGTCGTCGTTGGTGAGCAGCACCTGCCCGGCGACGACCCCGTGACGGGCCAGCTCCTCGGTGTAGCGGTGCACGAGCAGTCCCTGCCCGACCGAGGCTGCGGCCTGCTGGGCGGCGAGCCCCTGGGGCCGTCGGCTCATGCCGAGCGGCGCCAGCCCCGCCGCGATGGCACCGGAGGACACGAGGACCAGCTCGGCCCCGTCGGCACGGGCGGTCGCGAGCACGTCGGTGAGGCGGCGGACCCGGTCGGGGTCGATCCCGCCGGTCGCGGTGGTGAGCGACGAGGAGCCCACCTTGACGACGACCCGCCGCGCGGAGACCACCCGGTCGCGGCGGCCGGCCCCCGGGGTCATCCCTCGGGGTCGCTCTCGGGCAGGTCACGGCGTCGCGCGACGTCGGCGCGGGTCTCCCCCTCGGCGCGCTCGGCCATCGCCTCCTCGATCTCGCGACGACGCCGGGCCGCGGGCCGCGACTCGTCGAAACGCTGGTCCTCGCCGCGACGGCCGAGCATCTCGACTCCGGCGTCGATGCCCGGCCGGAAGTCGAAGACGACGGCGTTGTCGCGGTCGCCGATGAGCACGCTGTCGCCCTCGGCGGCGCCCATCTCGAGCAGGCGGGACTCCACCCCGAGGCGGTTGAGCCGGTCGGCGAGGAAGCCGACGGCCTCGTCGTTGCTGAAGTCGGTCTGCCGCACCCATCGCTCGGGCTTGAGGCCCCGGACCCGCCACGCCCGTTCCTGCGGGCCCGTGGACGCCTCGACGGCCTCCTCGACCGTGAAGTCGTCGCCACCGTCGGCCGAGGGCGGGCGGATCACGATCCGGGTCGCCTCGCTGACCGGCCGCTCCCGGCGGGCGGCCTCGACGACCGCGGCCATGGCGAAGGTCAGCTGGCGCAGCCCCTCGCCCGAGGCGGCCGAGACGGCCACCACCTCGAGCCCCCGGTCACGGAGCTCCGCGACGACCATGTCGGCGATCTCGCGTCCGTCCGGGACGTCGACCTTGTTGAGGGCGACCAGGCGGGGACGGTCCTCGAGGCCGCCGTACCGGCTCAGCTCGTGCTCGATCACGTCGAGGTCCTCGACCGGGTTGCGGCCGGGCTCCATGGTGGCGGTGTCGATCACGTGGACCAGCGCCGCACAGCGCTCGATGTGGCGGAGGAAGTCGTGGCCCAGGCCGCGGCCCTCGCTCGCGCCCTCGATCAGGCCGGGTACGTCGGCGACGGTGAAGGTCGTGTCGCCGGCGGTGACGACGCCGAGGTTGGGGACCAGCGTGGTGAACGGGTAGTCCGCGATCTTGGGCCGGGCCCGCGACATCGCGGCGATCAGGCTCGACTTGCCCGCGCTGGGGAAGCCGACCAGCCCGATGTCGGCGACGACCTTCAGCTCGAGCACGATGTCGAGCTCGTCGCCGGGCTCGCCGAGCAGCGCGAAGCCCGGCGCCTTCCGCTTGGAGCTCGCGAGCGCGGCGTTGCCGAGGCCGCCTCGCCCACCGGAGGCGACCACCAGCTCCGTGCCCGGGCCGACCAGGTCGGCCAGGACGTTGCCGCGACCGTCCGCGACGACCGTGCCGTCGGGGACCGGCAGCACCAGGTCGCTCCCGTGGCCGCCGTTGCGGTGTCCGCCCGCCCCGTGGCCGCCGTGCTCGGCGCGACGCCGGGGGCTGTGGTGGTAGTCGACGAGGGTGGTGACGTCGGGGTCGACGCGCAGGATCACCGAGCCACCCGGGCCGCCGTTGCCCCCGTCCGGACCACCGAGGGGCTTGAACTTCTCGCGGTGCACCGAAGCCACCCCGTTGCCGCCGCGACCGGCGCTGACGTGCAGCGTCACCCGGTCGACGAACGTGGGGACTGCCATCAGGTGCTCCTTAAGCGAGACGTCGGGCGAATGCGCCTCGAGAGCCAACCGGTTTTCGAGACGGGTCGCT
>NZ_DASSXS010000223.1:0-2984 GCF_035703625.1 Nocardioides sp. | reverse complement strand
ACGAAGGCGGTCACGGTCAGCAGCACCTGCCCCCGTCGTCCCACGTCAGTGCCCTTCGTCCCTGTGCAGCGCTCTCATGCGGTCAGTTGCTGACGCCGGTGACGCCGAGCTTCACGGTGAACACGGCGCCCTGGCACTCGTCGCTGGCCGCGTTGCTCATCGACACCGGGAAGGTCTGCGAGGAGCTCGTCCCGGACGACGCCACGACGTCGCTCAGCGTGACGTCCGAGCCGGTGACCACGGTGGCGTCGCACGCGCTGTGCGCGGCGTCGACGGTGACGCTCTTCAGCTCGGCCTTGGTCAGCTTCACGCCGTACGGGTTCGGGTTGGTGACCGTGAACGGAACGTCGACCGACTTGGTCGGGAACAGCCCCGAGACGTTGGTGACGGTGACGGTGAGCGCGGTGGCCTGCCCGGCGGTGACGGTGCCGCTGCCCTCGCCGTAGTTGGTCCAGGCGGCGAAGCCGATGCCGACACCGAACACGGCGGCGACGGTCCCTCCGACGATGGCTGAGCGGGTGATGTTCTTGCGCATGTGACGATCCCCTTCTATCGCGCTTCGGCGATTCGGGGACCTGCCCCGCCCGAGCGATTGAGTAACGGTGATTCACTCTGGGGCGGGCGTGATTCACGGCTCGAAGGATTGATTCAATCTTGTACAACCCCAAGCCGTCTGTACCACCGCACCCACCCGGTCGGGCCATGGATTCATGACCCGTCCGGACCACGACCCGAGCGCAGCCTCGCGTGGTCACCCGCCGCCGGCGCCCGACTCAACGGACCGCGAGGCCCAACTCAACGAGCCGGAAGGCCCAACTCAACGTCGGGGCGGCATGAAATCGCCGCGATCGGATACCGGGAGGAGCGCCCACGAGGGCGCCTCGATCGGAAGGAGTACCCATGGGACTCAAGGACAAGGCCGAGAACACCGGCGAGAAGCTCAAGGGCAAGGCCAAGGAGGCCGAGGGTCGCGCGACCGGCGACAAGACGCGCGAGCGCCAGGGCCAGGCCGACCAGAGCAAGTCGGACCTGAAGCAGGCCGGCGAGAACGTCAAGGACGCCTTCAAGAAGTAGGCGTCTGACCAGAAGAGGGAGCACTGAATGACACCGATCCTGTTCATCATCGCGGCCATCCTCGTGATCTGCGGAGTCTTCGCACTGGTCCGCGGATCCGTCCTGTGGGGGATCGTGCTGATCGTCCTCGGGCTGCTCGTGGGGCCGGGGGGCGTGAGCATCTTCGGATGACGTAGGAACGACACGTGTCGGCGGCGGGCTCTAGGTTGGAGCCCGTCGTCGTCGCGTGAGGAGGGCCTCGAGTGACTCTCACGGTGCATCCGGCCGAGCGGACCGACCTGCTCGCCGACCGGCTGGGAGACCTGCTGGCGACGCCGCCGGAGGATCCCTTCGCCGTCGAGATCGTGGTGGTCCCCGCCAAGGGTGTCGAGCGGTGGCTCACCCAGCGCCTCTCCCACCGCCTCGGTACGTCGCCCTCGGGCGGCGACGGGGTCTGCGCCGGCGTCAGGTTCCTCAACCCTCACTCGCTCGTCTCGATGCTCCTCGACCGGGAGCGTGACGACCCGTGGGACCCCGACCGGCTGGTCTGGCCCCTGCTGTCGGTCATCGACGACAGCCTGGGCGAACCGTGGTGCACCACGCTCGCCACCCACCTCGGTCACGGCCTCGAGGGTGACGACGGCGTCTTGCGGCGCAACCGCCGCTACTCCGTCGCCCGCCGTCTCGCCGGCCTCTACGCCGGCTACGCCCAGCAACGGCCTTCCCTGGTCGTCGACTGGCGGAAGGGCCGGGACACCGACGGCCAGGGTGGCGACCTTGACCCCGACCTGCTGTGGCAGGCCGAGCTGTGGCGCCGGCTCGTCGACCGGGTCGACGTCCCCGCCCCGGACCTGCGCCACGCCGAGACCCTGGCGAGCCTCCGCGCCGGAGGAGAGGGGCTGGAGCTCCCGTCACGGTTGTCGTTGTTCGGCCACACCCGGCTCCCTGTCACCGAGGTCGAGCTGCTCCTCGCGCTGGGGGAGAGCCGCGACGTGCACATCTGGCTGCCCCAGCCCTCGCCCCGCTTGTGGGAGGAGCTGACGGGGATCGGCGGAGTGGTGCGCCGCGCTGACGACGACTCGGCCAGGCGAGTGCGACATCCACTGCTCGCCTCGCTCGGCCGCGACAGCCGGGAGCTGCGGCGGACGCTGGACGCCGTCCCCGGCCGACCGGCGGAGGTGGCCGAGTCGGGGGAGACTCCCCCCACGCTGCTGGGGTGGCTGCAGTCCGACCTGCGGGCCAACGCCGCCCCCGGTGCCGAAGCCCGCGCGGCCCGCGCCCTCGACCCGGCGGACCGGTCGGTGCAGGTGCACGCCTGCCACGGCCCGGCCCGCCAGGTCGACGTGCTGCGCGAGGTCCTGGTGGGGCTGCTCGAGGACGACCCGACGCTCGAGCCTCGCGACATCCTCGTGATGTGCCCCGACATCGAGACCTACGCCCCGCTCATCTCCGCGGGGTTCGGGCTCGCCGACGTCGTCGACGACGGCGAGGCCCACCCGGCCCACAGACTGCGCGTACGGCTCGCCGACCGCGCGCTCACCAGCACCAACCCGCTGCTCGCGGTCGCCGCCGCGCTGGTGCGGCTGGCCGGCGGCCGGGTCACGGCCAGCGAGGTGCTCGACCTGGCCACGGCCGATCCCGTGCGCGCGCGGTTCCGGCTCAGCGACGACGACCTGGCCCGGGTCACCGGGTGGGTGACCGACGCCGGCATCAGATGGGGGCTCGACGCGGAGCAGCGGGCTGACTTCTCGATGACGCGGTTCGGCCACAACACCTGGCGATCGGGGATAGACCGCATCCTCCTCGGCGTCGTCATGAGCGGCGACGACCACCGCACCCTCGGGCGTGGGCTGCCCCTCGACGACGTCGGGAGCAACGACATCGAGCTCGCCGGACGCCTGGCCGAGCTCCTGGCCCGCGTCGAGAGGTGC
>NZ_DASSXS010000283.1:0-4309 GCF_035703625.1 Nocardioides sp. | reverse complement strand
GTGGCCGCGTCTGCGAGGTACCCGGCTGCCCGGAGACGTGTCGCGGCGTCATCGGGCGAGGAGAACCAGGCGCCGTCACGGGCCGGTGGATGCGAGGTCACGGCGCGAGCATATGGGGTCGTGACCGACCCGGGTCCGGGTCGTTGGACCGGGTGAAGACGTTCTCGGGCGGCCAGATCGGCCCGATCGAAGGAGCACCATGCGATACCCCCGGCGCCACAGCGGACGCCACGCCGGCCCTCGTGCCCGGAGGCGGCCCGCCGGCCTGCCGGCCCAGTTCCGCGGGCAGGACCGGCCCCGTCGGTCGGTACGCGGACAGCTCGTTCGCGCCGGCGTACGCACGCTGGCCCGCACGCTGGTCGCCGCCGCGGCCCTGATGGGGGCCGCCAGCCTCGCGCCACCCGCCGAGCTCCCCACCGGGCCCTACGCCACCGGCTCACCCAGCCGGGCGCAACAGGCGCTCATGGAGCGCTACGAGTGCTCACAGGACGGTTTCGGCGACGGCAGCACCCCGAGGTCAGCGATCATCCGCAGCCAGAGCGGCCTCGAGGTCGTCAGCTTCGACCGCGGGTGGCAGATCTACACCGGCGCCCGCCCTCACGCCCTCGTCGCGGTCTGCCTCGACCCTCCCCGCTGAACCGGCCGGTCAGTCGTCGGTCGGGTCGGCGCCGTGCCGGCCGGCGCCGGCCGCGAACCTCTTCGCCCCCTCCAGCGCCTCCTCCAACGAGTCCGAGCCGTAGCCGAGCTCAGTCGCCAGGGCGGCGTCCTCCGGTCTCCCCTCCTGGTCCAGGACCGACAGCCGGTCGTTGCGCAGGCAACGCTGGGGCAGCTCGGCCAGCTGGTGGGCCAGCAGTTCGGCCCGGTCGCGCGTCGTCCCGGGCGGCACCACCCGGTTCACCAGACCGATCGACGCGGCCTCCCCCGCCTCGACCGGACGGCCGGTCAGGATCAGGTCCATCGCCCGACTGGTACCGATGAGACGCGGGAGTCGCACGGTGCCGCCGTCGATCAGCGGCACGCCCCAGCGACGGCAGAAGACGCCGAGCACCGCATCGCTGGCCGCGACCCTCAGGTCGCACCACAGGGCAAGCTCCAGCCCGCCGGCCACCGCGTGGCCCTCGATCGCGGCGATGACCGGCTTGCCCAGCCGCATCCGGGTCGGCCCCATCGGCCCGGTCCCCTCGGGCTCGACCCGGTTGTCCATCGCCTTCAGGTCGGCACCCGCGCAGAAGGTTCCACCGGCGCCGTGGAGCACTGCCACCGACTGGCTCTCGTCGGCGTCGAACTGCCCGAATGCCTCCGCGAGCGCCTCGGCCGTACGGCGGTCGACGGCGTTGCGTGCCTCCGGACGGTCCAGCACCACCGTGGTCACGGGGCCGTCGACCTCGACCCGGACGTTCACTCGGCCACCTCGGACGCGCCGGCCCGGTGCCGCTGCGCCAGCTCCGCGTAGTACGCCGGGTTGGACTCGACCCAGAACTGCGCGGGCGTTCCCTCGATCGGGCCCCGGACCTTCGCGGGCGCACCGGCTGCCAGGACGCCGTCGGGAATCTCGGTCTGCGGCGTGACCAGGGCACCGGCCGCGACCATCGACGCGGCACCGATCCGGGCACCGTCCAGGACGGTGCTGCCGTTGCCCACCAGCGCCCGCTCGGCAACCACCGCGCCGTGGACCACGCAGGTGTGCGCGACCGTGGCGCCCGGACCGATGTCGACGATCTGGTCGGGTCCGGCGTGGATGACCGAGTTGTCCTGCACGTTGGCGCCCTCCCGGACGACGATCGTGCAGATGTCGGCGCGCAGCACCGCGCCGTACCAGACACTGGCCCCCTTCTCGACGGTCACGTCGCCGATCAGGGTGGCGGTCGGCGCCACGAACGCCTCGGCATGGACAGTGGGCCGCTTGCCTTCGAACTCGTAGAGGTTCATGGGGTCATTCCACCGGAAACCGGTCGCCCCGTCAGTCCTCGCCGCGCCAGACGTCCCCCGGCATCAGCTCCACCAGTCGGCAGTCCGGCGCCTCGCGTCGGAGCGCTCGCACGAACTGCGCATAGGGGCGGTCCATCCAGCCTGCGCCGAGGAGGCGAGGCATCGGCGGGTGCAGGGTCCCCCAGTGGACCGGCAGGGCCCAGCGGGCGCCGGACCTGACACACGCGGTCACCGCCTCGTCCGGACCGAGGTGGCCGGGTGAGAGGCGCGGCCCCCATCCCGCGATCGGTACGGCGATCACGTCGAGCCGTCGCCCGAGCAGGTCCGGGATCTCGGCCATCTCGGGGTAGAGGCTGGTGTCGCCCACCAGCCACACGCTCAGCTCGGCCCCCCGGACCAGGTGTCCGTTGGCGGCGTTCGGTCGATGCGGCATCGGCCGGTGGTGATGGAGGGCCTCGGTGAGCCGCACCTCGACCTGGCCATCACCCACCCGCGTCCAGCCGTCCACCAGCGCGGCCCCCGGGAGTCCCTTGCGCCGCAACCACACCGCATTCTCCTCCGCGGTCAGGACCGGCACGGGTGGCAGCATCCTCAACGAGGACACCTCGGCGTGGTCGTGGTGCAGGTGGGAGACGAGGACGGCATCGGGGTCGCGCCACAGATCCGGCGCGGGTTTGGGGAACCGGCGCCGGAGCACTCCGGCATGACGCATCAGAAGGGGATCGCTGAGCAGCCGGACGCCGTCGATCTCGAGCATGACGGTCGAGTGGCCGAGCCACGCGATGCTGAGCTGACCGGTCACGACACCCCCTCAGGTCATCGTCCTCCGGGCCCGACCAGTGGTCCAGCCCAGCGATATTTACGGCCGCGAACCGGCGTCCTACCATCGAATCAGGCGCAGCGTTCGTCTGCGCAGAGGATGGACCTCATGACGCACGACTGGCTCAATCTCTCCTGGAAAATGCTGATGGTCCGCGGCTCGCTCGCGATCGTCTTCGGACTCGTGGCCATGGTGTGGCCCATCGAGACCGCCATTGCTCTCGCCTTCGTCTTCGGAGTCTGGGCCCTGGTCGACGGCGCCGGCTCGTTCGCCCAGGCCTTCGAGAAGGGGACCCCCACCTCGGCCCGGGTCCTGCTCATCGTGATGGGCGTGGTGGCCCTGATCGCCGCGTTCTTCGCCATGTTCAGTCCGGCCGTCGCCGCAGCAACCTTGACCTGGATCCTGGGCATCTGGCTGATCGTGCGCGGTGCCTTCGAGGTGTTCGCCGCCTTCGGGGCCACCCACGACGCTCCGCGCTGGCTGCTGCTCGTGACAGCCGGGGTCGACGTGATCCTGGGCATCCTGTTCGTGGCCAACCCCGGATCGTCGGCCGTGGCCATCGCCTGGGTGCTCGGACTCGTCGCCATCGTCTGGGGCATCGCCTTCCTGGCCACCGGATTCGTCGTCCGCAAGGGCGAGCACGGTGCCGCAGCGGCGCCGCCGGTCGCAGGAGCGCCCGCCTAGACGCCAGTCCAGTGGGGTCGCCCGGGCGGGCGGGAGGCCCCCGTTGCAGGGATGTCCCGAGACGCCGACGGTCGGTGTCTCGGGACATCGCGCTGCCTGTGGCGGGAAACCGGGCAGGCGAGCAGCTTCCGGTCCTTCCGGAGCCCCAGCCGGCTCCCACCACACCGGCGCCGGTGATCCGCGTCAGCCCGTCACCCGGTCATCGCCGACGACCCGGCTGCCTGTGCGGGATCGACGCAGACGCGGTGGTGGTGGGCAGGCCGATACGCAACAACGCCGTCCCCGGCACCCGGGTTCGGGTGCCCGGGGACGGCGTCGCAGGGACTTTCGTCCCTCGGTCTGCGGGCGGTGATTCCCAGACCCTGGCTGGCGGTGGCGGAGGTGTTCTGGTTCAGGACATCCCGGACACATCTCTCAAGACATTCCGGACTGATGTCTCAAGACATCGCGGACTGCGCGATGAGGGTCGGGCATGTCCAGGCCCGAACCCACGTCATCCTGCTCGTCCAGGACCTCCACGTCCGCGTCGTCAACGCAGCCACCGGCGAGCTCCTTCGCGAACTCACCATCGACCCCCACCGCGACTACCAACCCACCGGAAGACCACCAGGACCACCACCCACAACCCCGAAATGACAACAGCCGAACCCACAACACCGTGGGTCCGGCTGTCCGCCATCTCTTGAGAGATGTGTCCGGGATGTCCTGAACCAGAACACTGTCGGGGGCACTCCGTTTCGCCCGGGTCGTGCTCAGCACCCGCCGTACGTGCCGCGCCGCAGCGCGTGACCGCCGGTGCTCAGCTTCCCGTTCTTGAGGGGGAACGCTCGCTGCCAGTCGGAGAGCGCCGTCGTGCGGTTCATCTCCGCTGTCTCG
>NZ_DASSXS010000158.1:0-27358 GCF_035703625.1 Nocardioides sp. | reverse complement strand
CCTGCGCAACGTCACCACCACCAGCCGCACGGTCCTCGAGAAGCGACAGGAGCTCGACGTCTTCTTCGCGGACCTGTCCGGGCTGGCCGACACCTCGACCCGGATCCTGGCCGACAACGAGACCAACCTGATCCGGGTCGGCGAGGTCACCGAGCCGATCCTGCAGCTCCTGGCCACCTACTCCCCGGAGTACCCCTGCCTGCTCAAGGGGCTGGCCAACTACCGCCCCCGGCTCGCGTCGGTCTTCCGCGGCAACATGATCCGCCAGTTCTTCGTCTTCAACACCCCTCAGTACCGCGAGTACGACCAGCGGGACCGCCCGGTCTACGGCGAGGTCGGGCGTGGACCCTGGTGCCTGGGCCTGCCCAACCCTCCGGAGCCGGTCCCGCCGCAGCCCCTGCGCGACGGCACCTCGCTGGACGACAACCCGCCGACCAGTACCGCGCCGGTGGCACCGACGTCGGCGTCCACCGGGACAGGCTTCGCCGGCACCCCGGGCGACCAGGCGATCATCAACGCCCTGCTGGCCGACCGGTCCGGCCACCCCGTCGACACCTACGGTTCCCTCGGTCCACTGATGTACGGCCCCGTCGTGCGCACGGGTGGTGATCGGGCGTGAGCCGCAACAGCGCGACCATCAGCGCCGCCATCAAGCTCGGGATCTTCACCCTCGCCTCGATCCTCGTGACCGGCCTGCTGGTGGTGATCATGGGCAACATCGGGTTCGGCGGCGGCGAGGAGTACAAGGCGGTCTTCAGCAACGCCTCGATGCTGCAGGAGGGCGACGACGTGCGGATCGCCGGCGTGAGCGTCGGCGAGGTCAGCTCGGTCGACCACTACGAGCGTGCCCACGCGGTGATCACCTTCCGGGTCAAGGACGAGATCGACCTGACCACCGAGTCGCGGGCCGAGATCCGCTTCCTCAACCTGGTCGGAGACCGCTACATGGCGCTGGAGCGCGGTTCGGACTCCGACGCCCAGCCTCTCGAGCCCGAAGGCACCATCCCGATCGAGAACACCAGCCCGGCGCTCGACCTCACCGTCCTGTTCAACGGATTCCAGCCACTGTTCCAGGCGCTGCGCCCCGACCAGGTCAACGAGCTGAGTCTCAACCTGGTGCAGGTGCTGCAGGGCGAGGGCGGCACCGTCGCCTCGCTCATGGAGAAGACCGCCTCGCTGACCAACAGCCTGGCTGACCGCGACCGGCTCATCGGCGAGGTGATCGACAACCTCACCCAGACCCTCGACACGGTCGACCAGCGCCGCGAGCAGCTCGGTCAGCTGATCACGGAGCTCAAGGGCTGGATGACCGACCTCGCCCGTGACCGGTCGACCATCGGCGCCTCCCTCGACAACGTCTCCGAGCTGACCGTCGTGGTGGCCGACCTGGTACGGCGCAGCCGGCCCGTGGTCAAGGACGACATCGTGCAGCTGCGCAGGCTGGCCGCGCTGCTCAACCAGCCCGAGAACCGCGCGGTCGTGGAGCAGACCCTCGACCGGTTGCCGGAGTCGATGACCGACCAGACGAGGACCGGCACCTACGGCTCCTGGTACAGCTACTACCTCTGCGAGTTCTCCGGAAAGATCGAGCTGCCGAAGCTCGAGAACATTCCGGGCGTGAAGGCACTCACCCGCGAGCTGAGCAGCATCCGCTTCCACTCCACGGCCGACAGGTGCCAGTCATGAGGCGCTACACCGAGGGCCAGATCCTCCGCCTGGGAGCCATCACCGTGGTCGTGATGCTCCTGGTGATGGCGGCCTCCTTCAACCTGTCCAAGTTCCCCGGGTTCAGCGGCGACATCTACCGCGCCGAGTTCTCCGACGCCAGCGGGCTCCGCAGCGGCAACATCGTCCAGGTCGGCGGCATCAGGGTCGGCCGGGTCGACGAGGTCGAGCTCGAGGGCGCCAAGGTCGTGGTGACCTTCGAGGTGGACAAGGACGTCGAGTTCGGCACCGAGAGCGAGGCGTCGATCGAGGTGCTCAACCTGCTCGGCGAGAAGTATCTCGACCTGACACCGGTCGGCTCGGGCCAGCTCGACGAGGACGACGTGATCCCGGTCAGCCGCACCAGGTCGGCCTACGACATCGTCGGTGTGTTCGGTGACCTCACCACCACGACCGAGCGGATCGACACCGGCCAGCTCAAGCAGGCGCTGGACGTGGTGTCGAAGACCATGAACACCTCCTCTCCGCAGGTGCACGCGACCTTTGAGGGCATCTCGCGGCTGTCGGAGACCGTCGCGTCGCGCGACGCCCAGATCGGGTCGCTGCTCAAGAGCTCGCGCAACGTCAGTGCGCTGCTGGCGGGCCGCAGCCAGGACATCGTGCGGCTGATGGACCGCAGCGACCTGGTCTTCCGGGAGCTCGAGCGCCGGAAGGCCGCCATCCACCGGCTCCTGGTCAACGCCCGGATCCTGGCCGACGAGCTGCGCGGCCTGGCCCGCGACAACCAGGCCGAGATCGGCCCCGCCCTGCAGGAGGTCGACGACCTTCTCGACCTCCTGATCCGCAAGGAGAAGCAGCTGAAGGCGACGCTCGACGCGGTCGGCCCCTACTCCGCGATCCTCGGCAACATCATCGGCACCGGGCCGTGGTTCGACGCCTACGTCTTCAATCTCGCCACCATCCCGACCGGTGAGTTCCAGCCAGGGGGGTTGGGATGATCACCCCAATCGAATGCTCGCTTCGCTCCGCCTCGAACGGGGACCCCGAATGAACCGGGTCTGGCAGCACGTCAACGGTCGGGCGCTCGCGGTCGCCGCCGCGGTCGTCCTGCTCGCGGCCACGTTCTTCGTGGTCCGCGGCGACGACGAGGTCCGCACGGTGACGGCCCACTTCCCGCGCGCGGTGAGCGTCTACGAGGGGTCCGAGGTCCGGATCCTGGGCGTCAAGGTGGGCCGGGTGACCGCCGTGGTCCCCGAGGGCAACTCCGTACGGGTCGAGATGGAGTACGACGCCGAGCAGAAGCTCCCCGCGGACGCCAAGGCGGCCGTGATCACCCCGACGCTGGTCGCGGACCGGTTCGTGCAGCTGACCCCGGCGTACACCGGGGGCCCGGTCATGGAGGACGGCGCCGACATCCCGCTCCCGGACAGCGGCGTGCCCGTCGAGCTCGACCGGATCTACTCCAGCCTGCGGGACCTGTCGGTGGCGCTGGGCCCCAACGGCGTCAACCGCGACGGGACGCTGGACCACCTGCTCCGCGCGGGGGCGCGCAACCTCGAGGGCGAGGGGCGCCTCGGCAACCAGATGATCCGCAACCTCTCCGCCGCGACGGCGACCTTCGGGCGGGGGAGCGGTGACCTCTTCGGCACGGTGACCGAGCTCGCGAAGTTCACCCGGGTGCTCGGCGAGAACGACCGCCTGGTGCGCGCGTTCATCCGGGACCTCGCGGGGGTCTCGTCCGCGCTGGCCGACGAGCGGGTGGAGCTCCAGCGGGCCCTCGACGCCGTGGCCCGGTCCGTCGGCACCGTCGAGGGGTTCGTCCGCGACAACCGGACCGCGCTGGTCACCGACCTCGAGAAGCTCACGCGGGTCATGAAGACCATCAACTCCGAGCGGGACAGTCTCGACACGGTCCTGCGGGTGGGGCCGCTCGCGCTGGGCAACCTCGCGGTCGCCTTCAACAACCAGACCGGGTCGATCGGCTCGCGGATCGGCCTGCAGGGCACCTTCGGGAACCCGGACGGCCTGCTGTGCGCGATCGTGATGCAGTCCGACATGCCTCGCCCGAGCAAGAACCTGGCGTGCCGGATCTTCACGCGCCTGCTGGAGCCGGTCGCCGGGCAGACGCAGCCGTCGGGTCCTCCCGACCTGCCCCTGAGGCTCGCCGACATCGACCCCGACTCGCGCACGGTCCCGCGCCAGTACGCCGGTGACGGGGCCGCGAGCCTCGACACCCTGATCGGCGGTGGAGCATGAGCCGACCCCGATCGATCAGCCGGCCGATCAGCCGCCTGCGCCGCACGCTGCCCGCCCTCCTGGCGGCCGGGGCGCTGGTGCTGTCCGGGTGCGAGTTCGAGGGCGCCTACGACCTGCCCCTCCCGGGTTCGCCTGTGGACGATGACGACGCCTACGAGGTGACCGCCGAGTTCGCCGACGTCCTCAACGTCGTACCGCGCTCCACGGTGATGGTCGACGACGTCACCGTCGGCGAGGTGACCGAGGTCGACCGGATCGGCTGGCACGCCAAGGTCACCATGCTGGTGCGCGAGGACGTCGTGCTCCCCGACAACGCGGTCGCCGACATCCGGCAGGTCAGCCTGCTCGGCGAGAAGTACGTCGCCCTGGAGGAGCCGGTCGGCGAGGAGCCGGTCGGCCGACTCGGCGAGGGCGACTCCATCGCCCTGTCGGAGACCGGTCGCAACCCGGAGGTCGAGGAGGTCCTCGGCGCCCTGTCCTTCATCCTCAACGGTGGCGGTGTCGGCCAGCTCGGCACCATCACCCAGGAGCTGAACAACGTGATGTCGGGCCGTACCGGCCGGGTCCGGCACCTGCTCGGCTCGCTGGAGAACGTGATCGGGACGCTGGACCAGCAGAAGGCCCAGATCATCGGGGCGATGGAGTCGATGAACGACCTCACCGCGACCCTCAACGCCGAGCGCAGGACCATCGGCGACGCGCTCGACGTGATGGGGCCGGCGGTCTCGGTGCTCGCCGACCAGCACCAGGAGCTGATCAGGATGCTCAGTGCGCTGCGTCGCCTCGGGGAGGTCGGTTCGCGGGTCATCGGGGCGAGCAAGGACAACCTGATCGCCTCGCTGGCCCACCTGCGTCCCGTCCTCACCAGGCTGAGCAACGCGGGCAAGAGCCTGGCCCCCGGCCTCGACATGATGATCAGCTTCCCGTTCCCCCAGGAAGCCGCGAACGTCGTGAAGGGCGACTACGCCAACGCCTCGATCCGTGCCGGCATCAACCTCGAGACCTTCCTGCCCGAGGGCGGTGGCGGCGACGGGGGGCCGACCGGGCCCCTGCCGGACCCGGGTGAGGTGATCGGCGACGTCGCGCGGTGCCTGCAGAGCCAGAACCCCAGCAGTGCCGCCTGCCAGGAGGTGCTGCGGGACCCGGGCCAGCTGAGGAGGCTCCGGCGGCAGTGCCAGAAGCCGGAGAACAGGCGCAACCCGGTGTGCCGGGCGATCGCGCCCGTCCCCGACGGCCCCGGCCCGGACAGTCCGGGCCCCTCGGTCCCGCCGCTCCCGATCCCCGGCCTCAGTAGCAGCCTGAGCAGCAGCCTCGGTAGCAGCCTGGGCACCGACCTGAGCGCGCTGACCGACGCTCTGGGCAGCGGCCGGGCGTCACCGACGTACGCCGGGCTGTTCGGCTTCGAACCCTTCGGCTCCGGGGGGTCGGCATGAGGCACAGCGTCAAGGTGCGGATCGCCGCGTTCCTGACCCTCAGCGCCGTCGGGATCGTCTACATCGCCGGCAGCTATCTGGGCTTCGTGGACCGGATCCTCGGTCGCGGGATCACCGTGCACGCCACGCTCCCGGCCTCGGGCGGTCTCTTCGAGGGCAGCGAGGTGACCTACCGGGGCGTCAAGATCGGCGAGGTGTCGGCGATGTCGCCGACCAGGGAGGGCGTCCGGCTCGACCTGGCGCTGGAGGACGGCACCGAGCTGCCCCAGGACTCACCGATGTACGTGCACAACCTCTCGGCAGTCGGTGAGCAGTACCTCGACTTCGAGCCGCCGGACGACGATGGCCCCTACGTCGAGCAGGGCGACACCCTCGAGGGCAGCGAGGCGTCGATGCCGGTCGACGAGGCCGACCTGCTGGTCGAGCTCGACCAGTTCGTCTCCTCCGTCGACCGCCGCAACCTTCAGGTGGTCGTCCGGGAGCTGGGACTGATGTTCACCGACACCGGCCTCGCGCTCCAGCAGATGCTGGACCAGGGGAGCCGGTTCATCGACGAGGCGGCCGCGCACGAGAAGGAGACGATCGCGCTCCTCGACCACGGCCTGACCGTGCTGCGGACCCAGCGGGACGAGGGTGAGAACATCCGCTCGTTCGCCCGGGACCTGCGGCTGCTCACCGGGTCCCTGCGCCGCAGCGACGCGGACCTGCGCGGGGTGCTGCAGGGCACCCCCGGCACGGCTCGGGAGCTGGAGAAGATGCTCGTCGACCTCGAGCCGACCCTGCCGGTGCTGCTCGGCAACGCGGTCAGCATCAACCAGGTGGTCGTCTCGCACCTCGCCGGTCTCGAGCAGCTGCTCGTCACCTTCCCCCGCACCATCTCCAGCGGCTTCACCGGCACGCCGGCTCGTGGCGGTGGCCGGGTGAACATGCAGTACTCCAACAAGGTGCAGCCGTGCACCCAGGGCTACATGCCGCCCAACCAGTGGCGGCGGGCAGACCAGACCAGCGATGCCCCGATCTTCCCGGCGCACTGCGACAGCGGGCCGCCGTACAACATGCGGGGCAGCAAGTACTCCCCGGACAGCCAGGGGAGCTCGTCACCCGGTCGCGCGTACCGTGGGTCCTACGATCCCTCCACCGGCCTGGTGGAGGGTGCCGTGGATGCGCAGGGCAACCCCGTTCGGTTCCTCGATCCGGGCAACCTGTCGATCCTGGGAGACGATTCGTGGAAGTGGCTTCTGGTGGGCCCGGTGGCGACCCGATGAAGGTGGTCCGGTGAAGGCGCCCGCTTCCCTCTCGCGTCGCAACATCGCCCTCTACGTCGTGACCGTGCTGGTCGCCTGCCTGTGCGTCGTGGGCGGCGTGATGGCGTGGCGCACGCACGAGGCCCGGGAACGCGCCCAGGCCGAGCAGGAGCGCTACGGCGAGGTGCTCGAGGCCGCCAGCGACGAGGCCGAGGCCTTCATCAACATCCGGTACGACGACGCACAGGCCAGCGTCGACAAGGTGGCCGAGGGTGCGACCGGGGAGTTCAAGAAGCAGTACTCCTCCTCGACCGAGGGCGTGCTCCAGGTGCTCAAGCAGGAGAAGTCGGTGATGGAGGGCGAGGTGCTGTGGGCGGGGGTCGTCGACGTCGACCAGGACAGCGCCACGGTCATCGCGGCCACGTCGGGCACCGTCGCCAACCGGCAGACGCAGAACCAGCCCGTGGCCCGCAACTTCCGCCTCCGGCTCGACCTCGTCCGTGAGAACGGACGCTGGTTGACCAACGACCTCCAGTTCGTGGGCTGATCACGTGACCTCGACCTCCCGTCCGTCCGGCCGTCGGCCCACCCGCCCGGTCGTCGGATCCCGCAACCCCACCGGCCGCCCGCGCCAGGTCGCGGGTCGTGGCCAGCCACCCGCGGACAAGCTCCATGACCCGGTCGACGACGGGGCCACCGAGGCCCCGGCCGCCGACGCCCCGCCGCAGCCTCCGCAGACGGAGCCACCGCCGCCGGGGGCGGTGGCCGATCCGTCACCGGCGCCTCCGCCGCCGACCCCGGCCGTGCCGTCGGACGGTTCCTCCGGCCTCCGCACCACGCTCGTGCTCGTGGTGGCCCTGGTGGTGCTGATCGGGGTCGCCGCGTTCGAGGGGTGGTACCTCTGGCTGCGCGAGGATCCCGTGGTGTCCTCCGACCGGCCGGTCGTGACCGGCGAGGTGGCGCACCGGTCGGCCGTCGAGGCCGCGAGCGAGGCCGCGGACGAGATCGTCTCGACGTCGTACACGAACTACGACGAACAGGTCGACCAGGCGGTGAGCATGATGACCGACGAGTTCGCCGGCCGCTACCGCCAGACCGCGGAGGACGTGCGCGAGCAGTTCGTCGACGCCAGGAAGGAGGTCCAGGTCGAGGTCGCCGCCGCCGGCGTCGTCCGCGCCTCACCGAGCCAGGTGGAGGCACTGCTCTTCCTCAACCAGTACGTCACGACCGACGGCAAGGACACGTCCTACACGCCCTACCGGGCGCTGGTCACGGTGGTGGACACCGAGCAGGGATGGCTGGTCTCCGACATCGAGACCAAGTAGAAAACTTCTGGATTGAGCCTGTCGAAATTAGAACGTGTTTCAGTAGGCTGGGGGTGGCCGGGGCCTTGAGCCCGTGACGCGTGAAGGGGAAGGATCCTGACGTGACCTCCCAACCCTCACGTGCCGAGACCGACCTGCTGATCGTGGGCGCCGGGCCGACCGGCCTGTTCGCCGCCTACTACGCGGGCTTCCGCGGATTCCGGGTCGCGGTGGTCGACTCGCTGCCGGAGCTGGGCGGTCAGATCACCGCGATGTACCCGGAGAAGGCGATCTTCGACGTTGCCGGCTTCCCCAACGTCAAGGGTCGTGACCTGGTGGACGGGCTGGTGGAGCAGGCCGGGACGGCCAAGCCTGAGTACTTCCTCGACCGGACCGCGACGAGCCTGCGCCACGACGCGGACAGCGTCACCATCGGCCTCGACGACGGGACCGAGATCCGCGCCAAGGCGGTGCTGATCACCGCGGGCATCGGCAAGTTCAGCCCCCGCCCGCTCCCGGCCGGCGACGGCTGGCTCGGCAAGGGCCTGGAGTTCTTCGTCCCGAGCTTCGCCCCGTACGCCGGCAAGGACGTCGTCATCGTCGGGGGCGGCGACAGTGCCTTCGACTGGGCCCTCCACCTCGAGCCGCTGGCCGCTTCTGTGACGCTGGTCCACCGGCGCGACAAGTTCCGCGCCCACCAGCGCACGGTCGAGCAGGTGCAGGCCACCTCGGTGGAGATCCTGACCAGGGCCCAGGTCACCGCGCTCAACGGCGGCGCGAACGGCGGCGGGCTGGAGACGGTCGACATCGACGTCGACGGGGAGGTGGTCACGCGCCCCTGCCAGGCGCTGGTGGCGGCGCTCGGCTTCGTCGCCGACCTCGGGCCCCTGCAGGAGTGGGGGATCGAGGTCGAGAAGCGGCACGTCGTGGTGGACTCCGCGATGCGGACCAACCTCGAGCGGGTGTTCGCCGCGGGGGACATCACCGAGTACCCCGGCAAGGTGCGGCTGATCGCGGTCGGCTTCGGGGAGGCCGCCACCGCCGTCAACAACGCCGCGGTCGCCATCGACCCGAGCGCCCACGTCTTCCCCGGCCACTCGAGCGACGTCCCATGAGTACTGCGAGCTCGCGGGAGGCGGTCCGCATGACCGACGAGGAGGTCGCGGCCTTCCTGGCCGAGCACCTCAAGGTCCAGGTCGCCACGACCGGCCGGGACGGCGTACCGCACCTGACCACGCTCTTCTACGTGCTCGACGAGGGCCGGATCGCGTTCTGGACCTACGGCTCCAGCCAGAAGATCCGCAACCTCGAACGCGACCCGCGGCTCAGCTGCCTCGTGGAGGACGGAGTCGACTACTTCGAGCTGCGCGGGGTCTCGATCACGGGCAAGGCGGAGCTGGTTCGCGAGCCGGACCGGATCCGTGCCATCGGCTCGGCCGTGGCCACCCGGATGGTCGGGGCCGACTCCTTCGAACAGCTGGGGGAGATCGGCCGGGAGCAGGTCGAGCGGCAGGTGTCGAAGCGGATCGGGGTCGTGGTGCATCCCGACCACCTCGCCACCTGGGACCACCACAAGATGACCACCGGTGGTTGAGGTGCGAGGCCGGTCACGGCCGAGCCTCGAAACCCCGGAACACGAGAGGAGACCAGCATGAAGATCAAGGTCGACTTCGACCTGTGCGAGTCCAACGCCCTGTGCGAGGGGATCGCCCCCGACGTCTTTGAGGTGGACGACGACGACTTCCTGCAGCTGAAGACGGACGAGACCACCGAGGAGAACCTCGAGCGGGTCAAGCAGGCCGTCGCCTCCTGCCCGCGTGCGGCGATCTCGCTGGAGGACGCGTGACCGATCTGGATGGTCGCGTCGCCGTGGTCACCGGGGCCGGAGCCGGTCTCGGCCGGGCCGAGGCGCTGGCGCTGGCGGCGGCCGGTGCCCGGGTGGTGCTCAACGACCTCCCGGGTGCGGCGGACGAGGCGGCGGAGGAGATCCGCTCCGGCGGCGGTGAGGCGGTCGTCGTGGGTGGTGACGTGGGGGAGCGGTCCACGGCCGACGCCCTGGTGGCCGCCGCCGTCGACGAGCTCGGGGGGCTCGACGTCGTGGTCAACAACGCCGGGATCACTCGCGACCGGATGCTGTTCAACCTCACCGACGACGAGTGGGACGACGTGATCCGGGTGCACCTGCGCGGGCACTTCCTGCTCTCCCGCAACGCTGCGGCGTACTGGCGTGGCAGGTCCAAGGGGAGCGGTGGGCCCGTCTACGGCAGCGTGGTCAACACGGCCTCCGAGGCGTTCCTCGGCGGGTCCCCGGGGCAGGCCAACTACGCGGCGGCCAAGGCCGGCATCACCGCGCTCACGCTCTCGACCGCCCGCGGGCTGGGCCGGATCGGCGTGCGCGCCAACGCCATCTGCCCCCGGGCGCGGACCGCGATGACCGCCGAGGTCTTCGGCGACGACGAGTCCGGTCTCGCGGTCGACCCCTACTCGCCCGAGCACGTCGCTCCGCTCGTGGCCTACCTCGCCTCGCCGGCCGCCGAGCGGATCACCGGCCAGGTGTTCGTCGTGTACGGCGGCATGGTGGCGCTCCTCGCCGCGCCGGTGGTGGAGCAGCGGTTCGACGCCTCCGGTGACCTCTGGAGCCTCGACGACCTGGCCAAGCAGGTCGGTGGCTACTTCGAGGACCGCGACCCCGCCGTCGGGTTCGCGGCGGACTCCGTCATGCAGCTGAAGGTCCGAGCGCAGCGAGGAGGTTGAGGTGTGAGGGCCGTCAGGGCCCGAGCCTCGATACCCCGCAAGCCGAAAGGAAACAGAACCATGGGTCGACTGACCGACAAGATCGCCATCGTCACCGGTGGCGCCCAGGGCCAGGGTGAGGCGATCGTGCGCGCCTTCGTGGCCGAGGGCGCCCGCGTGGTGATCGCCGACGTCGCGAAGGAGCCGGGCGTCGCGCTGGCCGAGGAGCTCGCCAGAGCTGAGCAGGGTGTCGCCGAGTTCCGGCACCACGACGTCACCGACGAGAGCTCCTGGACCACTCTCGTGGCGGAGACCATCGAGCGGTGGGGCCGGATCGACGTGCTGGTCAACAACGCCGGGATCCTGCGCTTCGGCCAGATCGACGAGATGACCCTGGAGGAGGCGGAGCTGGTCTGGCGGGTCAACCAGGGCGGCTGCTTCCTCGGCATGAAGGCGGTCGTGCCGACGATGAAGCGTCAGGGCGGCGGCTCGATCATCAACGCCTCCTCCGTGGAGGGGCTCGGCGGCATGGGCTCGGTGTCGGCGTACTGCGCCTCCAAGTGGGCGATCCGCGGCATGACCAAGGCCGTCTCGCACGAGCTCGCCTCCCGCAACATCCGGGTCAACTCGGTGCACCCCGGCATGATCAACACCCCGATGACCCAGGCCCACGGGGGCGACGTGGCCATGGAGTTCGGTGCCAGCAAGGTGCCGATGCGCCGCGTGGGCGTGCCCGCGGACGTGGCGCCGGCGTACGTCTTCCTGGCCAGCGACGAGAGCGCCTACGTCACCGGTGCCGAGATCGCCGTGGACGGCGGCGTGACCGCCACGCACGCCTTCGGAGGGTGACCCGCCCGGGTTTCGTGACGCGCGCGTTCGCTCGCTCCTCAACCACCGGTCTCCAGAGCCGCTGAGCCGCCCGAAAGTTTCGGGCGGGTCAGCGCAGGAGGAGCCGGACCGCGACGTCCATCTGGCGGGTGACGTCCTCGGAGGTCGTGCGGCCGGTGACCCAGCCGACGAGGGCGGCGAGCCAGACGTCGCCGATCACCTTCGCGATCGCGACGTCCTCCTCGGTGAGGTCGGTCTTGCCGGGCTGCATGGCCCTGGTCAGCATCGAGGTCATCAGCATGCCGACGTGGTGGATCTCGTTCTGCACCGACGCGTCGGCGAACATGAAGGCCCGGGTGAGGGCCTCGGTGAGGTGGGGCTCGCCCTGGAGGCCCCGGGTGGTGCGGCCGAGCACGTACATCACCCGCTCGTGCGGTGTGTCGCCGGGGATCGGCTTGCCGCGACCGGCCGCCTCCGCCTTCTCGAACTCGCGGCCGAGGGCCGAGACGAGCAGGTGGATCTTGGACGGGAAGTAGCGGTAGAGCGTCCCGAGGGCGACGTCAGCCTGCTCGGCGACCGCGCGCATCTGCACCGCGTCGAACCCGCCCCGCGTCGCGAGGGCGATCGTGGCGTCGAGGATGCGCTTGCGGCGGTCGCGCTGGGCGGCCGAGCCGAGGTCGTCGGCGGTCAGCGAGTTGGTGCTGGTCACCGGTTCCTCCGTAGCTGGATCCTCTGCTGGGACACGGCGTCTAGGCTAGCAACCGGTCAGGCATAATAGGAACACGTTTCACTTCGTCCTGCCCGGCGTGTCACCCCGACGAACCGGGGCATCCAGCCCCACGTCGGAGGGCGCGAGAGAGAGGACGAGGCGTTTGCGTGTGGCACTGCTGTCCTACCGGAGCAAGCCCCACTGCGGGGGCCAGGGCGTCTACGTCCGGCACCTGAGCCGGGAGCTGGTGAACCTCGGCCACGAGGTCGAGGTCTTCTCCGGACAGCCCTATCCCGAGCTCGATCCGGGCGTCCGGTTGACCAAGGTGCCGAGCCTGGACCTCTACCGCGAGCCCGACCCCTTCCGCGTCCCCAGGCCACGGGAGTTCCGCGACCTGGTCGACGTCCAGGAGTTCCTCACCATGTGCGTCGGCGGCTTCCCCGAGCCCCGGACGTTCGCCCGCCGCGTGGCGCGGCTGCTGGCCGAGCGGGTCGGCGACTTCGACGTCGTCCACGACAACCAGGTGCTGGCCTACGGGATGCTCGACATCGAGCGGCTCGGACTGCCGATGGTCACCACCATCCACCACCCGATCACCTTCGACCGGCGGATCGACCTCGAGGCCGCGCCGACCCTCCGCCGCAAGCTGGCCGTACGACGCTGGTACGGCTTCCTGCGGATGCAGGGCAAGGTCGCCCGGCAGGCCCGCCGGATCCTGACCCCGTCGGAGGCCTCCCGACGCGACATCGCGCGGGACTTCGGCGTCGACCCCGCCCGGATGCAGGTCATCCTGCTCGGCGTCGACGACGGGTTCGCACCGCCGACCCGGCCACGGGTCCCCGGGCGCATCCTCGCCATGGCCAGCGCCGACGCCCCGATGAAGGGCATCGCCACGCTGCTCGAGGCGTTCGCCAAGCTGCGCACCGAGCGCGACGTCGAGCTCGTCCTGGTCAGCAAGCCGCAGCCCGGCGGACGCACCGAGCAGATGATCGACCGGCTCGGCATCGGCGACTCGGTGCGCTTCGTCCACGGGGTCAGCGACGCAGACCTCGTCGAGCTGATGGGCTCGGCGGAGATCGCCTGCGTGCCCTCGCTCTACGAGGGCTTCAGCCTCCCGACCGCGGAGCTGATGGCCTGCGCCACCCCGCTGGTGGTCTCCCGCGCCGGCGCGATCCCCGAGGTCGTCGGCGAGGACGGTCAGTGCGCCGACCTGGTCACCCCGGGTGACGTGGGCGAGCTCGAGCAGGCCCTCGAGCGGATGCTCGACGACCCGGACCGCCGGGCCCGGATGGGGGCTGCCGGTCGCCGACGGGTGCAGGAGCTCTTCAGCTGGCGGGCCGTGGCCGCGGCCACCGCCGCGGCGTACCAGGGCGCGATCGACGACCGGACCGCAGGACAGACAGCAGACCAGGAGGACCCTCGTGCTGACCGTTGACTTCGACCGGCTGGGGCTGCGCCCCGGCGAGCGCGTGCTGGACATGGGGTGCGGGGCAGGCCGCCACGCGTTCGAGATGTACCGACGCGGCGCCGACGTCATCGCCTTCGACCAGGACGCCGACGAGCTGGCGGGGGTCCGCGAGCTCTTCGTGGCGATGCGGGAGGCCGGCGAGGTGCCCGAGGGCGCCGACGCCGATGTCAAGGAGGGCGACGCCCTCTCGCTGCCCTTCGCCGACGGGGAGTTCGACCGGATCGTGGCGGCCGAGGTGCTCGAGCACATCCCCGCCGACATCGCGGCCATCCGCGAGCTGGTGCGGGTCCTGCGGCCCGGTGGCACGATCGCGCTGACCGTCCCGCGCTGGTTCCCCGAGCTGGTCTGCTGGAAGCTCTCCGACGAGTACCACGACACGCCCGGCGGCCACATCAGGATCTACTCCGACGCCGAGCTGATCGGCAAGGCCACCGACGCGGGACTGACGTTCACCGGCAAGGACCACGCCCACGGCCTCCACACGCCGTACTGGTGGATCAAGTGTGCGGTCGGCGTGGACAACGACCGGCATCCGCTGGTCCGCGCCTACCACCGGGTCCTGGTCTGGGACATCATGAGCCGGCCGCGGACCACCCGTCTCGCGGAGCGGGTCCTCAACCCGATCGTGGGCAAGAGCATGGTGCTGTACTTCACCAAGCCCGAACCGGGGGGGCCGGATGCATCCTGACCGAGCCGCCGCCGTCCCGGGGGTGGACGGCCTGCTGACCCCCGCCCAGGTCGAGCAGACCGCTGCCGTGATCGCGGCCGCGCAGGAGCCCGACGGCGCCGTTCCGTGGACTGTCGGGGCGCACACCGACGTCTGGAACCACGTCGAGGCGGCGATGGCGCTGCTGGTCGGTGGACAGGTCGAGGCCTCCGACCGGGCCTTCGCCTGGTGCGTGGAGACCCAGCGTGAGGACGGCTCGTGGCCGATGAAGATCGTCGGTGGGGAGATCGAGGACCACAGCGGCGAGACCAACATGTCGGCGTACCTCGCCGTGGGCGTCTGGCACAACTGGCTGGTCCGCGGCGACGCCGACTTCGTACGCCGTCACTGGCCAGCGGTACGCCGCGGCCTGGACTGGGTGGTGTCGATGCAGCTGCCCTTCGGGGGCATCGCCTGGTCGCGCGAGTGGGCCGACGGTCGCCCGGCGGCGGTCAACCGGGAAGCCCTGGTCGCGGGCTCCTCCAGCATCTACCAGTCGTTGCGTGCCGGGGTGGCGCTCTCGGAGCTCATGGACGACCCACAGCCGGAGTGGGAGCTCGCCGGTGGCCGCCTGGGGCACGCGCTGCGCGAGCACCGCGACCTGTTCCTCGACAAGAGCACGTTCTCGATGGACTGGTACTACCCCGTGCTGGGTGGCGCGGTCCGGGGTTACCGCGGACGGCGCCTGCTCGAGAGCCGCTGGGACGACTTCGTGGTGCCCGGGCTCGGGATCAGGTGCGTCGACACCAACCCCTGGGTCACCGGCGCGGAGACCTGCGAGCTGGTGCTCGCGCTCGACGCGGTCGGAGAGCGGGAGAAGGCGCTCCGGCTGTTCGGCGACATGCAGCACCTGCGCACACCCGAGGGCGGCTACTGGACGGGCTACGTCTATCCGGACGCCGTGAACTGGCCGGCCGAGCACACGACGTACACGGCGGCGGCGGTGATCCTGGCGGCTGACGCCCTCGGCGAGGGCTCGCACGGCTCCGACATCATGCGCGGAGCCACGCTGCCGGCCGAGTTCGCGGAGTTCGGGCTCGAGTGTGAGTGCCGCGTCTCAGACGAGGACGTCGCCGGCGTCCCCTGAGACCCGTCGCAGCACCCGCATCGACCCCAGCGCCTCGACCTCCTCGAAGCTGCCGCCGGCGAGCGCCCGCACGAACACGTCGTACGGCGGCCGGCCGCCGTCGGCGGGATCCGGGAACACGTCGTGGATCACCAGCCAGCCGCCGGCCATCAGCCAGCGCGCCCACCCGGTGTAGTCGTTGTGGGCGTGCACCTCGGCGTGACCGCCGTCGATGAAGAGCATCGACAGGGGCGTGCGCCAGTGTGCCGACACCGTGGTCGACTTCCCGACGACCACCACCACCTGGTCCTCGAGCCCGGCCCGGGCGAGGGTGGTGCGCAGCGTCGGCAGGGTGTCCATCAGCCCGAGCTCGTCGTCCACGAGTGACGGGTCGTGGTGCTCCCAGCCCGCCTGGTTCTCCTCAGAACCCCGGTGGTGGTCGACGGTGAAGACGGTCCCGCCCACCTCGCGGGCCGCGGCGCCGAGGTAGATCGCCGACTTGCCGCAGTAGGTGCCCACCTCCAGGACCGGCCCGGCCGGCAGCCGCTCGCGGGCGGCGCGGTGCAGCAGCAGGCCCTCGTCGTCGGGCATGAACCCCTTGGCGGCCACGGCGTGCGCGTGCAGGTCGTGTGGCATGACGGGGCTGAGGTCGTGGTTGATATCGGGGCTGCCGGTGGTGTCGGGCACGGCGCCCAGCGTAGGATGTAGAACACGTTCTAATTCTGGTGGTCTCATGCAGACGTTCACGCTGACCCGCCCGAAAGTTTCGGGCGGGTCGGCGAATGGGAGGTAGTGGTGCTGGGCATCTCCGAGGAGCACGCGGAGCTCGCGGCCAGCCTGCGCAAGTGGGCGGCCACCGTGGGTGGTCCCGACGCCGCCCGCGCGGAGGAGGGCGACCCGGCCGCGACCTTCGACGACGCCTGGGGTGCCGTCGGCGAGATGGGTGTCGCGACGATCGCGCTGGCCGAGTCCGCGGGCGGTGGCGGCGGCACGGTGCTGGACCTGGCAGTGGCCCTCGAGGCCTGTGCCCACGGCCTGGTGCCCGGACCGCTCCTGGCCACGGCCATCGCGTCGGTCGTCCTGCCGCCCTCGACGGAGCTGCCCGGTGCCCGGGTCGGGCTCGCCCTCGAGCCCTGGCTGATCGTCGGTGAGCGCCTGGCGGGCACGGTCGAGGTGGTCTGGGACGCGCCCGGTGCCACCCACCTGCTGCTCGGAGGACGGGAGCCCGGGGGAGCCGAGGCCTGGTTCGTGGTTCCGGCGGCCCGGGTCGAGTGCTCGACGCCGACCCAGAGGTCGTCCTCGGGCACGCGACCCGCCGGTCTCGACCTGACCCGGCGCTTCGGGTCGGTGACGGTCGACCTCGCGACCGACGAGCTCGAGCCCGTCCCCGCCCTCGACGCGGCCCGGCTGCGGCGGGCGGCAGTCACCCTGGCTGCCGCCGAGGCGTCCGGGATCGCTCGCTGGTGCCTCGAGACGGCGGTGGAGTACGCCGGCGTGCGGGAGCAGTTCGGTGCCAGGATCGGCAGCTTCCAGGCGATCAAGCACCTGTGCGCCGAGATGCTCGAGACCGCCGAAGCGGTCACGGCCGCCGCCTGGGACGCGGCGTCGGTGGCCGGCGGTGACGACGACCAGTGGGCCTTTGCGGCGGACGTCGCCGGGGCGGTCGCGCTGGACGGTGCGGTGCGCAACGCCCAGGCGTGCATCCAGGTGCTCGGCGGCATCGGGTTCACGTTCGAGCACGATGCCCACCTCTACCTGCGGCGCGCGGTGTCGCTGCGCAGCCTGCTGGGCTCGCCCGACGCGTGGGCGGCGTCGCTGGCCCAGCGCGCCGTCGCGGGTCAGCGACGCCGGACGGAGGTCGACCTCGGCGGTCGCGACGTGGCCGTCCGAGACGACGTACGCCGTCGCGTGGCCGAGATCGCCGCGGCCCCGGTGGACCGGCAGCGCACCGCCCTGGTCGAGTCGGGATACCTGACCCCTCACTGGCCCGAGCCCCACGGGCTCGCCGCCGACGCGGTGACCCAGCTCGTCATCGACGAGGAGCTCGCCGCGGCGGGGGTCGAGCGACCGGACCTCAAGATCGGCGGCTGGGCAGCGCCCACGGTCCTGGCGCACGGATCGGCGGACCAACGTGAGCGCTTCGTGCGGCCGACCCTGCTCGGCGAGCTGACCTGGTGCCAGCTGTTCAGCGAGCCGGGCGCCGGCTCGGATCTCGCCTCCCTCCGCACCCGCGCCGTGCGCGCCACCGGACCGGCAGGTGAGGAGGGATGGCGGCTCACCGGGCAGAAGGTGTGGACCTCCCTGGCGCATGACGCCGACTGGGCGATCTGCCTGGCACGGACCGACCCGGACGTCCCGCAGCACCGGGGGATCACCTACTTCCTGCTCGACATGCGGGCCGACGGAGTGGACATCCGCCCGCTGCGGGAGATGACCGGGGACGCCATGTTCAACGAGGTGTTCCTCGACGACGTCTTCGTGGGCGACGACTGCGTGGTGGGCGAACCAGGCGACGGATGGCGGCTGGCCCGCACCACCCTGGCCAACGAACGGGTGGCCATGGCCGGGTCCCGGCTCGGCGTGAGCACCGAGCGTGCGGTCTCGCTGGCGCCGTCCGCCTCGCCGGCGGAGCAGGTCCGCGTCGGGCACGCCGTGGCCCTGGCGACGGTCTGCTCGCTGCTCGGCACCCGCTCCACGCTCCGGTCGCTGGCCGGGCAGGGCCCCGGCGCGGAGTCCAGCGTGGCCAAGCTGCTCGGCGTGCGCAGCCGGCAGGACGCCTCCGAGCTCGTGGTCGACCTGCACGGCGCCAGGGTCGTGCTCGGGGGTGAGGAGGTCGAGCAGGACGTGCACGAGATGCTGCTGACCCGGTGCCTGTCGATCGCCGGCGGTACGACGCAGATCCTCCGCAACGTCGCTGCCGAGCGGATCCTGGGCCTGCCGCGCTGACGCCGAGGGTCAGCCCGAGGAGGAGACCGACTCCGGACCGGACGTGGTCCGCGCGCCCCGCCAGCGGTTCCAGTGCCAGTGGAGGTAGCGGTCGATGGCGCGGACGACGTGCGCCGACCTGACCGAGGGGAAGATGTCGAAGGCGTGCTGGGCGCCGGGCAGCTCGGCGTACACCACCGTCCTCTTCGAGACCGCCTTGAGCTCGTCGACGAAGAGCCGCGCCTGCGCGACGGGGACGAGCGTGTCGTGGACCCCGTGCAGGACGAAGAAGTCGGGCGCCTCGGGGGTGATGCGCAGCAGGGGGGAGGCAGCCTCGAAGTCCGCGCGCGCCTCGGGCCAGGGCTTCTGGAAGATCCGCGGCGCGAGGAACGAGTCCCGGAGCAGCTCGGCGCTGCGCAGCCCGGTGACACCGGCGAAGTCGTAGACCCCGTAGTGCGGCACGGCGACCTGCACGGTGGTGTCGGCGTCCTCGAAGCCGGGCTGGTAGTCCGGGTCGTTGGGAGTAAGGGCGGCGAGCGCGGACAGGTGGCCGCCCGCCGAGCCTCCGGTGATGGCGAGGTAGTCGGGGTCCCCGCCGTAGGCGGCGATGTTCTCCCGGATCCACGCGATGGCCTTCTTCACGTCGACGATGTGCGCGGGGAAGGGGTCGCGCGGCGCGAGCCGGTAGTTGATCGCGACGCAGACCCAGCCCTTCGAGGCCATGTGCTGCATGAGCGGGATGCCCTGCTGGTCCTTGGTGCCGATCGTCCAGCCGCCCCCGTGCACCTGCAGCAGGACCGGAGCGCCCGCCAGGTCCTCGACGTCGGGCAGGTAGATGTCGAGGAGGCCGCGGCGGCCGGCGTCGCTGTAGCGGAGGTCCTTCTCCACCCGCACCCCGACCTCGCGCATCCGGAAGGGGTTGACCAGCTTGCGCCAGGGTGTGGCCAGGTCGTCCGGGGTGGGCGCGGTGTCCAGCTGCTCGACGTAGTCGACGCCGAGGCCCTCGACCAGGGCGTCCTCGGCGTGATGCTGCACCTTGCGGCTCTCCGCCACCAGGTAGGCCAGGCCGGCGGACGCGACGCCGGCCAGGGCGAGTCCCGTCCGGTCGCGCCGTTTCCCGCTGGCGGCGTTCGCCGCCGCGTCCGCGACGGTGAGGGCGAGCAGGTGGGGGGCGAGCTCGCCGGTCAGCCAGCCGGCGAAGAAGGCCGGTACGCCGGCGCGGAACCCCGGCACCGGCCGGATCGCGTTGGCCGTGAGAGCAACCGTGACGAGCTGTCGACGCAGGAAGGACACGGCTGAGATGCTAGTCCAGAACCCTCAGAAATTAGAACGCGTTCCAGTTTCGGATAGGATGAGCCCATGGATCGATTGTCCGGACTCGACGCGAGCTTCCTCTACCTCGAGACCCCCGAGCAGCTCATGCACGTCTGCGGCCTCATCGTGCTGGACCCGGCCACGATGCCCGAGGGCTACTCCTTCAAGGGGATGCAGTCCGAGATCGACAACCGGGTCCACGACGTCCCGCACTTCACCCGCAAGCTGCGCAAGGTCCCGCTCAAGCTCGACCACCCGATCTGGGTGCGTGACACCCACTTCGACATCGATCGCCATGTCCACCGGCTCGCCCTTCCGCAGCCCGGCGGGTACGACGAGCTGGTCGAGCTGTGCGGCCACCTCGCCGGCCAGCCCCTGGACCGCTCCCGGCCGCTGTGGGAGATGTGGATCATCGAGGGCTATGAGGGCGACAAGATCGCGGTCTTCTCCAAGATGCACCACGCGACGGTCGACGGGGTCTCCGGAGCGAACCTGATCTCCCATCTGTGCAGCCTCGAGCCGGACGCACCCCCGATCGCCGAGAAGGACGACACCGGGTTCGGGCGGGATCCGCGGGAGCTGGAGCTGCTCGGGCGGGGAATGATGACCACGCTCACCCGTCCTCTCACCGCCGCGAGGCTGCTGGCCCCGTCGACGCAGCTGATCACCAAGACCCTGGGCCGGGCCCGCGAGGGCACCGCGATGGCAGCGCCGTTCTCGGCGCCCCGTACCTCCTTCAACGGCACCATCACCGGTCACCGGACCATCGGCCTGGCCGACATGAGCCTCGAGGACATCAAGGCGGTCAAGAAGGCGACCGGCACGACCGTCAACGACGTGGTCCTGGCCGTCTCGGGCGGAGCCCTGCGCTCCTACCTCGAGGACCGCGGTGAGCTGCCGTCGAACTCGCTGCTGGCGACGGTCCCCGTCTCGGTGCGCGAGGAGTCGAAGCGGTCCGATGGCGCCAACAAGGTGTCCGCGCTCTTCGCCAAGCTCGGCACCGACGTCGAGGACCCGCTCGAGAGGCTCGACGACCTGTCCTCGGCCAACCGCCATGCCAAGGAGCACCACAACGCGATCAGCGCGGACTCCCTGCAGGACTGGGCCGAGTTCGCGGCGCCCCGCACCTTCGGGCTGGCCGTCCGCGCCTACGCCGGGCTCCGTCTCGCCGAGCGGCACCCGGTCGTGCACAACCTGGTGATCTCCAACGTGCCGGGCCCGCCGATCCCGCTCTACTTCACGGGGGCGAAGATCGAGGCGCTCTACCCGCTCGGCCCGGTGTTCCACGGAGCCGGCGTCAACATCACGGTGGCGTCCAACCACGGCCACATGCACGTCGGGATCATCGCCTGTCGCGAGTCGATGCCCGACGTCGACGACCTGGTGCGGCGCTTCCCCGTCGAGCTGGACCGGCTCAGCTCGGCCGTCGCGGCGCAGCAGCAGGCGACGCCGATCACCAGCAAGAAGACCTCCAAGAAGGCGGCCGCCCCCAAGGCCTAGCTCGTTGAGTCGGGGATTCCCGACCGTCGAAAAGGGGATTCCCGTCACCCGGGCGACGCGGATCCCCGACTCAAAGGACCGGAATCCCCAACTCAACGGGGTGGGCGGGCGCGGTGGCGGGCGTAGACCGTCGCGACCGCCTCGACGAAGACCGGGACGAACTTCTCCGCCTCCATGACGCAGCAGGCGTGCCCGGCGTCGATGTCGTGCACCGTCGCCGCCGGGATGCGCCGCGCGACGTCGAGCTGGCGCTTGGTCGGGACGACCTTGTCGTCGTTGGTGACGACCACCGCGGTGGGGACGTCGATCGTCGAGAGCCACGGTCGCGAGTGGTGACGCCCGAGCGCCGCGACCGCCTGGCCGACCGCCCACGGGCTGGTGCTGCGGAACTCCCGCATCGCCCAGTCGTGCAGGTCGGAGTCGAGGTCCAGCGCCTCCGCGAACACCCGGGCCGACCGCACCGCCGTCCGGGATCGCGAGACCTGGCGGGTGCCCAGCATCGCGAACTCCAGGCCGGCGTGGAACACCCGCTCCGACGGGCTCGACCGGAACCGGTCGGTGGTCGCGCAGAGCACCAGCCCGGCCACCCGGGACGGGTGCTGGCGCCAGACGCGCTGGGCGATGATCGAGCCCATGGAGTAGCCGGCGAGGATCGCCTGGTCGATGCCGAGCACGTCGAGCAGGGCCGCGGCGTCGTCGGCGCAGTCGTGGAGCGAGAACTCCTCGGACTTGATGCCCCGGCCGTGCCAGCGCTGGTCGAGCGTGACCACCCGGTACCGCTCGGCCAGGGGCCGGACGGACGGGTACCACGTCAGCAGTCCGGTGCAGCCCAGCGCGTGCAGCAGCACGATCGTGGGGGAGTCCTTGCGGGGGCCCGGCGTGTCCGTGACGTAGGTCGAGCCTCGCCCCGGAAGCTCCACCATCCGGCCGTCCGGAATCGGGGCCCAGGGCAGGTAGAACGAACGGCGCACGAGCTGGCGCGGTGACAGAAAGGACACGAGGCCTCCTCGCTGGCGGGACTAGAACAGGTTACAGTTTGTGACGACCGATCCGACAGCACCCCCGAGGAGTAGACGCCGGTGAGCCCTGAAGTCGCCGAGACCCAGGCCGCCGTCGGTGACGTGGTCCGTCAGGCGCTGGACCGCGACGCCGACTGGGCCGGGCTCGCCTCGGCCGGGCTGCTGTCCCTCCCGGTGCCCGAGGCGTACGGCGGCGAGGGGCTCGGCCTGCCCGAGGTCTCCGTGCTGCTGCGCGAGGTGGGCCGCCGGGCCGGAGCGCTGCCGGTCTGGGAGACGCTCTGCTGCGGCGCGCTGGTCCTGGCCGCGGCCGGGAGCGAGGAGCAACGACGGCGGCTGCTCCCCGGGGTGGGCACCGGAGAGGTGGTGCTCACCCCCGCGCTCCGGGAGGCCGGCTCCGGGATCCCGGAGATGCCCGCGACGACCCTGGCGGCCGGCCGCCTGACCGGCCGCAAGATCGGCGTGACCTACGCCGAGGATGCGGCGGCGCTGCTCGTGCCGGCGTACGACGGCGAGCGGGTCGTGGTCGCCCTCCTCGACCCGAGGACCGACGGGGTGACCCTGCTGCCCTCTCCCTCCTCACGTGGGGCGATCGAGCACACGGTGGTCCTCAGCGGTGCCGAGGCCGAGGTCCTCCCGGGTGACGACGCCGCCGGGATCCTGCGCCGGCTCGCGGTCGCCGGGCTCTGCCTCACCGCCGCCGGGGTGCTGGCGGGCGCGCGCGACCTGACTGCCGACTACGTCAAGGGCCGCGAGCAGTTCGGCCGCAAGCTGGCGGAGTTCCAGGCCGTCGCCCAGCAGGTCGCCGACGTCTACATCGCGTCCCGGACCGTCAGCCTGGCCGCCGACAACGCGGCCTGGCGCGTGGCCGAGGGGCTCGACGCGACCGACGACCTCGCCGTCGCCGCGCACTGGACCTGCGTCGAAGGCCTCCCCGCGCTGCACACCTGCCAGCACCTGCACGGCGGCATGGGCGTCGACGAGACCTACCCCCTGCACCGCTACTTCTCGTGGGTCACCGACCTCACCCGTGCCCTCGGCGGCCCGGTGCTGACGGCCGAGGCGGTCCGGATCGAGGACCCGCAGGCCAAGAACCTCGAGCTCACCGAGTCGCAGCGAGAGCTCAAGGCCGAGCTCCGCGACTACTTCACCGGCCTGGCCGACGACGACGAGCACCGCGAGATGGCCACCGACCGCCACGGCGCGACGTACCAGAAGACGATCCGGAAGATGGGCGACGACGGCTGGATGGGCGTCGGCTGGCCCGAGGAGTACGGCGGCCACGGGCTCGGCGAGGTCGAGCAGACGATCTTCGCCAACGAGGCGCAGCGCGCCGACGTCCACCTGCCCGCCGTGACCCTGCAGACGGTCGGTCCGACGCTGATCCGCTACGGCACCGACCGTCAGAAGGACCTCTTCCTCAAGCGGATCCTCGCCGGCGACGTCCACTTCGCGATCGGCTACAGCGAGCCGGACGCCGGCACCGACCTCGCCTCGCTGCGCACGAGCGCCCGGCGCGATGGTGACCACTACGTCGTGAACGGCCAGAAGCTCTGGACCACCGGCGGTCACCAGGCCGACTACCTGTGGCTGGCCTGCCGGACCGATCGGGACGCCCCGAAGCACCAGGGCATCTCGATCCTGATCGTCGACACCTCCGACCCCGGCTACTCCTGGACGCCCATCATCACCGCCGACGGCGCCCACCACACCAACGCGGTCTACCTCAACGACGTACGCGTGCCGGCCGACATGCTGGTGGGGGAGGAGAACCAGGGGTGGAAGCTGATCACCACCCAGCTCAACCACGAACGCGTGATGCTCGGCCCCGCGGGCCGGATCGAGGGACTCCGCGACCGGGTGGCCGCCTGGGCCGACCGGGCCGGCGTCCTCGACGAGCCCGACGTCCGTGCCGCGCTGGCGGACGCGACCGCGGTCTTCCGCGTCAACGAGCTGCTCAACTGGCAGGTCGCCAGGACCGCCGAGGCGGGTGAGGTCGACGTCGCCGACGCGTCGGCGTCGAAGGTGTTCGCCTCCGACCAGGTCCAGCGACTCGGCCGGGTGCTGGCCGGGATCGTGCACCGGTACGGCGATCTCGCCGACCCCGCGACCGGGGACCTCGCGGACTACCTCGACAAGCAGGCCAAGCGGAACCTCGTGCTCACCTTCGGTGGCGGCGTCAACGAGGTCCAGCGGGAGCTGATCACGATGTTCGGCCTCGGCCTGCCGCGGGTGCCCCGATGACCCACCCCACGATGACCGAGACTGCGACCCACGACGACATCATGTCCGCCGCCGAGCGGATCAGGGCCAGGGGCGAGACCTCGCCGCGACCCGGCCGCGACCCGGTCAACCAGCCGATGATCAACAACTGGGTCGAGGCGATCGGCGACTCCGACCCGCGCTGGCGGGCGGGTGAGGCGCCGCCCGCGATGCTCCAGGTGTGGACGATGGGCGGACTGCACCCGACGCGGGACCCCGACGACCCGCTGCACTCGATGATGACCGTGCTCACCGACGCCGGCTTCACCGGAGTGCTCGGCACCAACTGCGAGCAGGAGTACGCCCGTCCGCTCCGCGTCGGCGAGGAGCTCACGGTCACCACCCGGCTCGAGTCGGTGGTGGGGCCCAAGCAGACCGGCGTCGGCGAGGGCTACTTCGTGACCACCCGCAACGTGTGGCGCGTCGCCCATCCCGATGGACGCAGCGAAGTGGTCGCCAGCATGCTGTTCCGGGTGCTGAAGTTCCTGCCGAAGGAACCGGTGCCCGATCCCGGCGAGTTCGTCCTCCGCCCGCAGCAGAACCGAGACACGGCGTACTTCTGGGAGGGCACACAGGCCGGCGAGCTCCGGATCCAGACCTGCAACGCCTGCGGCGCACTGCGTCACCCACCGGGCCCGGCCTGCCCCGAGTGCGGGGCGCTGGACCGCGGGTACGTCGTCGCCTCCGGCCGCGGCACCGTCTTCTCCTACGTCGTGCACCGGCACCCGCCCGTCCCGGGGCGCGAGCTGCCGATCCTGCTCGCCGTCGTCGACCTCGAGGAGGGCGTCCGGATGGTCGGGGAGCTGGTCGACATCGAGCCGGAGAAGATCGAGATCGGCATGCCCGTGTCCGTCGACTTCCGGCGCATCGACGACGGCCTCACCCTCCCCGTCTGGAGGCAGGAATGAACAACCTCCCCGAGTGGCGGCTGCCGGTCACGACCACGCTCGTCGTGAGCACGGCGATCGCCACCCGCGACTTCCAGGACGTCCACCACGACCGCGACCTCGCCCAGTCCTACGGGTCGCAGGACATCTTCCTCAACATCCTCACCACGACCGGGCTGGTGCAGCGCTACGTGACCGACACGCTGCGTGACATGGGTTCGGGCGAGGTCGACCTGGCCGGGATCGCGCTGCGGCTCGGCGCGCCGGCCCACCCGGGCGACGAGCTCACCTTCACCGGCACCCGCGACGGTGACACCGTGTCCGTGGTGGGCGTGGTCGCGCAGGGCGACCAGGTCAGGGGCGACCACGTGACGGCGACGGTGACACTGCGATGACGGCGGCACTCTCCGGCCGGGCCGCGATCGCCGGCATCGGCGCGACCGAGTTCTCCAAGGAGTCGGGCCGCTCCGAGCTGCAGCTCTCGGTCGAGGCGATCCGGGCGGCGCTCGCCGACTGCGGGCTCGCCCCCAGCGACGTCGACGGCCTGACGACGTTCACGATGGACACGTCGTCGGAGGTCGCGGTCGCCCGCGAGCTCGGGATGGGTGAGCTGAGGTTCTTCAGCCGGATCAGCTACGGCGGCGGTGCGGCGTGCGGCATCGTCCAGCAGGCCGCGATGGCGGTCGCGACCGGCGTCGCCGACGTGGTGGTCTGCTACCGGGGGTTCAACGAGCGCTCCGGCCAGCGTTTCGGCCGGGCCTCGGTGTGGGCCAACGAGCAGGTCAACACCAACGGCCTCGACAACGCCTGGTCCTACCCCCACGGCCTGACCACGCCGGCCGCGATGGTGGCGATGCAGGCCCAGCGCTACCTGCACGACCACGGCGCCACGTCGGAGGACTTCGGCCGGGTCGCGGTCGCCGACCGGCGGCACGCCGCCACCAACCCCCAGGCGTTCTTCTACGGCAAGCCGATCACCCTGGAGGACCACCAGGCGTCGCGGATGATCGTCGACCCGCTCCACCTGCTCGACTGCTGCCAGGAGAGTGACGGCGCGGTGGCACTGGTGGTGGTGTCGGCCGAACGCGCCCGCGACCTGCCGCACCCCCCGGCGTTCGTCGCCGCGGCGGCGCAGGGGAGTGCGCCGGAGCAGTTCGTGATGACGTCCTACTACCGCGGCGACATCGGCGTCCCCGAGATGGGCGTGGTCGGCCGCGAGCTGTGGCGTCAGTCCGGTCTCGGGCCCGAGGACATCCAGACCGCCGTCCTCTACGACCACTTCACGCCCTACGTCCTGATGCAGCTCGAGGAGCTCGGCTTCTGCGGGCGGGGAGAGGCGCCGGGCTTCATCGCCGACGGCGCCATCGAGATCGGCGGGCGGCTACCGATCAACACGCACGGCGGCCAGCTCGGCGAGGCCTACATCCACGGCATGAACGGCATCGCCGAGGCGGTCCGCCAGGTGCGGCGTACGTCGGTCAACCAGGTCGACGACGTCGCGCACGTGCTGGTCACGGCCGGAACCGGCGTACCCACGAGCGGGCTGGTGCTCTCGGCCTGAGCAGGCGCTCAGTCCTCGGGACTCTCCGGGCGGGTCATCCACTTCGACCAGGCGAAGGCGAGCCCCAGCATCAGGATGAGAAAGCTCGAAATCGCGATCGCGACAATCAACCACATCGGCACGGTGACCACCTCGATCCAAGGCTACGCCGCCGATCTGGGGGAGTCACGCACCGGAGCGGCCGCTCGGCGCCGGCCCCTGGTCAGTTGATGTCGAACTCGTTCCTCTCGGGGTCGGTCATGGCGACCGCGTAGTGGTCGAGTCCCTCCTCGGAGACCGTGTGCAGTCGCGTGGCGCCGAGGGACACCAGCCGTCGTACCTCGGCCTCGACGCGCTCGCGCCTGAGGTCGAGGGGCGCCTCGCGCCCGCCGCTGGCGTTGACGTCGATGTGGAGACGGTTCTTGACCGACTTCCGCTCAGGGACGACCTGGAACCAGATGCGCGGGCCCTCGCCCGCCGGGTCCACGATGCTGTCGTCACC
>NZ_DASSXS010000268.1:0-3189 GCF_035703625.1 Nocardioides sp. | reverse complement strand
CTCGGCGAGGTGTCCGACGCGTCGTACGACCTGGTGCTGCTCGACGTCGACAACGGTCCGGGCCACCTGGTGCACGAGCACAACGCCGCGCTCTACGAGCCGGAGTTCCTGACCGGCGTCCGGCGGATCCTGCGTCCCGGGGGCGCGGTCGCGATCTGGTCCGCCGAGGTGTCCCCGGAGCTGGAAGCGACCCTGGAGGAGGTCTTCGGCAACGCCGAGACGACCGGGTACGACGTCACGCTGCAGGAGCGCGAGGAGAAGTACTGGCTGCACGTCGCCCGTGTCGGCGCAGTAGCCTCGGGCGGGTGAGCGACGAACAGCAGGACTACCGCATCGAGCACGACTCCCTCGGCGAGGTCCGGGTCCCGGCAACCGCCCTCTGGCGTGCCCAGACCCAGCGCGCGGTCGAGAACTTCCCGATCAGCGGGACGCCTCTCGAGGACAGCCACGTCCGCGCCCTCGCCCTGATCAAGGGCGCCGCCGCCAAGGTCAACGGCGAGCTCGAGGTGATCGGCAAGGAGCAGGCCGAGTCGATCGCGGGGGCCGCGCGCCGGATCGCCGACGGCGAGTACGCCGACCAGTTCCCGATCGACGTCTTCCAGACCGGGTCGGGCACCAGCTCCAACATGAACATGAACGAGGTCATCGCCGGGGTGGTGGCGGCCGACGGCGGCGATGTCCACCCCAACGACCACGTCAACGCCAGCCAGTCGAGCAACGACACGTTCCCCACCTCGATCCACGTCGCGGCCACGCTGGCGGTTGTGGACCAGCTGATCCCGGCCCTGGCCACCCTGCAGCGCAGCCTGGAGGCCAAGGCCGAGGAGTTCGCCGACCTGGTGAAGTCCGGCCGCACCCACCTCATGGACGCCACCCCGGTGATGCTCGGGCAGGAGTTCGGCGGCTACGCCGCGACCGTGCGCTACGCGCGCGAGCGCCTGGACGCGGTGCTCCCCCGGGTGCGGGAGCTGCCCCTGGGCGGCACCGCGGTCGGCACCGGCATCAACACCCCTCCCGGCTTCGCGGCGCGGGTGATCGAGGAGCTGGCCAGCGTGACCGGCCAGGACTTCACCGAGGCCCGCGACCACTTCGAGGCACAGGGCACCCGCGACTCCCTGGTCGAGCTGAGCGGCGTGCTGCGCACCATCGCGGTGGGCGTGACCAAGATCTGCAACGACCTGCGCTGGATGTCCAGCGGTCCCACGACCGGCCTGTCCGAGATCCACCTGCCCGACCTTCAGCCCGGGTCGAGCATCATGCCCGGCAAGGTGAACCCGGTGCTGCCCGAGGCCACCCTGATGGTCTGCGCCCAGGTCGTCGGCAACGACGCCACTGTCGCCTGGGCCGGCGCGAGCGGCAACTTCGAGCTCAACGTGATGCTGCCGGTGATCGCCCGCAACGTGCTCGAGTCGATCCGGCTCCTGTCCACCTCGAGCACGCTGCTCGCCGAGCGCTGCGTCGACGGCATCACCGCCAACGCCGACCGCATGCGCGCCTACGCCGCGTCGTCACCGTCGGTGGTGACCCCGCTCAACCGCTACATCGGGTACGAGAACGCCGCCAAGGTCGCCAAGCGGGCCCTGGCCGACGGCGCCACCATCCGCGAGACGGTGATCGCGATGGGGTTCGTCGAGCGTGGCGAGGTCACCGAGGAGCAGCTGGACGAGGCCCTCGATCTCGCCTCCATGACCCACCCGTGAGCGTGAACGACCCGGCGCAGGTCCGCGCCCAGTACGCGCGCGAGACCCCGCTGGAGACCCGCCGCTCGGTCTGGCAGCCGGCCGCCGACGGCCGCGACCCCACCCAGATCGCCCTGGCCGTGGCACGCGCGTCCGGCCCCCGCGACATCCTCGAGATCGGGTGCGGCACCGGTGGGTTCGCGGAGCGGCTGGCCGTCGAGCACCCGGACGCGACGCTGGTGGCGACCGACCAGTCGGAGCGCTTCGTGGAGCTGACCTCGGCCCGCGGCGTCGAGGCGCAGGTGGCCGACGCGACCGACCTCCCGTTCGCGGACGCGTCGTACGACCTGGTCGTCGCCCTGTGGATGCTCTACCACGTGCCCGACCTCGACCGGGCCCTCGCGGAGGTACGCCGGGTGCTGCGGCCGGGCGGCCGGTTCCTGGCCGTCACCAACGGCGACGAGCACCTGGCCGACCTGCGCCGGGACGCGGGCGGCGGCCCGGAAGTGACCCAGTTCAGCACCCAGAACGGGGAGGTGGCGCTGCGACGCCACTTCGACGAGGTGCGCGGCGAGACCCTGCGGACGCGGGCCTTCTTCGCCGACCACGCGACCGCCCTGGCCTACCTGAACTCGTGGCCGGACGACGACGCGTGGGAGCTGCCGGAGTTCGAGGGCCCCCGGGAGTACACCGGTGAGGTCACGGTGTTCGTCGCCGGGTAGGTCCCGGGCTCAGTACCAGTTGTTGGCCTGCTTGAACTCCCAGGCGCTGCACGGCGAGCCGTAGGAGTCCGCGATGTACTCCAGGCCCCAGCGGATCTGCACCTCGGCGTCGGTGAAGTAGCCGGGGGGCATCTCGTGGGTCTCGGTGAGGGCCTGCGGGATGCCGTACGCCGACGACGTGGGGTTGTCGGCGTCCACCTCCCAGTTGCTCTCACTGACGTAGAGGGCGTCGAGGCAGGCGAACTGGTCGGCGGAGAAACCGTACTCCGGGAGCAGGGCCCGGCCGATGGCCCGGGGGTCCTCGTCGCTGAGATCGTCCTCGGCCGGCTTCTCGGGGGTCTTGCGGGGCTCGGCCTTGGCGGCGTCACCGCGCCCGCCGGACCGGGAGATCGGCGTCGAGGCACGGGCGGCCTCGGTGCGCTCGTCGGTGGGCTCGGGCTGGCTGAGGCGCTTGGAGGCGGTGCCGAGCGCGGCCGGGGTCGTCGCGATACCGGTGGTCACGACGCCGGCGGTCGCCGCGGCGGCCACCGACGACAGCATCACCGTGTTGCGCAGCACCCTGCGGGGGGCGCGGCGCGCGGCGAGGGCTGAGCGGGACTTGCGGTGCTTGGGGACGTGCTTGCCAGCTTGTTTAGGCATACAGGAATGAACTCGCGGGGCTAGACGGCGCGGGTGGCGGGTCGATACGACGGCACACCCAGGTCATGTGCAGCAACCCACCATGCAAGACACCGCACGGCAGGTGCAAGCCGAGGACCCCCTCAGCGAGGGCGAGCCTGCTCACACCT
>NZ_DASSXS010000054.1:0-6819 GCF_035703625.1 Nocardioides sp. | reverse complement strand
CGCCTGGGAGTCGCCGACGTGGGGTGGGGGCATCGCGTTCCACGATCCCGACGCCGAGGGATCGGTCCTGGCCCACGCCTACCTCGTCACCGCGGGCCAGCTGTCCGACGTGCTCGCGCAGGAGATGTGGCGCGAGCCGGGAGACGACCTCGACCTCACCGAGGTGGTGAGGGCGCGCCGGCACGTCATCGGACCCGGCCGCTACGAGACCCTCCACCTCGCCGGGGAGCTCGACGGGCGTCCGGTGGTGACCTTCAGCGCCGCCGACCCCGAGTCCCTCGGGCTGCGGGCTCCGGCGCCGCCGTACGTCGTCACCATCGCGCGCGGCCTGAGGCAGTCCCACCACCTCAGCTGCGAGGAGATCGTCGACTACCTCCTGGCCTGCCGTGGCGTCGACCTCGCCTGGGACCGCGACTCCCTGGCCGCTGCCGTGGGCTGACTACTCGGCCGCGGCCCGGCGCAGCGACTCGGAGAGGCGTTCGGCGGCCGCCAGGACGGCCGGTGCATGCATCCGTCCGGGCTGGCGCGACAGCCGCTCGAGCGGACCGGACACCGACACGGCGGCGATGACCTTGCCGCCCGGCGAGCGGACCGGCGCCGACACCGAGGCCACGCCCTGCTCGCGCTCGGCCACCGACTGGGCCCAGCCCCGGCGGCGGATCCCCGAGAGCGCCGCGGCCGAGAACGACGCGTTCTGCAGGCCCCGGTGCATCCGCTCCGGGTCCTCCCAGGCGAGCAGCACCTGGGCGGCGGACCCCGCCCGCATGGTCAGCTGCGAGCCGACCGGGATGGTGTCGCGGAGACCGCTGGGCCGCTCGGCGGCGGCCACGCAGACCCGGTGGTCTCCCTGGCGGCGCCACAGCTGTGCGGACTCCCCGGTGATGTCGCGGAGCCGGGCGAGCACCGGGCCGGCGGTCGCGAGCAGACGGTCCTCCCCGGCAGCGGCGGACAGCTCGGCCAGCCGCGGACCGAGCACGAAGCGGCCCTGCATGTCGCGGGCGACGAGACGGTGGTGCTCCAGGGCCACGGCCAGACGGTGTGCGGTCGGCCGGGCGAGCCCGGTGCCCGCGACCAGCCCGGCGAGGGTGGCCGGCCCGGACTCCAGGGCGGTCAGCACGAGGGCCGCCTTGTCCAGTACGCCGACTCCACTGGTGGTGTCCATATGGCAATACTGGCGTCTCAGATCATGGGATGCAAGACGTAGTGTGTGTGACGTACGCCCGAGCGTCCCCGAGGCGCTCCGGAAGTCGCGCATGCGAGGGAGGACCAGATGGGCAAGACCTTGGCCGAGAAGGTCTGGGAGTCACACGTCGTCCGCTCGACCCCGGGAGAGCCGGACCTGCTCTACATCGACCTCCACCTGATCCACGAGGTCACCTCACCCCAGGCCTTCGACGGCCTGCGGCTCGCCGGACGGCGAGTACGGCGTCCCGACCTCACCCTCGCGACCGAGGACCACAACGTGCCCACGGTCGACTGGGACAAGCCCATCGCCGACCCGGTGAGCCGCACCCAGGTCGAGACGCTGCGCGCGAACGCGCAGGAGTTCGGCATCCGGCTGCACCCCCTCGGTGACATCGAGCAGGGCATCGTCCACGTGGTCGGCCCCCAGCTCGGCCTCACCCAGCCCGGCATGACCATCGTCTGCGGCGACAGCCACACCAGCACCCACGGCGCCTTCGGCGCGCTCGCGTTCGGCATCGGCACCTCCGAGGTCGAGCACGTCCTGGCGACCCAGACGCTCCCGCAGGCGCGGCCGAAGACGATGGCGGTCACCGTCAACGGGAGCCTTCCGGAAGGCGTCACGGCCAAGGACCTCGTGCTCACCCTGATCGCCCACACCGGGACCGGTGGCGGGCAGGGGTACGTCGTCGAGTACCGCGGGCCGGCCATCGAGGAGCTCTCGATGGAGGCGCGGATGACCGTCTGCAACATGAGCATCGAGTGGGGGGCCAAGGCCGGGCTGATCGCCCCCGACCAGACCACGTTCGACTACATCGAGGGCCGCTCGTGTGCGCCGAAGGGCGCGGACTGGCAGGCCGCGGTGGAGCACTGGCGCAACCTGGTCACCGACGACGACGCCGAGTTCGACGAGGAGATCGTGCTCGACGCGTCGACGATGACCCCCTTCGTCACCTGGGGCACCAACCCCGGGCAGGGGGTGCCCCTGGGCGGTCGCGTGCCGCGGCCCGACGAGTACGACGACCCGCAGGACCGCATCGCTGCCGAGAAGGCGCTGCACTACATGGGTCTCGAGGCCGGCACTCCCATGCGGGAGGTGAAGGTCGACACCGTGTTCGTGGGCTCGTGCACCAACGGGCGGATCGAGGACCTGCGGGCGGCGGCCGAGGTCGTCCGTGGCCGGCAGGTCGCTGCCGACACCAGGCTGCTCGTGGTCCCGGGGTCGGTGCGGGTGCGCCTCCAGGCGGAGGAGGAAGGGCTCGACGTCATCTTCAAGGAGGCCGGTGGCGAGTGGCGCGGCGCCGGCTGCTCGATGTGCCTGGGCATGAACCCCGACCAGCTGACCCCCGGCGAACGAAGCGCGTCCACGTCGAACCGCAACTTCGAGGGGCGGCAGGGCAAGGGTGGCCGTACCCACCTGGTGTCCGTCCCCGTGGCCGCGGCGACCGCGATCCGCGGCACCCTCTCCTCACCCTCCGACCTCCCTCCGGCGGCGGTCGAGTCCGGCAACCCCGCAACCGGAGAGGAAAGCTGATGGACAGGTTCACGACCCACACGGGTGTCGGAGTCCCGCTGCGGCGGAGCAACGTCGACACCGACCAGATCATCCCCGCGGTCTACCTCAAGCGGGTCACCCGCACCGGCTTCGAGGACGGCCTCTTCGCGGCCTGGCGCGGCGACCCGGACTTCGTCCTGAACAACGAGGCGTACGCCGCCGGCTCGGTGCTGGTCGCCGGCCCCGACTTCGGCACCGGTTCCTCACGCGAGCACGCCGTCTGGGCCCTGCAGAACTACGGCTTCAAGGCGGTTCTCTCCCCCCGCTTCGGCGACATCTTCCGGGGCAACGCAGGCAAGTCGGGACTCGTGGCCGCCCAGGTCGACGAGAAGGTCGTGCAACGGCTCTGGGATCTCCTCGAGTCCGAACCAGGAGCGGTCGTGACCATCGACCTGGAGTCGCGAACGGTCCGTGCCGGCGAGGGACCGGACGCGATCGAGGACTCCTTCGACATCGACGACTACACCCGGTGGCGACTCCTCGAAGGACTCGACGACATCGACATCACGTTGTCCCACGACGACGACATCGCGACATACGAGTCAACTCGACCGACCTGGAAACCAGCGACTCTCTGAACCTTCCAGGAACCCGAATCCCCAAGCGGGGATGGGATCTGAGCATCTTGTCGGGAGTGTTCCGGCACGAATTCCCGATCAGGCGGCCTTGGCCGCATTGAAGAAACACGCGCAATGTGCGGCGTTTTGATTGTGACGAAGGCCACGAAACCCTAGCGTGCGTTGAAGAAACGTCGAGCACGGGCTCGGCTGCATAGGTTCATTGGAAGGGAAGCTAGTGAACAAGTCACAGCTCATCGACGCGCTGGCAGTGCGTTTCGAGGGAAACCGCAAGGCGGCCGCCCACGCGCTCGAGTCAGTCCTGGACACCATCACGCGCGAGGTGGCCAAGGGAGAAAAGGTCGCGATCACGGGTTTCGGCTCGTTCGAGAAGCGCGTGCGCAACGCCCGCACGGTCCGCAACCCGCAAACCGGCCAGAGCATGAGGTCGAAGAAGAAGGCGGTGCCGAAGTTCACGCCGGGCGCTGACCTCAAGAACGTCATCTCGGGGGCGAAGAAGCTTCCCAAGCTGACCGTCGCGGCCGCGGCGCCGGCGGCCAAGAAGGCCACCGCCACCACGAAGAAGGCGGCAGCCGCGGCCAAGAAGTCGACGACGAAGAAGTCGACGGCGGCGAAGAAGAGCGCCGCGAAGAAGGCCCCGGCCACCAAGAGCACGGCCAAGAAGGCTCCGGCGAAGAAGAGCGCCGCGAAGAAGTCGACGGCCAGGAAGTCGACGGCGGCGAAGAAGAGCACCGCCAAGAAGACCACGGCCGCGAAGAAGAGCACCGCCAAGAAGACGACGGCGGCGAAGAAGAGCACCGCGAAGAAGGCGCCGGCGAAGAAGTCGACCGCCAAGAAGGCGCCGGCGAAGAAGAGCACCGCCAAGAAGGCCCCGGCCAGGAAGTCGACCGCCAAGAAGAGCGCGGCCAAGAAGTCCTGACACAGCGGACTCAGGGTGGGTCGCCGGAAACGGCGGCCCACCCTGAGTCCATTTCGAGGGCGCTCGTGTGGGGTCCGACGCCCAGCCGGAGGACCCGGTGCAGGTCGTCGAGGTCGTCCACGTCCTGACGCAGCGACACCAGGTCGCCCTCCACCGCGACGGCTCCGGCGTCGAGGTGTGCCGCGTGCGAACCGGGGCCGAACCTGGGATCGAACGAGTCGAGCGGGGCGGCGTACATCGTGGTGCCGGTCCCGGCCGCGTCGGCGACGAACGACGGGTCACTCACCGAGAGGTCGCGCAGCGCCGTGGCCAGGTCATCGGGCCGGAGGGCCGGCAGGTCCGCGCACAGCGCCACCGGTGAGAGGTGCGGCCAGCGCCGCACCGCCTCGGCGGCGCCGAGCCGCAGGCAGGCGTTGAGGTCTCCGGTGACGCCGTCAGGGACCGCCTCGCAGCCGAGTGCGGCCAGTCGCTGCGAGAACGCCGCGTCGTCGGTGACCGCCAGGACGGCGCCTACGCCGGGTGTCGCGAGGCACGCCGACACGGTGTCGAGCGCGAAGGCCACCGCGAGCTCCCGGCGCAGCTCGACGGTCAGGCCGACCAGCCGGGACTTGCCCACGGCCGGTGGCTTCACGGGCACCAGCACGACGTGCTCCTGGTCCTTCATCTCCTCGATCCTGTCAGGCGCGGCCGCGGCGATCCGCGAGTGGTGTCGCGTCACGGCCGGTCGGAGGAGCCGACCGAGTAGCCTGCACTCGACGCAGGGTGCGTCCGGCCGGCGCTCGGCCCGGTGACCATCGAGGGGCGAGGGTGAAGGTTCGCAGAGTCCGCCAGAAGCGTGGTTGGGCGGTCGACCTCGCGGTCGTGATCCTCAAGCCCGCCCTGCTGGCCACCACGCGCCGTACCTGGATCGACGGCGAGAAGATCCCGGCCGAGGGCGGATGCATCGTGGTCGTCAACCACATGTCCCACGTCGACCCGCTCCTGACCGCGTTGTTCGTCTACGACCACGGCCGGATCCCGCGCTACCTGGCGAAGTCGGGGCTGTTCAAGAACAAGGCCCTGGCGGGCTTCCTGACCTCAGCCGGCCAGATCCCCGTCGAGCGGCTCAGCCGTACCGCCATCGGCGCCTACGACGCCGCGGTCGCGGCCGTGCGGGCCGGCGAGTGCGTCGTGGTCTATCCCGAGGGCACCCTCACCCGTGATCCCGGGCTCTGGCCGATGACCGGCAAGAGCGGGGCCGCACGCATCGCACTGGAGACCGGCTGCCCGGTGATCCCGGTCGGCCACTGGGGGGTGCAGAAGATCCTGGCGCCGTACGCCTCGAGGCCGCACCTGGTCCCGCGCCAACACGTCACGATGCAGGCCGGGGACCCCGTCGACCTCACCGATCTGGTGGGCCGGACCCGCAGCACGGAGGCCATCAACACGGCGACGGCGCGGATCATGGCCGCCCTCACCTCGATCGTGGAGGAGCTGCGCGGGGAGACCGCGCCGGCCGAGCGGTTCGACCCGCGCCGGATGGGCGTGCAGCAGATCGGCAATCCCAACAAGCGCACCGCGCGGAAGAAGAAGGACGGTCGCTGATGGGCAAGGTCGCGGTCTTCGGGGCCGGCTCGTGGGGCACCGCCTTCTCCATCGTGCTGGCCGACGCGGGCAACGAGGTCAAGATCTGGGGTCGCCGCGAGGAGGTGTGCGCGACCATCAACGAGCGGCACCAGAACACCGACTACCTCTCCGGCATCGAGCTGCCGCGGACCGTGTCGGCCACCCATGATCCGGAGGAGGCCGCAGCCGGTGCCGAGGCGGTGTTCCTGGTGGTGCCGTCGCAGACCTTCCGCGAGAACCTCCAGGAGTGGGCCGACGCGCTCCCGCGGGAGGTCCCGCTGGTCTCGTTGATGAAGGGTGTGGAGCTCGGCAGCCTCAAGCGGATGAGCGAGGTCATCGAGGAGGTCACCGGCGCCGGGCCGGAGCGGGTCGCCGTGGTCAGCGGCCCCAACCTGTCCGCGGAGATCGCCCGGCGCGAGCCCGCCGCCTCGGTCGTCGCGTGTGCCGACGAGGAGGTCGCGCAGCGGCTCCAGGCGATGTGCCACTCGCCGGCGTTCCGTCCCTACACCAGCGTCGACGTGCTGGGCTGCGAGCTCGGTGGCGCCTACAAGAACGTCGTCGGCCTGGCCGTCGGGATGGCGGTCGGTCTCGGCTTCGGCGACAACACCACGGCGTCGGTGATCACCCGCGGTCTCGCGGAGACGGCCCGGCTCGCCACCGCGCTCGACGCCAACCCGCTGACCCTGATGGGACTCGCCGGCCTCGGTGACCTCGTCGCGACCTGCTCGTCCCCGCTCTCGCGCAACCGCACGTTCGGCGAGAACCTCGGCAAGGGGATGACCACCGAGGAGATCTACGCGAGCACCCGCCAGGTCGCCGAGGGCGCGAAGTCGTGCTCCTCGCTGCTCGCACTGGCCCGGCGCACGGGCATCGACGCACCGATCGCCGAGCACGTGGACTCCGTGGTCGCCGGGAAGCTGACCGCGCGCGAGATGATGGACGCCTTCATCGCCCGCGACACCAAGGCGGAGACTGACTGA
>NZ_DASSXS010000099.1:0-6697 GCF_035703625.1 Nocardioides sp. | reverse complement strand
AACACCTCGTCGATCGTGTGGGGGTCGATGGTGAGCACCTCGGCGGTGCAGCCGAGATGGGCCAGCGCGTCGTCCACCACGGACACGTCGACGGCACACACGGCGCAGAGGTCCTGGGTGACCACCAGGTCGGCGTCCAGGCCGGACAGGGCACCCTCGTCGAGGCGGTAGAGGTCCTCCCCGCGCGCCACGGCGGAGGCCACGAACGCGTCGATCTCCGCGGGCGCCAGCCCCTCCGGCATCGCCGAGGTGGACACGATCGTCCTGGTCCGGGCCTCGGGCGGGTGGTCGCACTCGAACGTCACGCCCACCACGTCGTCGCCGGCCCCGATCGCGAACAGGATCTCGGTCGTCGACGGCAGCAGGGACACGATGCGCACGCCAGCACCCTACGATCCTCCGGGTGGACGACCCGACCTCGACCGTGCTCGCGCTGCTCGCCCTGGCGGCGCTGGCCGCGGGGTTCGTGGACGCGGTGGTCGGCGGCGGGGGCCTGATCCTGATCCCCTCCCTGCTGCTGGGGCTGCCGGGCGCCGCGCCGGTCCAGGTGCTCGCGACCAACAAGCTCGCCGCCATCTGCGGTACGACGGTGAGCAGCGCGACTTACTTCCGCCGGATCCGTCCCGACCCCCGCACCTTCGGCCCGCTGATGGTGCTCGCCTTCGTCGGCTCCGTGCTCGGCGCACTGGCGGCCTCGCAGATCCCGGCGTCGGCGTTCGCCCCGATCGTGCTGGTCGCCCTGATCGTGGTCGGCACCTATGTGGTGCTCAAGCCGCGGCTCGGCGAGGTGACCGCGCTGCGGTTCTCCGGGCGCCGCCACACCGCCGTCGCGATGGTCACCGGGCTGGCGATCGGCTTCTACGACGGCGCCCTGGGCCCGGGCACCGGCAGCTTCTTCGTGTTCACCCTCGTGGGACTGCTCGGCTACAGCTTCCTCGAGGCGTCGGCCAAGGCGCGGCTGGCCAACTGGGCGACCAACCTGGCCGCGCTCTGCGTCTTCGTCCCGCAGGGCGCGGTGCTGTGGAAGGTCGGGCTGGTGCTGGGCGTCTGCAACCTCGCCGGCGGGTACGTCGGCGCCCGCACGGCCGTGTCCCGCGGCTCGCGGTTCGTCCGGGTGTTCTTCATCGTGGTCGTGGCGGCGTTCATCGTGCGGATCGGTGGGGAGCTGCTGGGCCTGTGGGGCTGAGCGGATCTCGGTGGTCGCGCGGCCGTCCGCGCCACTAGCGTGGCGACGTGAGCGAAGCGACTGACCGCATCCATCCGCCCCTCGCCGCCGGCGAGGTCGAGAGCCTGCTGGCCTTCCTCGACCGCCAGCGCAACACCCTGCGTCGGAAGGCCGAGGGGCTGAGCCAGGCCCAGCAGGCCACCCGGCACGAGCCGTCCACGCTGACCCTCGGCGGCCTGCTCAAGCACATGGCCCTGGTCGAGGACTGGTGGTTCAGCGTGGTCCTGCTCGACAACCCGGACGCCGAGCCGTGGCAGGGCCTGGACTGGGACGCCGACCCGGACTGGGAGTTCCGCACCGCCGCCGACGACAGCCCCGACGAGCTGCGCCGGCTGCTGGACGAGGCGATCGCCGCCGCCGACCGGAACATCCGGCAGGTGCTCCACGAGGGCGGGCTGGACGCACTGTCGGTCCGGGAGAGCCACCACGCCGAGGAGGGCCGCTTCAGCCTCCGCTGGATCCTGCTGCACATGATCGAGGAGTACGCCCGCCACAACGGCCACGCGGACCTGATCCGCGAGTCGATCGACGGGTCGACCGGCGAATGACCATCCGGCCCGCCACCATCGAGGACTGGCCGCTGATCTGGCCGATCTTCGACGCCACGGTGCAGGCGGGGGAGACCTACGCGTTCCCCCTGGACCTCACCATCGAGACCTCCCGGGGCTGGTGGATGGAGACACCTCCCGGCCGGACGGTGGTCCTCGAGGAGGACGGCCACCAGGGCGGGCGGATCCTCGGCACCGCCAAGATGGGTCCGAACCGTCCCGGCCACGGCGACCACATCGGCACCGCCTCGTTCATGGTGGCGCCCGAGGCCCGGGGCCGTGGGGTCGGACGGGCCCTGGCCGAGCACGTCGTGCAGTGGCACCGCGACGAGGGCTACCGCGGGATCCAGTTCAACGCCGTGGTGGAGACCAACGTCGCCGCCGTACGCCTGTGGCAGGACCTCGGCTTCGAGATCCTCGGCACCGTGCCGGGCGCGTTCCGCTCGCCCGAGCACGGGTACGTCGGCCTGCACGTCATGTTCCTGTCGCTGGTGTGAGGGGCTAGCGTCCGGTCATGGCCGAGTTCACCAACGAGGACCTGACCGGCTCCCGCTTCGAGCACGTGGACCTGACCGGTGCCGAGTTCCGCTCCGTCGACCTGACGCGGGCCTCCTTCCGCGGTGTCGACCTCCGGGGCGTCGTGATGAACGGCGTCGAGATGTGCGACGTCCGGATCAACGGTGAGTTCGAGAACCTGCTGCTGAACGGGGTCGACGTGGCGCCGCTCGTCGAGGCCGAGCTCGACCGGCGCGACCCCGACCGGGCGAAGATGCGCCCGACGGACCCGCAGGGCTTCCGGGACGCCTGGGACCTCCTCGAGCGGCTCTGGGAGGGCACGGTGGAGCGGGCGCGCCGCCTCGACCCCGAGCTGCTGCACGAGTCCGTGGACGGCGAGTGGTCGTTCATCGAGACGCTGCGGCACCTCGCGTTCGCGACCGACTCCTGGGTCCGGCGGGGCATCCAGGGCGACCCGTCGCCGTGGGACCCCCTCGACCTGCCCTGGGACGAGATGCCCGACACCCCCGGGGTCCCGCGGGACCGCGAGGCCCGCCCCGGCCTCGACGAGGCCCTGGCGCTGCGCCGCGACCGGATGGCGACGGTGCGCTCGGTGGTCGACGGGTTGACCGACGAGTCGCTCGCCGCTCACACCGAGCCGGTCGAGGGTCCGGGCTGGCCGCCGCCCGAGAGCTTCCCGGTCCGCGAGGTGCTGCTCGTCGTCCTCAACGAGGAGTGGCACCACCGGCAGTTCGCCGAGCGCGACCTCGACATCCTCGAGGGGCGAGGCCAACGCAGCTAGCGCGGGACGAAACGCGGCTCGCGCGGAGCGAGGTGAAGCGACCCGGCGAGCGCTGCCCGCTCGGACCGGCACCTCTCCCGCTGGGCATCGGCCGTCGCCACGGTCGACCGGAGGAGCTCGACCACGTCGCCGCGCGTCCGTTCGGGTGCGTCGTTCCAGTGAGTCAGGTCGAGGACGTGGATCATCCGGACCGGCGGTCCGGGGCACCAGCGGACCCGCTGCCCGGCGTCCTCGCGCAGGCTGTGCCAGACCAGGTCCAGGGCCCGCTGGACCGGTTGTGAGCGCACCGCCTCGGGTCCTCCACCTGCCTGGACGACCGCTCCGACCAGGCAGGCGCCGGTGACCTCGCGGTCCCGGGTCAGCCCGATCTCGGGTGCGCTGACCGCCCGGGTCCGGTCGCCGAGGTCCACCGCGAACCACGCGCCCTGGATCCAGCCTCGGCGGACGATCTCGACGGCGTCCTCGAGCAGGGTGCGGAGCGCCAGCAGCTGCGCGAGCTGTGCCGACAGCGCGTCGACGCGGCGCAGTCGCCGCCGCGCCGCCCGTCGCTCGCGACGTCCGGGGCGGACCGGCAGCTCCGGCCGGGTGACGACCGTGTGCATGGGCACCTCCTCCGCGACCCGCGGATCCATCTCTCCACTGTGCGCCGCCGCCCGCCCTCGCATTTCCAAGGTAACCCCCGCAGGGGGGCTTGCGGCAAGACCCCCCTCGTGCCGCAGAATCTCCGACTCCTGGGCAAGAACATCGGAGGGGCCGGGCCGTGACGGAGCATGCCGTACTGATCATCGGGGGAGGCCCCACCGGGCTGATGCTGGCCGCCGAGCTGACGCTGGCGGGGATCGACGCTGCCGTCGTCGAGCGCCGCCCCAGCCAGGATCTCCCCGGCTCGCGCGCCGGGGGCCTGCATGCGCGCACCATCGAGGTCCTCGACCAGCGCGGCATCGCCGACCGGTTCCTCGCGGAGGGACAGGTGGCGCAGGTCGCCGGCTTCGCCCGGGTCTCGTTCGACATCAGCGACTTCCCGACTCGGCACCCCTACGGCCTCGGGCTGTGGCAGAACCACATCGAGCGCATCCTGGCCGGCTGGGTCGACGAGCTCGCCGTACCCGTCTACCGCGGTCGTGAGGCGACCGGGTTCACCCAGGACGACACCGGCGTCGACGTCGAGCTGTCCGACGGCCAGTCGCTGCGGGCGGAGTACCTCGTCGGGTGCGACGGCGGACGAAGCCTCGTCCGCAAGCAGGCCGGCATCGAGTTCCCGGGGTGGGATCCGACGACGAGTGCCCTGATCGCCGAGGCCGAGATGGCCGAGGAGCCGGAGCTCGGCACGCGCCAGGACGACGTCGGCCTCCACGGGCTCGGTCGGGTCGAGTACGAGATCCGGGACGGCGAGATCGTCTACGCCGACCACGGACCGGTCAGGATCATGGTGACCGACCGACACGTCGTGTCGAACGGTGAACCCACCCTGCGCGATCTCAGCGAGGCCCTCATCTCCGTCTACGGGACCGACTACGGGGTCCACAGTCCCCTCTGGATCTCCCGGTTCACCGACATGACCCGGCAGGCCGCGGCGTACCGCAAGGGACGGGTGCTGCTGGCCGGCGACGCCGCGCACGTGCACTCCCCGGTGGGTGGGCAGGGGCTCAACACCGGCGTCCAGGACGCGTTGAACCTGGGGTGGAAGCTGGCCCAGGTGGTCAGGGGCGTGTCACCGGACAGCCTCCTGGACACCTACCACGACGAACGCCACCCGGTCGGTGCCCGCGTCCTGCGCAACACGATGGCGCAGGTCGCCCTCACCAGGCCCGGAGACGCGCGCCTCGACGCCCTGCGCGAGACCGTGGCCGACCTGCTGAGCATGGACGAGCCGCGCACGCGCTACGCCGCGATGATGTCCGGCCTGGACATCCGCTACGAGCTCGGCGAGGGACACCCGCTGCTCGGTCGTCGCATGCCCGACCTCGACCTGGTCACCGCGAACGGGCCGTGCCGGGTCTTCACCCTGCTCCACGAGGCCCGGCCGGTCCTGCTCGACCTCGGCGAGCCCGGTGGGGTCGACCTGGCGCTGTGGACGGACCGGGTGCGGCTCGTCGACGCGCGGTTCGAAGGCACCTGGGAGCTGCCCGTGCTCGGTGAGGTCGACGCTCCCACCGCGGTGCTGGTCCGCCCGGACGGGTACGTCGCCTGGGTGGGCGAGGGGACCGACGCCGGGCTCGAGGACGCGCTCACCCGCTGGTTCGGGTCGCCCGCGTGAGGACGGGGCGCGCGAGGTCGGGCCCACCTTTCGGCGGAGCGTCGACGGGACGTAGGCTGCGTCGGCCGGCCGTATCGACCATGGGGGGTCCGTTGACTGGCGTCGTCACCAGAAGGCCGTGGGCCGTCGTGCTCGTGGCCTGCGCACTCATCGCGGCACCGGCGGCGTCGGTGCGCCCCTCGCAGGCCGCGACGGCGGAGCCCGCCGGCTACCTCCGCGGCACCGTCACCGACACACGGGGTGAGCCGGTCGAGGGGGCCCTGGTCAGCGAGACGCGGCACTTCGAGGACTCCGTGTCCTGGAGCGAGCCGACAGTGACAGCGGCGGACGGATCGTTCGAGATCGGTCCGCTGGATCCGGGGACCTACACGCTCAGGTTCAGCGACACGCGGCAGAACAGGTACGCCACGGAGTGGTGGGACGACGCGACCACGCGCACAGCCGCGAAGCGCATCGAGATCGTCGGCAGCGAGTCCTCGGACCATCTGGACGCCGAGCTCGACGACCTCCAGGCCATCAGTGGGCGGGTCACGGGCGCCCACGGGTCCCCGGCGTCGGGAGCGACGGTACGCATCTTCAAGAGGGACCCGTCGGACAACTACGCGGAGGTCGGTACCGGCAGCCCCCTGACGACCGGTGGCCGCTACGAGATCGCGGTCCAGCCGGGCACATACCGGCTCGCGTTCGACGCCGCGCCGGGGATGTACCGCAGCGAGTACTGGGACGACGTACGCCGGCCGGGCCTCGCCCGGGACGTGGTCGTCACGGACACGACCTCCGTACAGGACATCGATGCACAGCTGAGCGTGGCACCACCGGTGCGTGTCACCGGGTCACCGACCCTCAGCGGGCGCGTCCGCGTGGGGGAGTGGCTGAGGGTGGACTCCGGGACCTGGGACGTCGCCAGGCTCCGGTTCACCTACCAGTGGCGAGCCGACGGCACCGTGCTGCCACGCGCCACCGGCCGCAGGCTGCTGCTCACCCCCAGGCTGCGAGGCAGGCAGATCGGGGTCAGGGTCACGGCCACCGCGACCGCGGCTGAACGCTCACCCGGACTGGCGATGACGGGCCGCACCGGGCCCGTCGCCCCCGCGTAGCCGTCGGACTGCGTACACTCGCCTGTCGCGAGATCCTCGACCCCCACTGAGGCTCCCCGAGCCGGACCGGAGATCGATGCACCAGTCAAGCTACGACCAGATGCAGTTGTGTGTCGGAGAAAACCTCCGCCACGACCGGCACTACCGGGTCCTCGACCTCGGCGCCAGACAGGTCGTGGCGGGACACGCGACACACCGAACGCTGCTGGACGGCTACGACTGCGAGTACCTCGGCGCCGACGTCGTGGCAGGTCCCAACGTCGACATCGTGAT
>NZ_DASSXS010000301.1:0-20260 GCF_035703625.1 Nocardioides sp. | reverse complement strand
CCGGTCCCCCTTCACCTTCAGCTGCCCGCGCAGCACGCCGGCGATCGGGCTGAGGTGACCGGTTGCCAGCCGGAGGAAGTCGTGGCCCTCGCAGGTGACCGTCGCGTCCCGCTCACCGCCCTCGTCGCCGGCCGTCACGGTGGCGACGCCCCGGTCGACCTCGACGACGTACCGCTCGACCTCGCCCGACGGCGCGCCGGTCAGCCGGAAGCCGACCCTCAGCCGGGCCTTGGCGGCCTTCTTCGGGTCGAGGTAGTCGGGCAGACGGCGGAAGATCTCATCCAGGACGACCCCTCGGAAGCCCGAGCGCATCACCCTGGCCAGGTGGTCGCCCTTGACCCCCTTGAGGGCGGTGGCCACGTCGACCGGGTCGAGGGCGGTGGGGTCCACCGCGACGGAGTCGGTGCCGGGCACCCGGAAGATGCCCCCCACGCCGAGCGCCAGGTCGGCGTCGCCCTCGATGTCGAGACCACCGGCGAGGTACTCCAGGCCGGCGTTCCGCTCACCACTGACCAGCCGGATGAACACGAGCACGCTGGTGCTGAGCACGACGTCGGCGGGCGCCCGCTCCTCCGCGTCACGTCGCAGCTCCATCGTCCCGTCGTCGAAGGCGAGCGCGTGGCGCTCGAGCAGCGTGCCTCGCTGCTGGAGGTCGAACCGGATCACGCCGCGCAGCCGGGCCACGCGTTCGGGCACGGAGAACTCGTGCAGGCGACCGAGGATCCCCGCGACGGCCGCGGAGCGGATCTCGTCGCGGGCGATCAGCTCCAGCAGGTCCGCGTCAGGGGCCGCCGCGACTGCCTGCACGAGGAGCTCGGGGTCGACGGACGCGAAGAACTCGGCGGCCTCTCCGGAGTCGGCGGTCCGCAGCTGGTCGAGGTCGGGGCGCACGCCGGTCAAGGTAACCCCTCATCTGGCCGGAAGGTGGGACCGCGGCGCCATCCGCGGTCCGCGCCGCGGACGGCGTAGGCCGCTCAGCGCGATCAGGCCGACGACCCGGCCCCGGTGCGGGCGCCAGGGCTCGAGGAACTCCTCGAGCTCGTCGTCGTCCATGGGAGTGCCCCGCACGGCCCAGCCCACGTCGGCCGCCACGTGGTAGTCGCCGAAGGAGACGGCGTCGGCGTCACCCAGCGCCCGCGACCGCACCTCGGCGCTGGTCCACCGGCCCACGCCCGGCAGGCTGCGCATCCGTCGGTCGGCCTCGTCGACCGGTACGGCGGTGAGCCGTTCGAGCGAGCCGGCCACGCCCGCGACCCGCACCACCGTCCGCGAACGGGCCGGGCCGACGTGCATCCGCAGCCACTCCCACGAGGGGATCGCACGCAGCGTCTCCGGGCCCGGCTGGATCCAGAGCCCGGCGTCCGCGCCCGGTCCGGGGGCGCGCTCGCCGTACCGGTGGACCAGGCGGCGGAAGCCGGCGAACGCCTCCTGGCCGGTGACCTTCTGCTCGATGATCGCCGGCACGAGCGCCTCCAGCACCAGGCCGGTCCGGCCCACGCGCCAGTGCGGGTGGTGGCGCAGCGCCTCCTCCAGGAGCGGGAGCCGGGGCTCGAAACCGCTCGGGTCGTCGTCCGCGCCCAGCAGCGGCGGAAGCTGCTCCAGCGCCCAGGCCGCGCCCGGCCCCCAGGCCCGGGCCTCCACGACGGCGTCGGCGGGGCGCGCCTCCACCAGCAGGGAGGCCGGCCCGTCCGGGGTGCGGAGCCCGCGCCAGTGCCGAGCGCCGTCGATGCGGTACGTCGGGTCGCCGCCGCCGCGCCGGGACTGGCCGAGGATCTGGCCGACCGGACACGGCCACTCGGGACGCCAGGTCCGCACGCGCTCGGTCACCCGACCACAGTAGGTCGACGCTCGCTAGGTTGGATCCGTGGCCAGGGAAGTGGGCGGCGAGGACAGCCGCACGAAACGGGAGCTCGAGCCGGGCATCGAGCGCGACTTCTCGTCGCGGATGTCGTACGGGGACTACCTGTGCCTCGACCGGCTCCTCTCGTCGCAGCGGCCGCAGAGCGACCCTCCGATGCACGACGAGATGCTCTTCATCATCCAGCACCAGACCTCCGAGCTCTGGCTCAAGCTGATGGTCCACGAGCTGCGGTCGGCCCGGACCCTGCTCGCCGCGGACGACCTGCCTCCGGCGCTGAAGCGGATGGCCCGGATCAAGCACATCCAGCACGTCCTCACCGACCAGTGGACCGTGCTGGCGACCATGACGCCGAGCGAGTACGCCGAGATCCGGCCGTTCCTGGCGACCAGCTCGGGCTTCCAGTCGGCCCAGTACCGCGAGGTCGAGTTCCTGCTCGGCAACAAGGACGCCGACATGGTCGAGGTGTTCGAGCACGACCCGAAGTCCCAGCTGGAGCTCGAGACTCTCCTGCACGAGCCGAGCCTGTACGACGAGTTCCTCGCCTTCCTGTCCCGCCAGGGCTACGCCGTGCCCGAGGAGCTGCTCGACCGCGACTGGTCCCGGCCGCACCGGTTCAACCCGGACCTGGTCGACACCTTCGCCGGGGTCTACGCCGCGCCCCACGACCACTGGGGGGTCTACGAGACCTGCGAGGAGCTCCTCGACATCGAGGACAACTTCCAGGACTGGCGGTTCCGCCACCTGCAGGTCGTCCAGCGGACCATCGGCCACAAGACCGGCACCGGTGGGTCGACCGGGGTCGACTTCCTGCGCCGCGCCCTCGACCTGACCTTCTTCCCCGAGCTGTTCGCCGTGCGGACCCGCATCGGTGAGTGAGGGCCTCGGGGCCGTGGCCCCGGGTGTGCAGCTTCATCAAGGTATGCAGGCGAACCGTCACTTCCCTCGGCGAATTGATCGAGGGAGGTGATGGTTGAGCGGCATCCCTTGATGAAACTGCGTCTAGACCCGCCGACACCGCGCGCAAGTGGGGGTGCTCGTCGGCAGAATGGACGCGTGCTGCTCGCCGACATCGTCGCCTCCTCCCGGGCCGTCGCCGCGACCCGGTCGCGCAAGGCGAAGGTCGCCGCCCTCGCCGATGCGCTGGCCGCTGCTGCCCCGGACGAGATCGAGACGGTGGCGTCCTACCTCGCCGGGTCGCTCCGGCAGCGTCGTACCGGTCTGGGGTGGCGGGGTGTCGCCGACCTGCCCCCGCCGGCGGCCTCGCCCGGCCTGGAGGTCCTCGAGGTCCACGAGCTCTTCGACCGGATCTCGGCGATCGCCGGCTCCGGGTCGCAGGCGGCCCGGAGGTCGGCCGTCGCCGAGCTGTTCGGCCGCGCCACCGCCGATGAGCAGGCCTGGCTGCGGGGCATCGTCACCGGCGCGGTCCGGCAGGGTGCGCTGGACGCGCTGCTGCAGGAGGCGGTGGCGGCGGCGTCGGGGGTGCCGCTGGGCGTCGTACGCCGCAGCGCGATGCTGGCCGGCTCGACCCCGGTGGTGGCACTCGCCGCCCTGACCGGCGGCGAGGAGGCGCTCGCCGGGTTCGGGCTCGAGGTGGGCCGGCCGGTGCTGCCGATGCTGGCGTCGAGCGCGCCCGACCTGCCGGCCGCGATGGCGAAGGCCGGGGGCGGGGAGGTCGCGGTCGACGTGAAGCTCGACGGGATCCGGATCCAGGTCCACCGGTCCGGGGACACGATCCGGGTCGTGACGCGGTCCCTCGACGACATCACCGCGCGACTGCCCGAGGTCGTCGCGGTCGCCCGCGAGGTGCCGGCGGCGTCGTTCGTGCTCGACGGCGAGGCGATCGCGCTCGACGAGGACGGTCGTCCCCGCCCGTTCCAGGAGACCGCCTCCCGGACGGCCATGGAGAGCGGGGTGGAGGTCACGCCGTACTTCTTCGACGTGCTGCATCTCGACGGAGCCGACCTGCTCGACTCCCCCGGCCGCGAGCGCGCCGAGGCGCTCGAGGAGCTGGTGCCGGAGCGGCATCGCGTGCCGCGTCTGGTCACCGCCGACGCCGAGGCGGCCGCCGGTTTCCTCGACTCCGCGCTCGCCTCCGGGCACGAGGGCGTGGTGGTCAAGAACCTCTCCGCGGCGTACGACGCCGGGCGTCGCGGGTCGGCCTGGGTGAAGGTGAAGCCGGTGCACACCCTCGACCTGGTCGTGCTCGCGATCGAGTGGGGCAGCGGCCGGCGCGAGGGCTGGCTGTCCAACATCCACCTCGGCGCCCGCGACCCGGACTCCGGCGGCTTCGTGATGCTGGGCAAGACCTTCAAGGGGATGACCGACGAGATGCTCGCGTGGCAGACCGAGCGGTTCACCGGGCTGGCCGTCTCGCCCGACACGATCCGCGACCACTACGTCGTCGAGGTGCGGCCCGAGCAGGTGGTCGAGATCGCCTTCGACGGGATCCAGCGCTCCTCGCGCTATCCGGGCGGCATGGCGCTGCGCTTTGCGCGGGTCGTCCGCTACCGCGACGACAAGACGGCGGCCGAGGCCGACACCGTCGACCAGGTGCGGGAGCAGTTCGCCGCCCGCTGACCCGCGGGAATCCGTGGTGTCACACGTGTTCAACTCCGGGTTGCACGAGCCTACGATGACCGGCATGGCCAGGGCCCCGGAGACCGACGGACGCCGGACCGCGGCGGCTGCGCGGCGTCGTACCCGCGAGAAGGAGATCCTGGCCGCCACCCGACGCCTCTTCGACGAGCGGGGAGTCGCCGAGGCCAGGATCGACCACATCGCCGACGCGGTCGGCATCAACCGGGCGATCGTCTACCGGCACTTCAGCGGCAAGGAGGAGATGTTCGCACTCACCCTCGTCGGCTATCTGGACGAGCTGGCGGCGTCCCTCGCCGACGCGTCGACCCCCGAGAGTCCCCGCGATCGGCTGGCCGCGCTGACCGGGGCGTTCGTGGACTACGGCCTGGCCTACCCGGCCTTCGTCGACTGCGCCCAGGCGTTGATGCGCCGCAGCGGGCCGGAGCTGTTCGACGAGATCTCCGAGTCCGCGATCTACCGGCTCGGCCGGGCGATCTCCTCCTGCCTCGCCGTGCTGTCCGCGACACTCGAGGCGGGAGTCGAGTCCGGCGACTTCACCGTCGACGACCCCGAGCTGCTGGCCAACGCCCTCTATGCCAGCGGTCTCGGCGCCCTGCAGCTGGCCCGGGTCGGCATCCTGGTCAAGGAGGCCGCCCCCGGCGTACCCAAGGTCGCGACGGTCTCCCCCGACCAGGTCAAGGACTACCTGGTCGCCTCGGCCCTCGCCCTCGCCACCCGTTGAGTTGGGGATTGGTGACCTGCGAGTGGGGGCTTCGCGACCGTTGAGTCGGGGAGTCCCGTCGCCGGGGTGACACGAATCCCCGACTCAACGGTCGGGAATCCCCAACTCAACGGGTGGGGTCAGCGCTCGAGGATGGCGGTGACGCCCTGGCCGCCGGCGGCGCAGATCGAGATCACGCCGCGTCCGGAGCCCTGCTGCTCCAGGAGCTTGGCCAGGTTCATCAGGATCCGGCCACCGGTGGCGGCGAAGGGGTGGCCAGCGGCGAGCGAGGAGCCGTTGACGTTCAGCCGGGCCCGGTCGACCGCCCCGAGCGGGGCGTCGAGGCCGAGACGCTCCTTGCAGAAGATCGGGTCCTCCCAGGCCTTGAGCGTCGCGAGCACCTGCGAGGCGAAGGCCTCGTGGATCTCGTAGAAGTCGAAGTCCTGCAGCGAGTAACCCTCGCGCGACAGCATCCGCGCCATGGCGTACGCCGGCGCCATCAGCAGGCCCTCCCCGCCGTGCACGTAGTCGACGGCGGCCGTCTCCGAGGCGGTGAGGTAGGCCAGCACCGGGTGGCCGTGCTCCTTGGCCCAGTCCTCCGACGCGAGCAGCACCACGGACGCACCGTCGGTGAGCGGCGTGGAGTTGCCGGCGGTCATCGTCGCCGCCTCACCCTTGCCGAACACCGGCTTGAGCTTCGCCAGCTTCTCGGCGGTGGAGTCCGCGCGCAGGTTGGAGTCGCGCTCGAGGCCGCGGAACGGCGTGATCTGGTCGTCGAGGAAGCCGGCGTCGTAGGCCGCTGCCAGCCGCTGGTGGGAGGTGGCGGCGAGCTCGTCCTGCTCCTCGCGCCCGACCTGCCACTCCAGCGCCGTGAGAGCGGCGTGCTCCCCCATCGACAGGCCGGTGCGCGGCTCGCCGTTCTGGGGGATGTCGAGGCCGATGTCGGTCGGCCGGATCGCGGCCAGCGCGGTGAGGCGGCCCTTGGTGTCACGGGCGGCGTTCACCTTCATCAGCTTCTTGCGCAGCTTCTCGCTGATCGCGACCGGGGCGTCGGAGGTGGTGTCGGTACCGCCGGCGATCCCGACGTCGATCTGGCCCAGGGCGATCTTGTTGGCGACCTGGACGGCGGCCTGGAGACCGGTGCCGCAGGCCTGCTGGATGTCGGTGGCGGGGGTCTCGGGCGAGAGCTTCGAGCCGAGCACCGACTCGCGGGTCAGGTTGAAGTCGCGGGCGTGCTTGAGCACGGCTCCGGCGACCACCTCGCCGACTCGTTCCCCCTCGAGCCCGAAACGCGTGGCCAGCCCGTCGATGGCAGCGGTGAGCATCTCCTGGTTGGAGGCGTCGGAGTACGACGTGTTGGAGCGGGCGAAGGGGATCCGGTTGCCGCCGATGATGGCGACCCGTCGAGTCTGGGAGTTCATGCTCCTATCCTTGCCGGTGGACCCGCGCGAGGGAATGCAATGAGCGCCACATCACGAAATGTGGACTCGAAGTTACACATCTAGTTACATGATCGCGACACCCCTACGTCTGGAGGATCCCCCACTCATGAGTGACCGCTACCAGGGCTTCGTGCAGACCCCGATCGGCAAGCTCCTCGTCAAGAACCTCGGGCTGCCGAACCCGGTCCCGCTGGAGCGGTACGCCGACGGCGAGCCGCTCGTCGACGGCACCGTCGCGGTCGGCGGGAACGGCCGACTGGCCGAGTCGCTCCCCGGGATCCTCGACCTGCTCGGCATCGCCTCGACCCAGACTGCCGACGCGGCGGACAAGTACAAGGGCCTGGTCTTCGACGCCACCGGGCTGAGCAGCCCCTCCGAGCTGTCGGCGCTGCGTGACTTCTTCACCCCGCTGCTCCGGAGCCTCGAGGCCTGTCCGCGCCTGGTCGTCCTGGGCACCCCGCCCGAGTCCGTCGAGGGCAGCGAGCGGGTGGCCCAGCGCGCCCTGGAGGGGTTCACCCGGAGCCTGGGCAAGGAGCTCGGTCGCGGCGGCACGGTCCAGCTCGTCTACGTCGCCGAGGGCGCCGAGGGCGCCACCGCCTCCACCCTGGGCTTCCTGCTCTCCCCCAAGTCCGCCTACGTCTCCGGCCAGGTGATCCGGATCGGCGCCACCGGCGAGACCAAGGCCGCCGAGGTGAAGGACCACCTCCGCCCACTCGGGGGGAAGGTCGCCCTGGTCACCGGCGCCAGCCGCGGCATCGGGGAGCAGATCGCCCGGGTCCTCCACCGCGACGGCGCCACGGTCATCGGAGTGGACGTCCCGCAGGCCGCCAGCGAGCTGCAGGCGGTGATGAAGGAGCTGAACGGCGACCACCTCACCCTCGACATCACGGCCAAGGACGCCCCCCAGCGGATCGCCCACCACGTCAAGGAGCGGCACGGCGGGGTCGACGTCGTCGTCCACAACGCCGGCATCACGCGGGACAAGAAGCTCGCCAACATGGACGAGGACCGCTGGAGCTCCGTCCTCAACGTCAACCTCGTCGCCCCGGAGCGGATCACCCGCGAGCTGCTCGACCAGAAGGCGATCAACGACAACGGCCGGATCATCGGCGTCGCCTCGATCGCGGGCATCGCCGGCAACGTCGGCCAGACCAACTACGCCGCCTCCAAGGCCGGCGTGATCGGCCTGGTCGACTCGCTCAAGGACGAGCTGAAGAAGGGCATCACCGTCAACGCGGTCGCGCCCGGCTTCATCGAGACCAAGATGACCGCCGCCGTCCCGCTCGCCACCCGCGAGGTCGGGCGCCGGCTCAACGCGATGAGCCAGGGCGGCCTCCCGGTCGACGTCGCCGAGACCATCGCCTGGTACGCCAACCCGGGCTCCACCGCCGTCAACGGCAACGTGGTCCGCGTGTGCGGCCAGATGATGCTCGGAGCCTGATCCCGGTGAGTCCCACGAGCGAGCCCCGTGTCGTCGAGGGCGGGTCCGGCCTGACCACCGTGCTGAAGGCCGCGCTCCCCTCCCTGCCCGTCGTCAACCTGCTCCCGGGCATCCGCAAGGACTCCGGCGCCGACCCGAGCACGCTGGTGTTCACCCGGCCCGCGGTCGAGGTCACCCGCTCGGAGGTCGACGCCTACGCGAAGGTCTGCGGCTTCCCCCGCAAGGACACCGTCCCGCTGCCGTACCCCCACATGCTCGCGTTCCCGCTGCACATGGCGATCATGACCGACCCCGCGTTCCCCTACCCCGCCATCGGGTCGGTGCACGTGGAGAACTCGATCACCGGACACCGTCCGGTCCGGGTGGGCGAGACCGTGAGCGTGACGACCCGCGCCACGGCGCCCCGGGACCACGCCAAGGGCAAGGTGGTCGACTTCGTGACCGAGGCCCGGGTGGACGGCGAGCTGGCCTGGGAGTCCACGTCGACGTACCTGCGCCGGGGCCGTGGGTCCGAGGGCGCCGAGCCCGGCCTGACGTTCACCGACATGCCCACGGGTGGCGCCGAGTGGCGCCTGCCGGCCGACCTCGGACGTCGGTACGCAGCGGTGTCGGGTGACCACAACCCGATCCACCTCTACCCGCTCACCGCGAAGGCGCTCGGCTTCCCCCGCCAGATCGCGCACGGGATGTGGAGCAAGGCACGGTGCATCGCGGCGATCGAGAACCGGCTGCCGGACGCCGTGCGGGTCGAGGTCGCCTTCAAGAAGCCGATCCTGCTGCCCGGGACGGTCGCGTTCGGCACGGCCGCGACCGGCTCCGGTCACAGCTTCTCCCTGACCAGCCCGAAGGACGGCTCCCCCCACCTGCTGGGTCGCGCCACGAGCCTCTAGGCGAGCTCCTCCTCGGCCTTGGTGATCGCCTCGAACTCCTCCTCGGGCGCGGTTCCGACCAACCGGTGACGGCTGTAGAACCAGTAGTACGCGAGCGCGGCGACGAAGATCGCCGCTGTCCAGCCGGCCGCGACCTCGTCGACGAAGAAGGTGGCGATCACGGCGGCCACGGCCAGGACCAGGGCCACGCCGGTCGTCACGATCCCGCCCGGTGTGCGGTAGGGCCGCTCGAGCTCGGGCTGGCGCACCCGGAGCACGATGTGCGAGACCATCATGAGCACGTAGGAGACGGTGGCGCCGAACACCGCGATGTTGATCAGCAGCGCGCCGTTCTGGGTCCAGGTGGCGAGGATGAAGCCGATCGTGCCCGGCACGATGAGCGCCAGGTGCGGGGTCTTCCGGGCGTTGGTCACCGACAGCCAGCGCGGCAGGTACCCGGCGCGTGAGAGCGCGAACAGCTGCCGCGAGTAGGCGAACACGATGGAGAAGAAGCTCGCGATCAGGCCGGCCAGTCCGACGTAGTTGATGAAGTCGGCGACCACGCTGCCCTCGCCGAGGGCGGTACGCACGGCGAGCGGTAGCGGGTTGTCGGAGGCCTGGATGACCGAGCTGCCGGCGCCACCGGGGGCGGTGAGCAGGATCAGCGCCGCCGTCACCAGGAGCACCGCCATCGCCGTGATGATGCCGCGCGGCATGTCGCGGCTCGGGTCACGCGCCTCCTCGGCCGCCAGCGGGACGCCCTCGACGGCCAGGAAGAACCAGATGCCGTAGACGAGGGCGGCCAGCACCCCGGCAAAGCCGTAGGGCAGGAACTCGCTCGCGCCCGCGGCGCCGGTGGGCTCGATGTCGAAGAGGTTCGACGGGTCGAACTGCGGGATCATCACCACGACGAAGACGATCAGGGCGACCATGGCGACGCCGGTGATCAGGAACATCACCTTCAGCGCCTCGCCGACACCCCACATGTGGATGCCCACGAAGATCAGGTAGCACGCGAGGTAGATCGGCCAGCCCGCGGTCAGGCCGAAGAGGCCCAGCGCCTCGACGTACCCCCCGATGAAGACGGCGATAGCCGCGGGCGCGATGGCGTACTCGATCAGGATCGCGATCCCGGTCGCGAACCCGCCGAGGGGCCCGAGCGCCCGGCGGGCGAAGCCGTAGCCGGCGCCGGCGACCGGGATCGCGGAGGCCATCTCGGCGAGCCCGAACACCATGCAGGTGTACATCGTCGCCATCAGGACGGTGGCGATGAGGAGCCCGCCCCAGCCACCCTCGGCCAGGCCGAAGTTCCAGCCGGCGAAGTCACCGGAGATCACGTAGGCGACGCCGAGCCCGGCGAGCAGGACCCAGCCGGCGGCACCCTGCTGCAGCTGTCGCTTCTGGAGGTAGTCCTTGCCGACCCCCTCGTAGTCCACCCCGTGCACGTGGTGGCGCTCGCTGCTGCTCATGATCCCTCCGGTCTCCTCCGGCATCCCGAGAGGCCTCGGCATGATTGGTTTGTTCGTGGACCATTACTCGGTAGTCGATGAATTTACGCCGCTGGGCGGCGCTGTCAAGAGATGCTCCGCAGCCCCCGGGGAGCGCTCCAGGATCATTGACACCCGGCGAGGCCGGGTGTTCGATGAACGGCAAATGGACTGTCTTCAGGCCAATGGGTGCAAGAGAGGTTCCGATGGGCAAGTCATCGCACAACCCGGGGATGCTGACGCTCGACCAGCTCGGAAAGCTCGTCGACTCCGGTGACATCGACACCGTGCTCGTCGCGATCACCGACATGCAGGGACGGCTGCAGGGCAAGCGCTGCGCCGCCCGCTACTTCATGGACGAGGTGGCCCAGCACGGCACCGAGGGCTGCAACTACCTGCTGGCCGTCGACGTCGACATGAACACGGTCGACGGCTACTCGATGTCCTCCTGGGAGCGCGGGTACGGCGACCTGCTCATGCACCCCGACTTCACCACCCTGCGCCTGATCCCGTGGCACCCCGCCACCGCGCTGGTGCTCTGCGACGTCGAGTGGCTCGACGAGGAACCGGTGCTGGCGTCACCGCGACAGATCCTGCGCCGCCAGCTGCAGCGGCTCGACGACCTGGGCTACGAGGCCTACGCCGCGACCGAGCTCGAGCTGCTGATCTTCAACACCTCCTACGAGGAGGCCAACCGACGCGGCTACCGCGACCTCGAGGCCAGCAGCCAGTACAACATCGACTACTCGATGCTCGGCACCGGACGGGTCGAGGCGCTGCTGCGCGACATCCGCAACGGCATGGCGGGCGCGGGCCTCTACGTCGAGACCGCCAAGGGCGAGTGCAACCTGGGTCAGCACGAGATCGGGTTCAAGTACGACAAGGCGCTGACCACCTGCGACAACCACTCCCTGTACAAGACCGGGGCCAAGGAGATCGCGGCCAAGCACGGCAAGAGCGTCAGCTTCATGGCGAAGTACGACGAGCGGGAGGGCAACTCCTGCCACATCCACTTCAGCCTCCGGTCCAAGTCCGGCGAACCCGTCTTCGCCGGCGACGGGGAGCACGGCTTCTCGCCGTTGATGGAGCACTTCCTGGCCGGACAGATCGCCTGCATGGAGGAGCTCACCTACTTCTTCGCCCCCAACATCAACTCCTACAAGCGGTTCGTCAGGGGCAGCTTCGCCCCGACCGGGATCGCCTGGGGGCTGGACAACCGCACCTGCTCCCTGCGCGTGGTCGGGCACGGAGAGTCGCTGCGCCTGGAGAACCGGGTGCCCGGTGCCGACGTCAACCCCTACCTCGCGGTGTCCGCGCTCATCGCGGCGGGACTCCACGGCGTCGAGAACGAGCTCCCCCTGGAGCCGGCGTTCGAGGGCAATGCCTACAACTCCGACGTGGCGCACGTCCCGCACACCCTGCGCGCGGCGGCCGACAAGTTCGCCCAGTCCGAGCTGACCCGCAAGGTCTTCGGCGACGAGGTCGTCGAGCACTACGTCAACGCCGCGCGGGTCGAGCTCGACGCGTTCGACGCTGCCGTGACCGACTGGGAGCGTTCGCGTGGGTTCGAGCGGCTCTGAGCCCCGACGCCCGCGCATCGGTCTCTCCACCTATCTCGAGGACGCGTCGTGGGGGACCTGGAGCAGGCCCGCGGCGATCGTGGGGCGGGTCTACCTCGACGCGGTGGCACGGGCCGGTGGAACACCGTTGCTGCTCCCCCCGGTCGGCACCGACGAGAGCGTCCTCGACGCCCTCGACGGGCTGATGCTGATCGGCGGTGCGGACGTCACCCCTGCCGCGTACGGCGCCGAGCCCCACGAGGAGACCGTCCTCACCCGCCCGGACCGTGACGAGCACGAGCGGCGGCTCCTCACCGCGGCGCTGGACCGGGACCTGCCCGTCCTCGGGATCTGCCGGGGCGCACAGCTGCTCACGGTGGCGCTGGGAGGCACCCTGCGGCAGCACCTGCCCGACGAGCTCGGGCACCCCGGGCACCGACCCGCGGTGGGCGTCTTCGGGCGGACCCGGGTGACGACCGCACCGGACAGCCTGGTGGCCGGGATCCTCGGGGACGAGCTGACCGTCCCCTGCTATCACCGCCAGGGGCTGTCGGAGCAGGGCACGCGGCTCGTCCCGACCGCCTGGGCGGCCGACGGACTCGTCGAGGCAGTCGAGCTCCCCGGCGCACGGTGGGTGCTGGGGGTCCAGTGGCACCCCGAGGAGGACCCGGACGACCTGCGCCTGTTCACGGCGCTGACCCGGGTGGCGGGCGAACGAGCGGAGGCGACCCGATGACGACGTACGACGTGATCAACCCGGCCACGGAGGGCGTGGTCGAGTCGGTCCGGCTCGCCGGGGTGGAGGAGACCGACCTCGCGATCGACCGGGCGTCCTCCGCGCTGCCGGCCTGGCGGGCGATGGCTCCCGCCGACCGTGGCCGGCTGCTGCGGCGCTTCGCCGAGGCCGTCGACACCAACCTGGAGGAGCTGGCCCGGCTGGAGGTGGCCAACGCCGGGCACACGATCGGCAACGCCCGCTGGGAGGCGGGCAACGTCCGCGACGTCCTGCACTACTACTCGGCGGCGCCGGAGCGGCTGATCGGCCAGCAGATCCCGGTCTCCGGCGGGATCAACGTGACCTTCCAGGAGCCACTCGGCGTCGTCGGGGTGATCGTGCCCTGGAACTTCCCGATGCCGATCCTCGGCTGGGCTCTCGGCCCGGCGCTCGCCGGAGGGAACACGGTCGTGCTCAAGCCGGCCGAGATGACCCCCCTGACGGCGATCCGGATCGGCGAGCTGGCGCTCGAGGCGGGGATCCCCGAGGGCGTCTTCACGGTGCTGCCCGGCAAGGGGTCGGTGGTGGGCCAGCGGTTCGTGACGCACCCCGCGGTGCGGAAGGTGGTGTTCACCGGCTCCACCGAGGTCGGCAAGCAGATCATGGCCGGCTGCGCCGACCAGGTGAAGCGGGTGACGCTCGAGCTCGGCGGCAAGAGTGCCAACGTCGTGTTCGCCGACGCCGATCTCGAGCTGGCAGCCGCCAGCGCCCCGGACGGTGTGTTCGACAACGCCGGCCAGGACTGCTGCGCGCGGTCGAGGATCCTGGTCCAGAAGTCGGCGTACGACCGTTTCATGGGACTGCTCGAGCCCGCGGTCAGCTCCGTGGCCGTCGGCGACCCCGGTGACGAGGCCACCGACATGGGACCACTCATCTCCTCCCAGCACCGCGAGAAGGTCGCGTCGTACGTCACCGGTGACGCACCCGTCGCCTTCCGCGGCACGGCGCCCGAGGGCGCCGGGTTCTGGTTCGCGCCGACCGTCCTGGCGCCGACGTCCCCCGACCACCCGAGCCTGGTCGAGGAGATCTTCGGCCCGGTGGTCTCCGTCGTGCCCTTCGAGGACGAGGCCGACGCGATCCGCATCGCCAACCACAGCGAGTACGGCCTGTCCGGCTCGATCTGGACCCGCGACGTGGGCCGGGCGATCCGGGTGTCCAGAGCGGTCGAGGCAGGGAACCTCTCGGTCAACTCCCACGCCTCGGTCCGCTACTCGACGCCGTTCGGTGGCTACAAGCAGTCCGGGCTCGGCCGCGAGCTCGGACCCGACGCGGTGGCGTCCTTCACCGAGACCAAGAACGTCTTCATCGCGACCGAGGAGTGAGATGACCGCCACCGACGACGACGTGTGCCGCCGACTCGTGGGCCGGGTGGCCGTGGTCACCGGCGGAGCCAGCGGGATCGGGCTGGCCACCGTACGACGCCTCGCGTCGGAGGGTGCCCGCGTCGTGGTGGCCGACCTGGACACCACGGCCGGTCCCCGCGTCGCGGAGGAGGTGGACGGACTGTTCGTCGAGGCGGACGTGACCGACTCCGCCGCGGTGGACCACCTCTTCGAGCAGGCGAACAGCACCTACGGGAGCGTGGACGTCGCGTTCAACAACGCGGGCATCTCGCCGCCCGAGGACGAGTCGATCCTCGAGACCGGGATCGATACCTGGCGTCGTGTGCAGGAGGTCAACCTGACGTCGGTCTACCTCTGCTGCCAGGCGGCCCTGCCCTACATGATCGAGCAGGGCAAGGGGTCGATCATCAACACCGCGTCGTTCGTCGCGGTGATGGGCGCGGCCACCTCCCAGATCTCCTACAGCGCCTCCAAGGGCGGAGTGCTGGCGATGTCACGCGAGCTCGGGGTCCAGTTCGCCCGGCAGGGCGTCCGGGTCAACGCGCTGTGCCCGGGGCCGGTGAACACACCGCTGCTCCAGGAGCTCTTCGCGAAGGACGCCGTGAGCGCGCAGCGCCGCCTGGTGCACGTGCCCCTCGGCCGCTTCGGCGAGCCCGAGGAGATGGCCGCCGCCGTGGCCTTCCTCGCCAGCGACGACTCCTCGTTCATGACGGGGTCGACGTTCCTCGTCGACGGGGGAATCTCTGCCGCCTACGTGACTCCGCTCTAGCCGGGTCGACACGTGACCAGCCAGGGCTTGCCCGACGACGGAGCGCCGAGTCGCGCCGACGAGGCCGTCTTCCGCCCGGTGCGCGAGGGGAACGCCTTCGAGGAGACCGTCGAGCGGCTGCTCCAGGCGATCAAGCTCGGCGTCGTGGCACCCGGCGAGCGGCTTCCCTCCGAGCGGGATCTGGCCGCAAGGTTCAAGGTCGCCCGGGAGACGCTGCGGGAGGCGATCCGGGCACTGGCGGAGGCCGGCTACGTCGAGTCCCGCCGCGGCCGCTACGGCGGCACGTTCGTCCGCGCCGAGCAGCCGTCGGGCCGGAGCCGGGGCGCGGCTCGGCGGACCGCCGAGCAGATGGGGCCGGAGCTCGACGACGCCCTGCTGCTCCGCGACGTGCTCGAGGTGGGAGCGGCCGGGGCTGCCGCGTCCGCCCCCCTGAGCCAGACCGAGCGGTTGCACCTGCGCGGCCGGCTCGAGGAGTGCGCGGGATCGAGCGTGGACGACTACCGGCGGATGGACTCCAGGCTGCACCTGGCCATCGCCGAGGTCACCGGGTCGGCCTCGCTGACCGCCGCCGTCGCCGACGTACGCATGCGGCTGAACGAGATGCTCGACGCGATTCCGCTGCTGGAGCGCAACATGCGGCACTCCAACGCCCAGCACACCCGCATCGTCGACGCCGTGCTCGACGGTGACGCCGATGCGGCCAGGCGGGCCATGGCCGAGCACCTCGACGGAACCACGGCGCTCCTGCGCGGATTCCTCAGCTGAGGTCGCTCCCGACCGGACGTGCGCCGGAGGCCCGGTCAGCGCGGGCGGCCGAAGCGCACCTGCGTCACGGAGCTCGCCTGGGCCGCCATGGGCGACGGGGCACGACGCTCGGAGAACGTCGCGGTGACCGGGTCCCACACGCCCACGTCGGTACGGCCGTTGCCGTCCCAGTCGGCCGTGACCGGCAGGTCGTCGGCGTCGCCGAACCTGAACTGGGCGGTCCACGCGAGCCCGTCGCCGTCCACGATCCGCAGGGTGAACGTGGCCGTGTCCTGGTCGAAGACGCCCACGTCGGTGACCTTGTCGCCGTTCCAGTCGCCGGTCACCGGCAGGTCGTCCGCGTTGCCGAGGGTGGCCACCGAGACGGAGCCGTCGGCGGCCCGGAGCCGGAACTTCCCGGTGCTCGCCCGCCAGACGCCGACCTCGGCGGTGCCGTCGCCGTTCCAGTCACCCGCGACCGGGGCGTCCTGGACCAGTCCGAACACGATGTCGGTGATCCCCGCCGCGGTCTGCAGGTGGAAGGTCTTGGTCGACGCCGTGCGCACTCCCACGTTGAGCCGGCCGTCGCCGTCCCAGTCGCCCGGCACCGGCTGGTCGGTCGCCGTGCCGAACCTGATCACCTTCGGAGGCCGGGTCGGACGGCGGATCCGGAAGACCGAGACCTCGGCACGGCGGTACACGCCGACCTCAGCGGCCTTTCCCACCAGCCAGTTGCCGGCCAGGGGGACGTCCACGCAGTTGCCGGAGGCCAACGTGCTCCCGAACACGAACGACTTGCCCCCGAACCACGGCCAGAGCACCCCCTGGCTGTCGCGCTCCTCGAAGTGCAGGTGCGGGCCGGAGGAGTTGCCTGAGGTACCGAGCGCGCCGAGCAGCGTGCCCTGGTCGACGGTCTGGCCCACGTTGACCGCGAGCGACTCCAGGTGGGCGTAGATGGTGGACTCGCCGCCGGCGTGCATGACCCGCACCCAGTTGCCGTAGCCGCTCGAGCTGCGGGTGGCGACCGACACGGTGCCCGGCGCCGCCGCGACGACCGGGTCGCCGACGTCGTCGGGGCGGTTCCAGTCGACCGCTCGGCTGCTCGGGCTGTGGGAGGGCCGCGTGGTGCCGGTCCACTCCTGCCCGCAGGGGAACGGCATCTGGTAGTCGTTCTGCGGGGCGGCCTGCGCGGGGACGGCCACCAGCACGAGGGCCGTCGAGACTCCCGTCGCGGCGGCGAACAGCGCCCCCAGTCTCCCGGTCGCCCTCACGGCAGCACCTCCACGTCAGGGCGACACCCCTGTCACATCGACAACAGGAGTGGTCAGCCGCCTCAAAAGTGCTCAACCGTAACCGGTGCCCGGCGCGCCTGTCTCGAAACTACATCCATGTAGTGCTATAAGCGGCCGGTTCAGGTCGCCCGCAGCCTGATCAGGCCCTCCTGCGCGACGGTGGCCACCAGCCTGCCGTCCTGGGTGAACACTCTGGCCAGGGCGAGCCCGCGGGCGCCGGACGCCGACGGTGAGTGCTGGTCGTAGAGCCACCACTCGTCGGCCCGGAACGGGTGGTGGAACCACACGGCGTGGTCCAGCGAGGCGGGCTGCAGGCCGGGCGTCGAGATGTTGACCCCGTGCGGCACGAGGGTCGCGCCGAGCAGGGTCATGTCGCTCGCGTAGGTGAAGGTCGCGAGATGCTCGAGGGGATCGTCGGACAGCTGTCCGTTCACCCGGATCCACAGCCGGGCCTTCGCCGGGTGGTCGGGGTCGTCCGGGAGTCCACGGCGCGAGTTGCCGAGGTAGCGCACGTCGAGCGCGGCCCACTCGCGCACGAAGGCGTCGCTCTCGGCGCCGCCACGCGAGCGCGCGAGCTCCGCGAAGTCGAGGCCCTCCTCGGGAGGGGCGACGTCGGGCATCACGTCCTGGTGCTCGAACCCCTCCTCGTCACGCTGGAAGCTCGCCGTCAGGTAGAAGATCGGCCGCCCGTGCTGCCGCGCCACGACCCGCCTGGTGGCGAACGATCGGCCGTCACGGAGCTGCTCCACGTCGTAGACGATCGGCACCGCCGTGTCGCCCGGCAGCAGGAAGTAGGAGTGCAGGGAGTGCACGCGGAACACCGGGTCGACCGTCCGCACGCCGGCCAGCAGCGCCTGCGCCGCCACCTGCCCGCCGAAGACCCGCTGCCGGTCGGTGTCGGGCTGGCGACCCCGGAAGAGATTGGTGTCGATGACCTCGAGGCTGAGCAGCTCGACGAGCTCTGCGGCCGATGCCGGCACGTCAGTCCTCCGGGTCTGAGTCGTCGGTCGGCCCGTCGGTCGGCCCGTCGGTCGGCCCGTCGGTCGGCCCGTCGAGCCCGGCGAGGAACTGCTCGAACTGCTCGCCGATCTCCTCCCCCGTGGGCAACGGCTGGTTGGTCGCCAGCAGGCTGGTGCCCGACTCCTCGGCTCGCTCGAAGGCGTCGTACTGCTGCTCCAGGGCGGCCACGACGTCGGCCACCTCCTCGTTGGCCGCCAGGTAGCGCGCCACCTCGGCCTCGCGCTCCTCGGCGACGGTCCGCAGGTCGGTGAGGTCGACCGTCAGCCGGCCGGCCAGCTCGACCTGCTCCAGCAGGGCGAGGGACGCCTTGGGGTAGTCGAGCTGGGCGAGGTAGTGGGGGACGTGTGCGACGAAGCCCATCGCATCGTGGCCATGCTCCCCCAGGCGGATCTCCAGCAGGGCCTGCGCACTCGACGGGATCCGGAGCTCGCCGCGCCAGGGGCTCTCCCCGGTGAGCAGCTCCCGGTTGTTGGCGTGGTGGGTGATCGCGACCGGGCGCGTGTGCGGCACCGCCATCGGCACCGAGCCCATGCTCACGACCCGCGTGACGCCGAACCGCTCCACGACCTCGATCACGGCCCGGGCGAAGACCTCCCAGCGGTGGTCCGGCTCGGGCCCGTGGAGGAGGAGGTACGGCGTGTCCCCGCTGTCGCGCAGCAACCGGACGACCAGCCGTGGTGCGTCGTACGCCGCGTAGTGGTCGCGGACGAACGACATCGGCGGCCGCCGCGCCCGGTAGTCGTGGAACTGGTCGACGTCGAAGGTCGCGACGACGCGACCGTCGGCCAGGTCCACCAGGTGCCGCACCGCGGTGGCAGCCGCGCTGCCCGCGTCGAGGAAGCCGTCGAGGACCAGCACCATCGTCAGCTGCGAACCGGTCTCGAGCTCGGGCACGTCGTCGACGATGTGCACGGTGCGAGGCTCCTGGGTCACGCCGGGCGTCCCTCCTCGAGCCGGCGGCCCAGCCGGCTGTGGCGCCTGCCGTAGGCGAAGTAGACGACCAGGCCGAACCCCATCCAGATCAGGAACCGCAGCCACGTCTCACCGGTCAGGTTGAGCATCAGCCACAGGCACAGCAGCACCGAGAGCGTGGCCACCAGGGTGACTGCCGGAGCCCGGAAGGACCTGGGGAGGTCGGGCCGGGTGCGACGCAGGACCACCACGCCGATGCTCACGAGCATGAAGGCGAACAGCGTCCCGATGCTCACGAGGTTGACCAGGATCGTCAGGTCGACGAGTCCGCCGATCACCGCAACGGCGAGACCGGTGATCACCGTGAAGATGTACGGCGTCCCGAACTTCGGGTGCACCCTGGCCAGCCCCTGTGGCAGCAGCCCGTCGCGTGCCATGGCGAACCCGACCCGGGTCTGGCCGAGCATCAGGATCATCACCACCACGATCAGGCCGATGCACGCGCCGATGGCGATCAGGCGGCCCATCCACTCCATGCCGACGGAGTTGAAGGCCGTCGCCAGGGGCGCGGCGTCCTCGGGGTCGATCTCCGTGTAGTTCTGCATGCCGGTGACCACCAGGCTGACGGCCATGTAGAGCACCGTCACGATGACCAGGGACCCGAGGATGCCGCGCGGCATGTCTCGCTGGGGGTCCTTGGCCTCCTCGGCCGTGGTGGCCACGATGTCGAACCCGATGAAGGCGAAGAAGACGATGGCCGCGCCGGCGAAGACGCCGGCGATGCCGAACACCGCCGGGTCGTAGCCCAGGAGAGAGCTGATGAGCGGTACGTCGGAGAAGCTGCCCGCGGTCTCGGGCGCCGGCTGGGAGGGCGGCACGAACGGCGAGTAGTTGTCGGCGGAGATGTGCGAGACGCCGAACAGGATCACGGCGGCGACGACGGACAGCTTGATCGCCACGACGATCTGGTTGAACCGGCTCGACATCTTGATGCCGGCGATCAGGACTCCCATGACGACGAGCGAGATCAGCACCGCGGGCAGGTCGATCACTCCGTCGGCGGCAGAGCCGAGGGCGGTCGGCACCTCGAGCGGCGTACCGCCCACGACCTCCTGGAAGTAGCCCGAGAAGCTGGTGGCGAGCGCCGCCGACCCGATGGTGAACTCGAGCACGAGGTCCCAGCCGATGATCCACGCGATCAGCTCGCCGAAGGTGGCGTAGCTGAACGTGTAGGCGCTGCCGGCGACCGGCACCGTGGACGCGAACTCGGCGTAGCAGAGCGCGGCCAGCGCACACGCGAGACCGGCGATGGCGAACGACAGCGCGATCGCGGGGCCGGAGTTGGTCGCCGCCACCGTGCCCGTGAGCACGAAGATGCCGGCGCCGATCGTGACGCCCACACCGAACACCGTGAGGTCGAGCGCCCCGAGCTCCTTGCGCAACCGGTG